>DATJII010000189.1:0-27020 GCA_035493435.1 Candidatus Limnocylindria bacterium | reverse complement strand
CGATAGCAAAATCGGTTTAGCCTTCCACAACGCCCGGTTGGCGCGTGGCCACGGCATTGGCCGACAGTGTGGCAGTCAATGACGGCCCCCGTCGGCACATTAAGCTCGGCGAACACACCACGCACGGGAGACACACTCCCTGCTGGGAGTGCGTGCTGTTTTCATTGTGGCCAGGAGTGCCCGGCGGCGAGTCCTACGGCGGAAGGTAAATCGTTTTGCTGCGCAGGTTGCCAGACGGTTCATACGCTGTTGATCGAAAACGGGTTGGGTCAATTTTATCAATTGGGAGTGAGGCCCGGCGCTACCGCTCGGGGCACGGTCAAGCAAAGCGAATGGGCCTATCTGGATCTTCCGGCAGTCCAGGACAAGTTGCTGGATTTTGCCGATGCCGAGACCGCCCGGATCACTCTGCATCTTCCTCAAATTCACTGCGTTGCCTGCGTTTGGTTGCTGGAAAACCTGTTCCGACTGAATCCCGGAATCGGAAGAACGACGGTGAATTTTGCCCGTCGGGAAGTCAGCCTCACATTTGCCCGGAAGCAGATCGCCCTGAGCGAGGTGGTCACCTTGCTGGCCTCCATTGGCTACGAGCCGACATTTACCCTGGGCACTGTGGGTTCAGATAAGGCGGCGTCTACCAACCGCCGTCGATATTTGCAGCTCGGGATTGCCGGATTCGGCTTTGGCAACATCATGCTGCTGGCCATTCCTGGCTATCTCGGGCTCGACAGTTTCAGCGCACCCTTCTTCAAAACAGTCTTTGGCGGGCTCGGATTGGCCCTGGCACTGCCCGTGGTGATTTACTGCGCGGCGGACTTCTGGCGAACGGCTTGGTTAAGCCTGCGCCAAAAAACGCTCACTTTGGATGTACCGATTGCGGTGGGTTTGGCGGCGATCTATGGACAGAGCGCCTTCGATATCATCACCAGGCGAGGGGATGGCTATCTTGATTCTTTGAGCGGCCTGATCTTCTTCCTGCTTTGTGGCCGTTTGTTCCAGCAAAAGACCCATGATCGGTTGGTCTTTGATCGGGACTATCAGAGCTTCTTTCCACTGGCTGTCCTGCGAAAGAACGCCGAAGGGGAGCGCCCGGTTGCCATATCTCAACTGTCTGTGGGTGATCGCCTTGTCCTGCGACATGGCGAACTGCTTCCCGCGGATGCCACCCTAATCACCGGCTTGGCTTGCCTCGATTATAGTTTCGTCACGGGGGAATCCGACCCGGTCAGGTTCCAACCCGGCGATCGTTTGTATGCGGGCGGTCGCCAGATGGGCGGAGCAATCGAGGTGGACACGGTAAAGCCGGTCTCACAGAGCTATCTGACTTCCCTCTGGAACAACGAAATTTTCCGGAAGTCCGGAGCCAGTGCACTCGATTCGGTTACCAATCGCTACAGCCGACGGTTCACTTGGATCATTCTAGGTATTGCGTTGGGCTCGGCCTTTTTTTGGCTGGCAGTGAATCCCTCCCTCGCGGCCAAGGCCTTTGTATCTGTACTGATTGTCGCGTGCCCCTGCGCCTTGGCTTTGGCGGCGCCGTTAACCTTGGGAACGGCACAACGAATTTTAGGCGCCGCCGGTGTTTATCTGAAGAACGCCGCAGTGCTGGAACGGTTAGCCGAGGTAGAGACAGTAGTCTTGGATAAAACCGGCACCCTCACCAACGGTAGTGCCGATGGAATCCAATTTCACGGCACACCCCTTACCAACGCGGAATCGGCGGCCATTGGCGCCTTGGCGAAACATTCCACGCATCCTTATTCCCAACGTCTGGTTCGGCTTCTGGAGTCTAATCAGCAAGGGCCTGCCGTCACCCATTTTGTGGAATCCCCGGGTTGTGGATTGATGGGTACAGTGAATGACCGGTCGGTGCACTTGGGCTCGCGCACTTGGTTGGAAAGCTTCGGCATCAAGACGATTTCCAGTTCCGAGATCGTCGGCGACAGCGTCTGGATAGCAATGGATGGTGTGTTTCGCGGGAGCTTTGGGATGAGCAGCCCTTTGCGTCCCGAGGTGGATTCCATGGTTCGCGGGCTCGACGACCGCTACCGGACGGCCCTATTGAGTGGTGACAATGCCCGTGAGGTCTCCCGATTCCGCGACCTACTGGGCGAACACGCCACGTTACTGTTCAATCAAAGCCCGTTGGACAAGTTGGCCTTCATTCGCGACCAGCAGCAGGCGGGGCACAAAGTGGTCATGGTCGGCGATGGCTTGAACGATGCCGGGGCGCTTAAGCAAAGCGACGTGGGGGTGGCGGTCGTGGAACGGGTAGGCTCCTTTTCACCGGCCAGCGACATCATCATGGACGCCCGGCAATTGCCCCAGCTCGACCGGATCCTCGACTTTTCCCGGCAGGCGGTGCGCATTACCCGCGCGGGTTTTGTCCTCTCCGGCTTATATAATATCGCAGGAGTGGGAATCGCCGCGGCCGGCGTCTTATCGCCCATTGTGTGTGCGGTACTGATGCCGCTGAGTTCCATTTCCATGGTGATATTCGCCTGTGGTGCGACCCGTTGGGCGGCTCATCGGGCGGGACTGGCAACCCACCATTCCATCACGAGCCGGCCATGAACGTCCTCCTTATCCTCATGCTTGCCAGCCTGGCAGTTGCCACGGCCTTTTTGGGGGCATTTATCTGGGCCGTTTGCTCCGGCCAATTTGAAGACACTGGCACGCCTCCACTACGAATACTGGCGGAGGACGATCTGCCGAAAGCCAAGACACTTTTTCCCGAGACCAACGAAAAGAATTGAAGATGAAGATCGATACATTTAGTTACGATAACAAGGTGGTCCGCGCTTTTGCGATCGCCACCGTTATCTGGGGTATAGTCGGCATGCTGGCCGGCCTCCTGGCCGCCGTGGAGTTGTTTTTTCCGGGCGCCAATCTCAACCTGCAGTACATTACTTTTGGGCGCCTGCGTCCGCTGCATACCAACGCCGTGATTTTTGCGTTCGTCGGCAACGGTATGTTCATGGGCATCTACTACTCCCTGCAACGCCTCTGCAAGGCGCGCATCTTCAACGACACGCTGAGTTGGATCAATTTCTGGGGCTGGCAGGCGATCATCGTTTCCGCCGCCATTACGCTGCCTCTCGGCCTGACGACCAGCAAAGAATACGCGGAACTCGAATGGCCCATCGACATCGCGATTACCATCGTGTGGGTGGCCTTCGCCATCAACGTCTTTGGCACCATCTTCAAGCGGAGGGAAAAGCATCTCTACGTGGCCATCTGGTTCTACATTTCCACGGTCATAACGGTGGCTATCCTGCACATCGTAAACTCCCTGGAAATGCCGGCCGGACCGTTCAAGAGCTACCCCATCTATGCCGGCGTGCAGGATGCGCTGGTCCAGTGGTGGTACGGTCACAACGCGGTGGCGTTCTTTCTCACCACGCCATTCCTGGGTTTGATGTATTATTTCCTGCCCAAGGCGGCCAATCGCCCGGTGTTCAGCTACCGACTCTCGATCATCCATTTCTGGGCGCTGATCTTCATCTATATCTGGGCCGGCCCGCATCATCTTTTGTACACTGCTTTGCCGGACTGGGCTCAGTCGCTCGGCATGGTATTCAGCGTAATGCTGGTCGCTCCGAGTTGGGGCGGCATGTTGAACGGATTGCTCACGCTGCGCGGCGTTTGGGACAAGGTCCGCCAGGATCCAATGCTTAAGTTCATGGTCGTGGCGTTGACTGCTTACGGCATGGCCACCCTGGAAGGACCGATGCTTTCCATCAAATCGGTCAACTCGCTCTCGCACTACACCGATTGGACGATTGCCCACGTCCATACCGGGGCGTTGGGTTGGAATGGATTCATCATCTTCTCGATGCTCTATTATCTCTTCCCGCGCCTCTACCGTACCGAGCTCTATTCGTTGAAGCTGGCCAACTGGCACTTCTGGCTCGGGCTTATGGGGATCATGTTCTACGTCGTGCCGATGTACTGGAGCGGCATCACCCAGGGTTTGATGTGGAAGCAATTCACCCCGGAGGGATTCCTCCAGTATCCCAACTTTCTGGAAACGGTGCTGCAACTTATTCCGATGCATCGCCTTAGGGCCGTCGGCGGATCCCTCTATATCGTTGGGGTGCTCATTGGCGCCTACAATCTGTACCGGACGGCCAGGCAGGGAAATTTTGAACCCGAAACCCAGGCGCAAGCTCCCGCCCGGGAAGAAGTCGTCGTTGTGGGCGAAAAGGGCCATCGCTGGCTGGAATCGAAGGCTGGATTGCTTTCCGTGCTCGCCGCAGTGGCGGTGTTGATTGGCGGCTTGGTGGAAATCATCCCGATGTTCGTCATCAAGAACAATGTTCCGACCATCAGCAGCGTAAAGCCTTACACCCCCCTCGAGGTTTTGGGTCGCGATATCTATATCCGGGAAGGATGCGTGGGCTGCCACTCGCAGATGATCCGCCCGTTCCGGAGCGAAACCGAGCGGTATGGTGAATACTCGAAGGCGGGGGAATTCGTCTACGATCATCCCTTCCTCTGGGGTTCCAAACGCACGGGCCCCGATCTGCACCGCATTGGGCGGAAATATCCCGACGCCTGGCATTATAACCACATGGATGATCCCCGTTCCACTTCGCCCGGATCGATCATGCCGCGTTATCCCTGGTTGTTGACCCAAAAGCTGGACACCTCCTCGCTGCCGGCCCGACTGCGGGTGTTGCGCAAGCTGGGAGTGCCGTATCCTGACGGTTACGAATCCCTGGCATTGGGGGACCTCCGCAAGCAAAGCACGAATATTGTGACCAACCTCAAGATCGGGATGGTCAAGGCGGAACCCGATCGGGAAATCATCGCGCTAATCGCTTACCTGCAACGGCTGGGAACGGACATCAAGAGCGGCAAACCGCAGGCCGATGCCGATCCCATTCCCGCCAACACCACGGCCCTTAATCGTTAAATCTTATGATACAAAATGTGCTCGGCTCTTCCGAAGGTATCGCCCTGTACGGCATCGCTTCGGTGTGCCTCTTCTTCTTTGTCTTTGGCTCGGCGTTGCTCTGGTCGCTGCTGCTGAAGAGTTCTTTTCTCAAGTCCATGGAGTCATTGCCCCTGAGCGATGGGGAAATCGGGAATTCGGAGGAAGGAGAGGCGCGCCATGAATGAGCCGAAAGATCCGCTGCTGCTCGACCACGAGTATGACGGCATCCAGGAACTGGACAACAAGCTGCCTCGGTGGTGGGTATGGCTTTTTTACTTATGCACCTTGTTCGCCGTCGCCTACATGTTCTATTTCCATGTTTTCCATATGGGCGAATTGTCGATTGCCGAGTACATCAGGGAGGCCAAGGCTGGTGACGCCCTGAAGAATGCGGCGCAGGAGAAATTTGAATCGTCACTGGCCAGCCTTGAACCGTCAAAAGACCCGGCAGTGCTCGCCAAGGGCCAGAATACCTTCATGACCTATTGCGCGCCATGTCATCGCCAGGATGGTGGTGGGCTCGTGGGGCCCAACCTTTGTGACGACTACTGGATCCACGGTCCGAAGTTTGAGGACAACCTGAAGACCATCGTCACTGGGGTGCCGGAGAAAGGCATGCTCACCTGGAAAGGTGTGCTGCAACCCTCGGAAATCCACGCCGTGGCGAGCTATATCTATACTCTTCGCGGCACCCAGCCGCCCAATCCGAAACCTCGGGAAGATACCGCGCCGGTCCAAACGGAGAGCTACGAATAGTGAGCGAGCCTGCGATCCATATTTCGAAGGGGACCAGCGCCAAGGCCACACGGGAGGTCGATTGGGACAACTTTCGTGAGCACTTGGCTACCGCCGACAAGGACGGGAATCGTCGCTGGCTCTATCCCAAAAAGCCCGCCGGAAGGTGGTATCGCCGCCGCACATACGTGAGCTGGTTGCTGATCGGCCTGATGTTTACCGGCCCGTTCATCAGGATCAGTGGCAATCCGCTGCTGATGATGAACATTGTGTCGCGCAGATTCTCGATCCTGGGGCATATTTTCTGGCCCGAGGATTCGATCATCTTCGCCGTAGCGATGCTCGTTTTCCTGGGGGGCATCATGATTTTCACGAGTGCCTTCGGCCGTCTCTGGTGCGGCTGGACGTGCCCGCAGACCATCATGATGGAAATGGTGTTCCGGAAACTCGAATACTTGATCGAAGGGGACTCCGCCAGCCAGCGCGCCCTGGACGCCGCCCCCTGGACGGGAGGCAAAGTTGCCAAGAAACTATTCAAGCACGTGGTTTTCTTCAGCCTCTCGTTCGTCATCGGCAACACCTTGCTTAGCTATATCATTGGTAGCGACGCCTTGATTCACATCATCCGGGATGATCCGCAGGGTCATTTGGGAGGGCTGACATCGATGGTGCTCTTTACCCTGTTGTTTTACGCGATTTTCGCGCGCTTCCGGGAGCAGGCGTGCACCTTCATTTGTCCTTACGGGCGGTTTCAGTCCGCGTTATTGGACGAGAATACTATGGTGGTGGCATACGACCAGAAACGGGGTGAAAAGCGAGGCCCGTGGAAGCGTGATCAACGCCTGGAACTACGTCTCGAGGAAGGGCTGGGTGACTGCGTCAACTGTCGCCAGTGCGTTGCGGTGTGTCCCACGGGCATCGATATCCGCAATGGCATCCAAATGGAGTGCGTCCATTGCACCGCCTGCATCGATGCCTGCGATAACGTCATGGACAAGATTGGGCGTCCCCGGGGCTTGATTCGCTATGCTTCGTTGAACGGCATTGAAAAGGGGCAGCCATTGCGTTTCACGGCACGCATGAAGCTCTACGCCACGATGCTGATGGCCCTGATCGGACTATTCCTCTTCCTGGTGTTCACCCGCTCGGACGTCGAAACGATGCTTCTGCGCGCTCCAGGAGCACTCTATCAGCCGACGGCCGATGGGCACATCAGCAATCTCTATACGCTGAAGGTCGTGAACAAAACGAGCCGCGATATTCCGCTCGAGCTTCGCCTCGAAAATTTTACCGGCAAGATAACCATCATGGGCCGGGCGTTCTCTGTCCCAAAGGAGCAACTGGGCCAAAGTTCCGTGCTGGTCGAGCTCGACCGTACCCAGCTTACGGGAGCCACTACGCCGCTCAAGGTCGGCGTGTATTCGCAAGGTAAGCTTCTTGAAACGGTGGAAACCGTCTTCGTTGGACCACGTGACTGACCTCCAAACCCACTTTCTATGACTCAAGCCAAACCCATCTGGAACCCGTGGCCGACCGCCATCATCGGTTGGTTCATTATCTTTTTCAGCGGCATCGTCGTTTATACGACGTGGTCCATCCGGCAACGCGTGGACCTGGTCGGAGTGGACTATTACGACCAAGAGATGCGGTTCCAACATCGCCTGGATTCAATGAACCGGACCCAGCGCATGGCCGAGGCAGTCCGGGTCGAGTTCGTTTCTTCCAGTCGGGAGATCGTTGTCGGTCTGCCGGCCGAACACGCCCCATTGCACCCCATAGGAACCATTCAACTCTATCGCCCGTCAGATGCTCGGCTGGATCATCGGACACCGCTCGCGCTTGACGCCAGGGGACAACAATCGATTGATGCCAACGGATTGGCCGAGGGACTTTGGAAAGTCCGGGTTTCCTGGACGGCAGGCACCAACGATTTCTTCCGGGATGAAACGATTGTTCTGACGCCAGCAAAACGGTGATCCATGCTCTGGACCGCCTTCATCTTGGGACTTGCTGGCAGTTTGCACTGTGCTGGCATGTGCGGCCCGCTGGCCCTGGCCCTTCCGGCGACTGGACGGGGCTTCACGGGTTTCCTCGCGGGACGTCTGGCTTATAATTCTGGCCGTCTGGCTACCTACTCGGTACTCGGATTGATCTTTGGGCTATTGGGAAAATCGCTTGCGCTGATTGGCATTCAGCGGTGGGTATCGATTGCAGCCGGCATTCTCATGCTGGTCGGCCTCCTGGTTTCACGCCGGATGACCCTCGGCAAGCCGATGATCGGGGCGGTTACCTGGCTAAAATCCGGATTCAGCGCGCTGTTGCAACGACGGACCCTGGCTTCGGTGGGACTACTGGGCCTGCTTAATGGCCTGCTTCCGTGTGGATTGGTCTATGCGGCTTGTGCTGGCGCGGCTGCCACCGGTGGGCTTGCCGCAGGGGGAGCCTATATGGCGTTATTCGGACTTGGCACCTGGCCCATGATGCTCGGAATTGGACTGTCGGGCAAAGCGCTGCCTGTGGCCCTGCGATTTAAACTCCAGCAATGGGTGCCAGTGTCGCTTGCATCGGTGGCCTTGTTGTTGATTCTACGAGGAATGGCCTTGGGAATTCCCTATCTAAGCCCCGATCTGGCCGCTGGCGTGTGCGCCCATTGTCATACGCCGAGCCGATGAAGGGCGTTGGCCGGAGTTGCCGCTGGTAGCGGCTGAAAGAAAAGGAGCGAGGCACCACAACAACGCCTCGCTCCTTCACACTGGCCACTGGCAAATTGGGTTTCCAAATGGGCTGCCCCTTTTATCGGGGACGCCGACAATCCCCTTTGCCGGAGCAATTGCGGCAGACGCAGCCGTCTTCCTCGTGATCATGGGGATCGAGTGGCGCACTCGCCTCGGGCGCGATCGTCGCAATCACGGGAACTGTGTCCCCTGATACCCGTTGGCCGGCAGAGGGTTCCAAAGCTAGGCTCATGAAGCCACTTGGAACCACGATCTCAGAGGCTGGGGCAGATTCGGCAGAATTCACGCCTCCACTGTGATGGTGATAGCAGCGTTCCGCCATACCGCCATTGGCCGGTATAGGACAAAAACTGCTATCCCCGATGACCATCAAAGGCTGAACCATGGTGGTTCCTGGCTAGTTCTTGGCCTGCACTTTCATTCCGTGATTCATGGTTCCGTGGTCCAGGTTTACCGGATGAAGCTTGAGCGCCACAGGGGTGGCGTCGCCTTCGCGAATTTCGTACGCACGATCCAGCTCCAGGCCTGACACAGTCTGCCGGGTGTCGGAGCCCGGCCAGCGGATATCGACCGCCGTGACGGCCGTGGCGTCACCCAGGCCAATTTCCTGCCGCAAGGGATTGGATCCAAAGCTTCCACCACTGCTGACCACGCGGTGCAATTCCCTGGAACCATTCGGGGTCTGGACGGTGATCTTCAAGCGTGCGCCAATGGCAGCCCGGTTGGCCTTGACGCCAACGCATTTCAGCTTCAGCCAATGGTTGGTCGAACCGGGATTCATGAAGAGCGCGTTGCGGGCCAGGTCACCCGTATACGCCCCACCCAGGGCGATATAGACATCCTGGTCGCCATCATCGTCGAAATCTGCAAAGGCCACGCCGTGGCCCTTCTGGATATGTCCCGTGCCGGTGGCGGTGGTGACCTCCTGGAAGACTTTGCCATTGGCGTTATGGAACATGCGCTTCGGGATTAGCGTGCGGAAATCCGGATCGCCGGTGCCGCAGTAGAAGTCCAGCCAGCCGTCATTATCGAGATCGCCGTAGTTATGTCCCATGGTATGACAGATGCGGTTCAGGTGCATTTCGATCGTCACGTCGGTGAAGGTCCCGTTGCCATTATTGTGGTACAGCTTGGGCTTCGCGCCTTTGTTGGGGAGGCCCATATAGTCGGCGGCCACGTCCCCGACACCGTTGGGCAGGTAGTATCCAAACACGATCAGATCCTGCCAGCCGTCATTATCATAGTCGAAGAAGAAGGTGCCGAAGGAAAGCATCTGGGCATCAATGCCGGCCTTGGCGGTGGTGTCGCTAAAATGCCATTGACCCGAGGCGTCCGGCCCGTCGTTGTGCAATAGAATCTTGGGACCGGCACGGCGCACCGACAAAAAAATGTCCGGTCGGCCATCATTGTCGTAGTCGGCGCAGGCTATGCCCTTGACGAATTCGGCAATCTGGATGCCACAGGCTTTGGCGCATTCGGTGAAGGTGCCATCGCGATTGTTATGAAAGAGTTGGCACCAATCGGGGTCTTTGGGATCGGTGGATTCGTGGGCAATGAAGACATCGAGCCAGCCGTCGCCATCGTAGTCGAACCACTTGGAGGATTGGGTCGGATGCAGGCTCATCAATCCCGCCTCCTCCGTAACATCGGTGAAGGTTCCGTCGCCATTGTTGCGCAACAGCGACTTGGGGAACCGTCCCGACTTGCCCAGCCACGCGCCCCGAAGCATCCAGATATCGAGCAATCCATCGTTGTTATAATCGGTCTGCTGGATATTCAGCGCTCCCACTTCGCCCACCAAACCGGCTTCGCTGGTGCGTTCGGTAAAGCTTCCGTTTCCGTTGTTGTGGAAATAGCGGAGCTGGCCCTTGGAATCCCAGGCGGAGATCACCAGGTCATATAATCCATCATTATCAAAATCGTCTGCGATGACGCCGCCCGCCAAATCGTTGGCGTCGATTCCCAACCCATCGCTCACGTCGACGAAGCGTGGCATCTCATATTCCGACGCAAACGTAGCGGGTGGAATGAGAAACTGGGGGTTCACCTTATCCGGATATTCGCCCAAGGTCATGTGGGCGAGATTCAGCAACCAGCGGGTGCTATAGTCGTTGGGATATTCAGCAAGTTGGGCGCTGAACAAGGCAATCGCTCCCCGCGATCCGCGGGGCAGCAAGTGATAAGCCTTCGGTTTCAGTGGGAAGACGCATGAATCGGCATTGTGGGTGGCAAGGCAGTTTTCCTGTTCGCCAAGCCGGAAGAAGGCGGTGGCCTTGCGCAATCGTAGTTCGGTACGGGTGCGTTCATCCAATTGCCCGCCCTTTTCGGCGACAAAGCGCTCCATGGCGGAAAACGTATTCAGCGCGGAATCGGGCCGGCCAGCGTTGATCTGCTGGATTCCGAGCGCGAATTGAATGCGAAAACGCTCATTTATCTCCGAGGTGTTGGTGGCTTTCTCCGCGAGCAGCGTGGCCATCCGATCGCTCATATAGGCCATGGTCGATGGATTTGATCGACTAAAGATCTCGGTGAGCATCTTGGCCATTCGTACGGTGCTGGGTGCGGGATTGCCCGGCGGCAAATTGGGCCCATGGGTATCAATGGTCTCGCACACCGGATCCAGGACGATCAACTCATCATCGAGCGCCTGGGCGCGTGCGTCCTTCACCGTCGCGACCGAGAGCATCGCGACTGAGCAAAGCACGGAGGTTAGCCGGCGAAGTGATAGGGGCGTCATGTCGCTATCCTATAGTTGGTTAAATTGGTTGATATGGGCAATGTGGCAAAAGGCGTGAAACACTGCGCGAAACGGCCTTTTTCGGGGTAAGATGCCGTTTTCAACTGCAATGGATGAATTTGTGTAATATTGCCAACTGGACGGAACGCTCGGCGTTTGCCCGGCGTGTCACCACGGTTTTAGTCCATTTCGTGTTACCAAAGTGAGATGCCACCCCAAAAAAACAGCGAAGCATTGTCTCGGAGCTGCGCAGGCCGTACCGAATAAATGCGAATGTCCCCGACCGAGTACGAGCCAACTAAGGCAACGAATACCACCAATGGAATATTTGTGGAACAGGCACCCTGCGGCCAGTCCGCAGCGTGGTGGTTTATAGTGTGTGCCTTCCTATGTGTCGTGGGTTGCCACCGGGGAGGCGATCCGTCGGTTGCCTCCCCACCAGATCACGGCACAAACGCCCCACTGACGCTAGGGCAGCCGGCGGTAGTGATCCCTGCGATGCAGGCCAGCCCCTTGGATTCGACCAACATCGCGCGTTCGTTCAGTGCCAGGGGAATTATTCGGGAACTCCCCGTCGGCGGGCAGTCGGTAGTCATACGGCATGAGGATATTCCGGGTTTCATGCCCCGCATGACCATGGATTTTACGGTGCGAAGCAGCAACGTACTTCGCGGCTTCAAGCCTGGCGATGCCATTCAATTTCGGGTGGTGGCAAACGAAAACGAAAGTTGGATCGAGGATCTTAAGCCGGATTCCACCAATGGTTTGCCTGCCTTACCTCCGCCTGGGCCTTCCACCGCTTCCCTACTGCACCTGGCAAAACTCAAACGTGGCGAAGTTTTGCCAGATGTAGAATTGCTCGGAGAGGATGGCCGGTTAATTAAACTTTCGGAATTTGAGGGGAAAGCCGTGGTCTTCACGTTCATCTTTTCCCGCTGCCCTTTGCCGGACTACTGCCCGCGCATGAATCAGCATTTTAGCAAAACGCGGGAGATTCTGGCGCAGAAGCCGGGCATGGCCACCAACTGGCAGTTTATCTCGATTTCATTCGATGCCGAATTCGACCAACCAGGAGTCCTGACGCGTTACGCCTATAGTTATCGAGGGAAGGACACCAACCGCTGGTTTTTCGCGGCTGCGCCGGCTGATTCGATGGCCTCCATGGTGCCACAGCTCGATTTCCATTTCGTCAATGAAGGGGGAAGTTTTGTCCACAATCTTCGCACCGTGGTCCTCGACTCGCGGAGGCGGCTGTTCAAGCAATTTGATGGCAACAAGTGGACAGCGGAAGATCTGGCGGATGCCATCGCCCAAGCGATTGAAGCCGGGAAAAAGCCATGAAAAACGATTCCTGCAGGAAAATAAGAATAAGACGCATCCCACCGCATTATCGGGCGGATGGAGTTTGGCAGCCGGGTTTGCCAGCAATTCACCCCAGATTTGGAGCAGTTGGCGCAATGCTGTCCGGAGACCGCCACTTCGCCGTTTGGATTGATCCTCGACCCTCCCATGATCCCAGCCGAGTGACGTGCCCCGCCTACACCCCCCAGCGGTTTCGAGTCCGCGGACCACGGCTGGCCAGCTCCTTGGTTGCCAGCTCTCCAGCCCACGAGACGCCTATCTGCAGGGTCGCGGCCCGATCTTCATTATAGCCGTCCATTCGTATGCCTATCAATCCGGCCATCGCCCCGGTAAACAACACCGATTCCTCTGCCCGGATCGCCTTCCGGATCGGCGGGGGGACGCACTTCATGCCGGCGGGCCAAATCCGTTACGTAAGCCTGGTTCAGGGGATACCCAGAGTCGCCCTGGAGAACGAGCTTTTGTCGGTCAACGAACGGCTGGGTAGCATAGAGAAGCGACTTCCTGCCGGTCGTTTCCTGAGGATTAGTCGATCCACTTTGGTGAATCTCAACTGGGTGCAGGCCTTCAAACCCCGGTCGCACGGGGATCAAACTATATTCCTTCCCGATGGCGTGGAATTGGTGGTTTCAAGAACCCGCAGGCGTGCCTTCCTGGCGGCCCTGAAACTCAAGATTGCCGATGAGTCCGAGCCTGCTTCCTCGTGAAAGCGGCGGGCGGCTGCCCTCCAGTTTACGCAAAAAGCGATCGAACCAACTGCGGTGTCGTGTCGTGATCATGGTGCAGGATGGTCTGCCAGCCGCGAGCTTTGCCGGTTTCGATATTCTCCACCCGGTCGTCGATATAGAGTAGATCGGGGCCGGCCAATCCGGTCATTTTCTCGACGGCGTCATAAATCACTGGAGACGGTTTCATCGCGCCCGCCTCATAGGAAAGCACGTAGCCGTCAAAATGGGCGAAGAATGGATAAGTACGGCGGATGTGCTCGATCGCCATGTCATTGGTGTTCGAGAAGATATAGGTGGGAATTCCGCTGGCCCGCATGTCGCGTTGCAGCGCGATCATGGGTTCAATCTCGGCGAAGATGTCCCCAAAACTGGTGCGGAAATCTTCCTGGGCATGACGCACACCAGTCAACCGCTGGATCTGGAAATAGAATTCTGCACTCGTCATCTCGCCGCTTTCCATCCGGAAGAGCAGGGGGGATTGATCGAGCAGATGTTTCATCGCCTCGTCCGATACATCGCTCTCTGCAGCCAGGGCTCTGGCTGCGCGCCAGTAGTCGAATTCTAGCAGGACCTTGCCTAGGTCGAAGACAATGGCTTTGGGGCGGTGGCCGAAAGGGGACATATTTGATTTATGATTATTCCATCTGGCGCCGGCCTTCCAATGCCCGGCTCAGGGTTAGTTCGTCGGCATATTCCAGACCGCTGCCGGCTGGCAAGCCTTGGGCAATTCGGGTGATCCGGGCTCCGGTGCCTGCCAATCGCTTGGCGAGGTAGTGGCTGGTGGCGTCACCTTCGACGTCCGAGCCAAGGGCCAGGATGACTTCCTTCGCTCCGTCTCCGCCCACGCGCGATTCCAGCTCCGCAATCCGGAGATCGTCCGGCCCGACCCCATTGAGTGGGCTAAGTTTGCCGCCAAGGACGTGGTAGAGCCCTTTGAAAGTTCCAGACTTCTCCAGACTTAGGATGTCCAGCGGACGCTCCACCAAACATAGGAGCGAACGATCCCGGTTGGGCGAGCCGCAGATCGCGCAGGGTTGGATTTCAGTCAGGGCGCCACAGATCCGGCAGGTCGTCACTTTTTCCCGGGCGGTCGTTACCGCCTCCGCCAGTTGCTTGGCGTATCCCGCGTCCGCCAGCACGATGTGCAAAGCCAGACGCTCCGCCGAACGCGGCCCGATGCCGGGAAGGCGATTGAGCGCGCTGACGAGGTGGGTAACACTATCCGGAAGTGAGCTCATTGCCAACGGGATCGATAGCCGCACGGCTAGACTGTCCCTGGGCTAGACGAATCGTCAGAAAAGTCCGGGCATTCCCAGACCTTGGGTAACCGAGCCCATTTCCTTGTTCGCATGCTCCTTGGCTTGGACCAACGCGGCATTGATGCCGGTCACCAGCATATCTTCCAGAAAGGGAACGTCGTCCTTGTTGACGGCGTCTGGATTGATCTTGAGCGAACGAAGGGTTCCGTCGCAGTTCACCACGATCTTGATGGCACCCCCACCAGCGGTGGACTCCAGGGTCTTGTTGGCCAAGGCCGCCTGGATGGTCTCCATCTGCGACTGGATCTTCTGCGCTTGCCTCATCAATTTACCGATGCTCGACATATTGGTTCGAGAGAGTGTGGCGTTCCCAGCGGGAGATTCAAGCGGCACCTTCGGCATTACCCGGAGCGCGGACTTCGATAATCTGGCCCTTGAACAATTCCAGGGCCTGTTTGATCAACGGATCGCTTAGGAATTCGTCCTTGCTCAAGGTCACAATCGCGGGCTTGGCTGGCTTCGCTTCAGCCGCCGGTTTGGCGTCAGGGCGGGCGGGCGGTGTGGCACCGCCGTTACGGGTCGGAGCCATCGTCGGAGTCAGTTCGATCTCCTCCACTTTTCCGGGCACGACCCGGACTCGCAGGGTCGGGAATCCGGCCTCCTTCAGTTTCGTTTCGAGGATCGCAATGTTCTTCGACGAGGCCAATAGGTCGGCATTTTCCGGGGCACATTCGATGGTGAAAATGCCTCCGGCCAGTTCCTTGGCTTGGCTGGTGGAAAGCCACGAAAGAAGGAATTTTTCCTGCGGTCCGACCGTTGCTAACAGTCGATTCCAAATCTCAGCCGCGCCAAATTCCTCAGGTTTTAGGGCAGTCGGAGACGGAACCATTGGTGAAGCAGGGGAGGCTGCGGCTGGTTTCGGCGGTTCAGGCGTCGCCACAGCAGCGGCTGGCACCACAGGTGCGGCGATGACGGCGGTTGGCGGAGCAGGGGGTGTCGGAACTGGTGTAGCTGGTACCACCGGGCCAGACGTCGGAGCCGGTGCAGGCCCCGGGGCCGAAACAGCCGTTGGCTGGGGCTGAGGTGCCGGCGTTTTAGGTGAAACGGCGGCGGGTGAACGTGGTTCTCCTTTGCTGGCTTCTTCGCGCAAGGTCCGCAGTTGCTGGAGTACTGCGTCCAAGCTCGTCGATTCACGGGCTTGAATGGCCTTGACCACTGTTACCTCCATGAAGATGCGTTTGGAACCTGCGTCCCGATGGCGTCCTTCGGCGGTGCTCAACACTTCCAGGATACGTGTGGCCGCGGCGATATCGATCTGCTGGGACTGGGCAGTCAGCGTGGCAAAATCCGCATCGGCGACTTCGATGACCGAACGGTCGCCCTTGCAGACCAAATACAGCATCAGGTTTCGGAAATGAGAGGAAAGATCACCGAGGAGCCGTCCCAAATCTTTTCCGCCCTTGGCCAAGTCTCCCAGTACGCGCAACGCATTTTCAGTTTGGGCCTGAATGATGGCGTCGGACAATGAAAGTAACTGCGCCCGCGCCGCCAAACCGAACATGGAAAGCACATCCGCCTCGACGATCCGGTTGCCGCAAAAACTGATCAACTGATCCAACGTCGATTCAGCGTCGCGCATGCCCCCGTCTGCTCCGCGGGCCACCGCTTCGAGGGCGGTGTCGTCGATCTCCACGCCTTCTTGTCCAGCGATCCAGCTTAGGTGTTTGACGATCAACGCCGAGGGAATCCGCCGTAGATCAAAGCGTTGGCAGCGACTTAGAATGGTGGGCAGAACCTTTTCCGGATCGGTCGTCGCGAAGAGGAATTTCACATGGGCCGGTGGTTCCTCCAGCGTTTTCAGCAGGGCGTTGAATGCCCCCACCGTCAACATGTGAACTTCGTCGATGATGTAGATCTTGAACTTCGAAGCGGCTGGCGAAAATTTGGCTGTGTCGCGCAATTCGCGGACCTGCTCGACGCCGTTGTTGCTGGCGCCGTCGATCTCCAGCACGTCCAGTGAACGCCCTTCGGTGATCTCCCTTACCCGGGGGTCGTTATCGTCAAAGTCGACCTTGGGTCCGTCGGTGCAATTCAGGCACTTCGCAAAGATACGTGCGAGAGTGGTCTTGCCCGTTCCACGGGGGCCGCAAAAGAGGTAACCATGCGCTATGCGACTAGCACTGATGGCGTTGGCCAGCGTGGTGGTCACGTGCTCCTGCCCAACGACGTCACTAAAACGTTGGGGCCGATACTTGCGGGCAATGACTTGATAGCTCATCGAACGGAGCCGCCATACTGCATGGACAGCGACGGGAGTCGAGTGTGGGAAATCCTGACTGAGAAAAACAGAAAAAGTGCCAGGGCACCCACGGCATATGCGGAGCAAGCTACCGTTGCTGCATTCCTGCCCTGGCGGGGTTCACAAGTCCTCATTCCATGGACCCTGGCGAGCGGAGTAAAAGCGACGATGGCGTTCACGGCAAGGGCGAATTCCAGATTTAATTCCTGGGACAGTAACGAGTTGCGCATAAGTCCTTTTGTTTTTGTGGTCAACTGCTAGTCTACGGCGCGCGCGGATGATGGCTGCACCCTTGGAAATACTAATCGTTGACGACAGTCCCACGGATCGATTGATCACGGCGGAAGCGCTGGAGCAATCGAGTATCGCCAATCGCCTTCATTTTGCGCAGGACGGTGTCGAGGCGATGGAGTTTTTGCGCAAGGAAGGGCCCCACCGCAACGCTCCCCGGCCGGACATGATCCTGCTGGATCTCAACATGCCGCGAAAAGATGGGCGCGAGGTGCTTGCGGATGTCAAAACGGATCCTGCGTTGCAATTGATACCGGTCGTGGTGCTCACCACCTCCTGTGACCACCGGGATATCCGCCAGTGCTACGCTCTTCACGCCAACTGTTATATTGCAAAACCGGTTGATTTTAAAGATTTTACAACGATAGTTCAACGGTTGGAGGAGTTCTGGTTTGCCGTGGTCAAGCTTCCACCCCCGTGACCATTTAGGGCCAGTGCCGGTGTATGGACTACAAACGAAAGCCGATTGAGATTTTGCTGGTGGAAGACAGCCCGACGGACCGGCTGATTGCCATAGAGGCGCTGTCCGAGGCCCGGGTTCTCAACAGCCTTCACACTGTCGAAGACGGCGTGGAAGCCATGGCCTTCTTGCGGCGGGAAGGCAAGTACGTGGACTCTCCACTCCCAGACTTGATTCTTCTGGACCTGAACCTGCCACGTAAGGACGGGCGCGAGGTATTGGCGGAAATCAAGGGCGACCCACGGCTGCGAGTCATTCCTGTGGTGGTCTTGACGACTTCCGAAGCGGAAGAAGACATCTTCAAGGCCTACTCCCACCACGCCAATTGCTATATCACCAAGCCGGTTGATTTCAATCGGTTCACGGAAGTGGTGCGGACGATCGAGAATTTTTGGTTCGAAATCGTGCGGTTCCCTAAGCTGGGCGCCTTCGGCTCTGGTCCGTCCCATTTCCCAGGCGGGCGGGAAGTGGACCGTTTCCGCAATTCGGGCCCCATCCGGGTCCTGGTCGTGGAAGACAGCCCGACGGATCGCCTTTTGATTGAGGCAGCCTTGGGAGAAGGGGTCTCCTCGCCGTTTGTACTAACTCATGCCCCGCGCATTGCGGACGCCGCCGAACGGCTTGGGCAGGCGACTTTCGACATCATTTTGACCGATCTGAACCTGCCTGACAGTTCGGGTTTGGACACTTTTCGCCGGGCCTACGAGGCTGCGCGCGGGATTCCGGTGATCGTCCTGACAGCCAACGACGATGAGGACACGGGCATCACCGCGCTGCAGTTGGGGGCCCAGGATTATCTGGTTAAAGGCCAGACAACCTTCCCAATGTTCAGCCGGGCAATCCGCTACGCGATGGAGCGGGCCCACTTGCAATCTCAGCTCCGCCAGGCCAATCGGATCGATGCCATCAGCCAGTTGGCGGGGGGAATCGCCAATGATTTCAACAATCTCATTACCGTCATCCGGAGCCACGCGGGTCTCTTATTGAATGAAGGGGCCGAACCCCGTGCCATTCACGAATCCGCCCGGGAGATTTCCCAAGCGGCGGATCGGGTTGCGGGACTCACTCGGCAATTGCTGGCGTTCAGTCTGCGCCATACGTCGCATGCGAAGCCAGCCGACCTCAATGAACTGATTGGGGCCAACCAAAAACTCATTAGCCGGCTCATGGGTGAGGCCATTCAAGTCGAGCTCCGACTGGCGGGGCAGCTGAGCCCCATTTTGGCTGATGCGGCTCTTTTTGAGCAGGCGTTTGTCGACCTTGCGCTTAATGCCCGGGATGCCATGCCGGATGGAGGCAAGTTCACCTTGGCAACGGACGAATTGGTGGTCACAGAAGCCCTCGCTCGAGGCCATCGGGGCGCCTATCCCGGTTTTTTTGTCCGGCTGACCGTAAGCGATACTGGCCGTGGCATTCCGCCCGAAATTCTGGATCGGATTTTTGAGCCTTTTGTAACCACCAAGCCAGTCGGTGCAGGCAGCGGACTGGGATTGGCCACCGTCCACGGGATCGTTCTCCAACACCGCGGCTGGATCCAAGTATCGAGTACGCCCGAGCATGGAACCGTCTTCGAAATGTATTTCCCGCAGGCGCAAGTGCCATCTTCTCCTGCGATTCCGGCCCGTTCCGTCACTCCTGCCAAGGGCTCGGAAACCATCTTGGTGGTGGAAGACGAGGCTATGTTGCGACAGGTGATTGCCTTGGTCCTCAAGAAACAGGGCTACCGGGTTATCGAGGCCGTGGATTCGCATCAAGCCTTGGAACTTTGGAAAGAGCATCGCGACGCCATCGACCTGCTGATTACCGATTTGCTTATTCCAGAAGGAATGTCGGGCATTGAATTGGCCAAGGTGTTACGCGCCGAACGGCCGGACTTGAAAATCATCTTTTCCAGCGGATACGGCAACCGGGATCAGGAATGGGAGGAAACCCTGGAAGAAGGAGTCAATTTCCTGCCCAAACCCTACCAATCGAACGATCTCGCACGAATCGTCCGTCGTCGGCTCGACGCATAACCTGGCGGGTGGGGAACGATTATCTAAAACGGTAGGGCGGCAGTTGTTGCCTTCGTGCCTGCTGGCACGCTATTAGGAAGGGACGTGAAAGCCGCCGTCCTCAAGGGAATCAACGAACTCGTCCTCGATACCGTACCGCAACCCACACCAGAAGCGGGTGAAGTGCTCGTGCGATTGCGGGCGGCGGCGCTTAATCACCGCGACGTTTGGATCAAGGCGGGACAGTATTCCGGATTGAAATTTCCAACGATTCCCGGTTCGGACGGAGCAGGGGAAGTGGTGGCGGTAGGTGCCGGAGTGCCTGAACGATGGGTGGACCAACCGGTCATTATCAACCCAGGCTTCGATTGGGGGCACGACCAGAGGGCGCAGGAACCTCGTTTTTCCATCCTGGGTTTGCCCAAGGACGGCACGCTGGCGGAGTTTATCTGTGTTCCCGTCGATCAAATCGTGGAAAAGCCCACCCATCTCACATGGGAAGAAGCGGCGGCACTTCCATTGGCGGGGTTAACGGCCTATCGCGCCCTTTTTACCAGGGCTCAACTCAAGGCCCACGAGCGAGTCTTGATCAACGGCATCGGAGCCGGCACCGCTCTCTTTGCGCTACAATTTGCCGTGGCTGCGGGTGCGATGCCTTGTGTGACCTCCAGTTCCACGGCGAAGCTCGAGAAGGCCGGTCGGCTGGGTGCCAAGGCTGGGGCGCTCTATAATATCCAAGGCTGGGCGGCCGATTTTGGCAAGCACCACGGTTCCTTTGACGTCGTCGTCGACAGTGCTGGTGGACCTGGTTTTGGGCACTTGCTCGATCTCGCCGCCCCGGGAGGTCGAATCGTTTTCTTTGGAGCCACCATGGGAAACCCGCCGGAAATGGCCATGCGGAAGATTTTCTGGCGACAGCTCTCACTGCTAGGCTCCACGATGGGGAGTCCGGCGGACTTCCACGCCATGGTCGAGTTTGTGCGAACGCACGCCATCAAGCCCGTGATCAGTCACGTGTTTCCCTTTGAACGGGTGGCGGAAGCCTTTGCCACGATGGAAAACGGGGAACAATTCGGCAAGATAGTGGTCACGCTATAATTCCCGCAGCCACGCGGCGCCCTTCAGTCTTTTAATATTAATGAAGCTTTTAGTTATCGGTTCTGGTGGGCGGGAACACGCCTTGGTTTGGAAACTGGCGCGATCCAGTTCGGTGACCGAAATGTGGTGCGCACCAGGCAACGCCGGGACGGCCACCGAATCGCTGTGGGCTAATGGCAAGCGCGTGGAGAATGTGCCCATCGGCGCTGAAAATCTCCCGGCGCTTTTGGAATTTGCGCAAAAGAACCGAGTCGATTTCACGGTGGTTGGTCCTGACAATCCCTTGGCCTTGGGAATTGTGGATCTTTTCCAGGCCAACGGCATCCGAATCTGGGGCCCCAGAAAGCGGGCGGCTCAGTTTGAGGCTTCCAAGGCATTCTCTCAGGATTTCATGGAACGCCATGGAGTGCCCACCGCCCAATCGGGTACTTTTGACGATCCCGCAAAAGCGCGGGAATTCATCCGACGCCTTAATGGAAAATGCGCGGTGAAGGCCGATGGTTTGGCCTTGGGAAAGGGTGTGCTATTGGCCGGTACCGTGGCGGAAGCCGACGCTGCAATTGAAGAAATCCTCGTCAAACAGGCGTTTGGCACTGCCGGGTCCAAGGTCGTTATCCAGGAGTTTCTTGAGGGTATAGAGATCTCCCTGCACGCCTTGTGTGACGGACGGACGGCGAAACTCTTCCCGTCAGCACAAGATCACAAGCGGGCACTGGATGGAGACCAAGGACTCAATACCGGTGGCATGGGCACCTATTCGCCGGCCCCGTTTCTCACAGATCCAGAGTTGGCCCGCGTAGGCCAGCGCATATTGGGGCCTTGGCTGGAAGGATGCGCGGCGGAAAACATCGATTTTCGTGGCATCCTCTATCCGGGAGTGATGCTGACCAAGAACGGTCCGCGGGTGATCGAATTCAACGCCCGGTTTGGCGACCCCGAGGCCCAAGTGTACCTCACCCGGTTGCAAAACGACCTCGTCGAGTTGCTTCTAGCTTCGGTAGAAGGACGGCTGGCGACGACTGACATGACGTGGAGTTCTCAAGTGAGCGTTTGCGTGGTACTCGCCAGCGGCGGCTACCCGGGGGCGATCGTCAAAGGCAAGGTCATCTCGGGTCTCGACGAAGCGGCGGCTTTGCCGGACACGAAGGTTTTCCATGCCGGCACCGCCTTGGAAAACGGCCAGGTAGTCACCAGCGGCGGCCGCGTTCTGGGAGTCACAGCTTGGGCCGACACTCTTATCGAAGCCAAGAATCGCGCTTATACGGCATGCGAAAAGATCCGGTTCGAAGGCATGCACTACCGGAAGGATATTGCGGCCAAGGGGCTCGGAGTGCGGAGTTAGTGCGACAAGATAATTTTCGTCTCATTGGAGGAAAATCTCATCAAGATTCATCTCGGCCGGTCGGATTTCTAGCCAAGGCTGCTTGAATTAGTTTACCATCGAGCCGAGCGTTGGTCTGGCGTAAGCGCCGTATAACGGCGGAGAAATCAAGTAATCCTCGTGTCGCAGCTGCTTCAAGCAAACCTATAGTCCCCGCGACCCGCAATCCCTGGCGTTCCGCCTCGACGCGGCCTTTGCGATCGTCCATGAGAACCGCGACTGCCCTAATTTCGCGAGCAAGACAAATGGCCTCTTTCTCGCCTTCATCCACCTCGAGAGAATTGTCGAGCGATTTTGGGGCTTGGAACCTCACCCAGGATGGCAGGGAGTTAGCCCAGACGCGAACCTTGGTTGGTGTCCTTGGGTGCTGAAGTTCCCGATAAACTGCGGGCGGAATGAGAACTTCTTCAAAAAGCGCAGACAGCACGTCCACGACCTCGCACTCAACCAGATAGTGGAGCAGAGAAGTATCGGACACTACGACGCTCACGGACGTCCCAGGAGATCATCCAACGTTTGGCTATCCGCTTGAAGTTCACCCAGCGAGTAATTCAACGGCACATTATTCTTGCAAAGAAAATCTTCGGTTTGCCAGTAGTCCAAACCCAGCATTTCACCAACTTGGCGCTGCGAAAGACGTTCGGCGCGGTATTCTTCAATGGCTGCATCTTCCGTCAGCCGTTTTGAACGCGCCTCTGGTGTTGCACCAAAAGCGTGTGCCAGCAGGTCGGGTAACTTGATGGTGATTTCAACCATGATGGAGTAGTCCGCCTCTTGCGAAACTTGGCCAAAATATAGCTGGGCTCACCAAAACGGGCAAACGGAACTTCTCGACGCACGGAGCCCAAACTTCGGATAGGGGAAAAATGAGCCTCTCCATTAATCCGTCCGCAACGCTTCCATGGGATCCACTCGGGCGGCGCGCACTGCGGGCAGAAGGCATGCGAGAAGGCCGGTTGCGAGGAGGATAAGGGCTACGATGCCGAAAGATATTGGATCAAAAGCCGCCACGCTGGAGATATGTCCGGCGATTAAACGGGCGGCAAAAATCCCGCCCAGCAAGCCCAGAACGATCCCTGCCAATAGCAGCCAAAGGCCCCTCTTCACCACCATGCCGACAATCTGGTAGCCATTCGCGCCAATGGCTATGCGGACGCCGATTTCGCGAGTCTGCTGGGTGACTGAGTTCGCAATCACTCCGTAGACACCCACCAAAGCTAAGGTGAGTCCGAGTCCGGCGAAGAGGGAGAAAAGGGCAAGATTGAAACGGGGACCCGCATAGATACTGTCGTCCAGAACCGCTTGAAGTGTCTCCAAACCGGTGACGGGCTGATTTTTGTCGATCGCATAGACTTGCGCCGCCATGGCGCGGGTCAGCATCGAGGGGCCGGCCGAGGCTAGGACGACAACCCGGTCAGCCCGGGCCAGGACGGTGAAGGGGATATAGATTTCTCTCGCGACCGGGCCATTGAGGTTTTGACGGGCGGTATCCTTTACCACCCCCACGATTTCAAACGCATCCTCCGTGGAATTGCGTGAGTCCCCGCGTATCTCGGGAAGTCGGAAAATGCGCCCCACTGCCAAACGCCCGCCAAGCCGATCCCGAACAAAGCTCTCATTGACCATGGCCACCCGGCGCTTGCCTGCGATGTCATCATCCGAAAGATAACGGCCCTCGATCAGCCCAATCCCAAATGCCCGGGTATAATCAGCATTGACCTGATGGAGTTCCACCGGGCGCTGGTCTTCCTGCGCGGCACCCTTGACCTCGACTGGCACGTTCCAATTTTCCATCGGATGTACGCTCGTATTCAGCCCGACAGCCGTTACCCCTGGCAATGCCTTGAGACGTCCAAGGAGATCCCGGAAGAAGGCGATCCGTCGATTCGGATCGGAATACCGCTGGTCGGCGAGCGGCACGCGCATGGTCAGGAGATGGTCTGGATGAAATCCGAGTTGCACGTCTTGCAACGTAAGGAAGGTGCGAATCATTAAGCTGGCAGCTACAAGCAATACCAAGGAGAGCGCCACTTCGGAAATAACCAGCCCCTTGCGGAGCAGCCCCTGACGCGCACCTCCGGCCAGCCCACGACCGGCCTCCCGGAGCGAGTGGGCCAAATCCTGGGTGCAGGTGTGCAGGGCGGGTGCCAGACCAAAGAGCAGACTGGCCAACCCGGAGACGCCCAAGGTGAAGAGTAACACGGGGATGTTGAGACGGATTTCCGCTTCGTCAGGAATCGTGTCGGGTGGGACCCAGGTCAGGATGAGGTGAAGGGCCTGATAGGCCAGACCCACTCCGACACTCGCCCCCAAAATCGCGAGCAGCAAACTTTCCGTAAGAAGCTGTCGGACCAATCGGCCGCGACTGGCCCCCAAAGCCGAACGAACGGTCATTTCCCGTTGACGTGAGCTCGCCCGCGAAAGGAGCAAATTAGATACATTGGCGCAGGCGATCAACAGTAGGAGACCGACCGCACCCAGCAATATCCAGAGTGTTTCCTTCAGGCCGCTGGGGAAGGTTTCCTTGAAGGACAGCAACCCGACACGCCAGTGCTCGGGAAACTGGCCGGGGTCACGCTGTTTGAGGTCTGCGATGATCGGATGGAGATCCACTTCGGCGCGGGCCTCCGTGACTCCGGGTTTCAGGCGGCCCAACAGATGGACAGAATAGACGTTCTCGGGATATTTACCCCGTTCCAGCGCCACTGGAATATAAACATCCGCCCCACGCCACATGAACCGTTTGGGCATGACCCCCACCACAGTCCGCAAGCGATCGTTGAGCCGCAACTGGCGGCCAATGATTGTAGGATCACCGCCAAATTGCCTTTGCCAGAAACGGAAGCCGATTACCACCACCGGTTCTGCTCCCGGCGCTCCGTCCGAGGGCCGATACGTTCTTCCGAGCAAGGGTGCAACGCCCATGATTTGGAATGTGTTCGGCGTGCCAAAGTTTCCCCGCAGCCGTTTCGGGTCGCTGTCGCCCGTCCAAAGAATGTCACTTACCGTCGAAGCCACGACGCCTTCGAAGATGGAGTTTCGTTCGGCAATTTCGAGAAACTGATCGGGATTGTATCCGGTGCGATAGTTGCGCTGTCCTGGCTCCCAGACCTTGACGCTGGTGAGACGGTCAACGTCTTTATAGGGAAATGGGTCCAACACCACGGCGTATAGCACACTGTACATGGCAGTGGTTGCCATGATGCCCATCGCCAGCGTCAACACCGCCACGATGGCATAGCTGGGATTTCTCACCAATTGGCGTGCGGCAAAATGGAGATCGCTCCACATGTGGCTGAAAGTGCTCGAAAAGAGCCTTTCACGCGATGGCAAAAATCACCCCTCAAGAACCGGCCGACTCCGAGATCGGCGAACGGCCTTCTTAGCTGCCAACTCTCGACGGGGGATGGACGCGGTCTTTTGCTTCTTTTCCATTGGCTCCGGAGACGCTTCCTGCTCGGGTGAACGCCAATGCGTTTCATTGATGCGCAACCTAACCGCCTTGCTCAAGGGAATCTGTGCGGTGATGACCGTGCCCACGCCGACCGTGGATTTAACGTCAAAGCTGCCACCCACCATTTCCAGCCGTTCCCGCATGCCCAAAAGCCCCAATCGCCCCATTCCCTGCGGCCGGAGAGCTTGCGCTACGTCGAATGATCTACCGTCATCCGTGATGCTCATTTGAACGCTGTCCGTCCGTTTCTCGATATAGACATGGACATGACTGGCCTGCGCATGGTTCGCCACGTTGCTTAGCGCTTCCTGGGCGACTCGATAGAGCACGGTGCGGGTGGCCAGGCTGGCCTTTTCGGTAGCGGCAAAAGCAGTCAAACGGGACAACACGCCCGTTCGTTTCGTAAACTCCTCGAGGTACGCATGCAAGGCGGGTATGAGGCCCAGGTCATCCAGCATTTTGGGACGCAATTCCCGGGCGAATCGATGCATCGTCTCCACAGATTCTTCCAGCAGCTCCTGGGTTCGTGCCACTCGTTCTTGGAGGTTTTGCGGGTTGCGTATGCCCTTTTCAGTCAAAGCCGTAAGGTGCAGATGAATTCCCACCAGGGTTTGGGCCACGATGTCGTGCAACTCACGGCTGATACGTTTGCGCTCTTCCTCCTGGGCCCGAAGGATCTTATGGGACAGATTGCGCAACTGTTCCTGCATCCGGTCCGATTTCTTGAGCAATTGGAATTGGTGCCGCTCACTTTGCGCCAGCGCAACTTCCGTAGTCCGGCGCCGGACGATTTCCGCTTCCAGCTTTTTGTTTGAGGCGGTAAGCACGTCCAGCCGACGCCTGACTTCTTCGGTCTGTTTTCGTTCGGTGATGTTGTTAAAAAAACAGACGACTCCGTGCTCTCCGGCGGGCAGGGTAACGCGTTGGATCTGCCATTCGTAATATTCCTTCGCGCCAATATCCTTCCGCCGCTCCACAAAGTCCGAAGTCTCGAATGGCACTCCCGTCGCCAAGGTGTGACGGAATCGGCCCAGGACTTCTTCGGCGACGCGATGTGGCCAAAGCAGGCGGATGATTTCCGCAAAATCCCTTCCAATAAGTGGATGGACATTGGCAAACACCGGCCTGGCCTTGGGATTGACTTGCTGCAGTCGAAGACGTGCGTCCACTACATAGACTCCCACCGGGGCCTGCGTCAGGAGGGCCGAAAAGAGCGCTTCATTTCGCCGGAGGGCATCTTCGCTCCGCTTGCGATCCGTGATGTCGCGAATATTGCACTGGATGACGGATCGACCATTCTCTTCATAAACATTAGCCACCACCTCGACATCCTGGTGAAGTCCGCCCTTGCTTTGGAGTGGCAGATCCTGATACCGGACTTCGCGGTTCCTCTTAAGCCTTTGGAACATTTCCCGGCTGGCGGTTTCGTCTCTAAGCAGGCCGATTTGGAAAAGTTCTTTCCCAATCAACTGGCTGGCCGGGTATCCCAGCAGCTTCGTCATGAAGGGATTGGCATCGGTGATCTTGCCAGTATCCGGGTCGACGAGG
>DATJII010000188.1:0-28851 GCA_035493435.1 Candidatus Limnocylindria bacterium | reverse complement strand
ATACCGATCTCATCCGCGCGGTGCTGGAATTTGATCGCTCGTTGCAGGAGGCGGAAAAAGAGTTGTTGGGGGTTCACCACGCCGAAATCGGGGGTCGCCTGCTGGCCCGCTGGAATTTTCCCGCGTCCCTCGTGCTCGCCGTTTCGTGGCATCACATGCCGCAGGGAGCGAATCCCTATCAGAAACTGGCCGCCGCCACGTATCTCGGAAATCTCCTCGCCTATGCCTTGGGCCGCGGCTATGGACACACCGCCTTTGCTTTCCGCAACCGGCCGGAAGTGTTGCCGAGCCTCGGACTCAAGGAGGACGTTCTTCCCGAACTTTTGATCAAAACGCACGACCACCTGGACGAAATCCAGGCCCTTTTCGGGACCGTGGTATGACAGCCCCCGGCGCACGAATACGGGTGTTGGTGGTGGACGACTCCGCACTCGTCCGCCGCATCGTAACGGACAACCTGGCCCGCTGCCCCGACATCGAGGTGGTCGGCACGGCGTGCGATCCTTATATAGCCAAGGACAAGATCGCCAAACTCAAGCCCGACGTGCTGACCCTGGACATCGAGATGCCCAAGATGGACGGCATCACGTTCCTGAAGCTGCTGATGCGCTCGCATCCCATCCCCGTGGTGGTGATGAGTTCGCTGGCGCACGATGGATCCCGCGCGGCCATCGCCGCCCTGGAAGCCGGGGCGGTGGACATCCTGGGAAAACCGGACGGCCCCTGGTCGGCCTTCGACGACAACCAGCTTTCTAATAAGATACGCGCCGCTGCCGCCTCGCGTCCACGCATCCGGCGCGAAACCGAAGGCGGAATCATCACCCTGCCCGGCCTGGCCGCTTCCACTGTCACTCCGGCCAGGCTCGGAACACCTCTGATTCCAGGCGTGCGTGCCGGCCTGGCGCGAAGCCCAATTGTCCGTTCCACGAACGTATCGCATCGCGCGGAAACCAAGTCCGCGCCCCGGTCCATGCCACTCCGCTCCTATAGCGCGAACAGCCTGATCCTGATGGGGGCGTCCACGGGAGGAACGGAAGCACTGAAAACGGTCCTGACCCATTTGCCTGCCGGACTCCCGGGTATATGCATCGTCCAACACATCCCGGCTCGATTTTCGACGGCGTTTGCCCAACGCCTCAACGAACTCTGCGCCTTTGCGGTCCGCGAGGCGGTCAACGGGGATGTCGTGGAGCCCGGCCTGGCCCTCGTAGCCCCCGGTGGGTGGCATATGGTACTGCGCTCCAAGGGCAGCCACTATATCGTAGAACTGAGCGATTCTCCGCCCGTCCACCATCAGCGCCCGGCGGTGGATATTCTTTTCGACTCCGCCATCAAGGGGAACGTCAACCGCGATAGCATAGGTGTGCTTCTAACCGGCATGGGCAGTGACGGCGCCCGGGGACTGAAACATCTCCGGGACCACGGCCTGACCACGATCGGCCAAAATGAGGAAACCTGCGTCGTCTACGGCATGCCCCGCGCCGCGGCGGAGATGGGTGCAGTACAACACGTACTCCCACTGCAGGATATCGCCCACGCGATCATCGATCAGTACGCCGCCACGGCGGTGACGCCCCGGTAGCTAACACTCCCTCAGCTGCCGAATCGCATGGAACTCCTCGTAACTCGCAACTTTTTCCGGCAACGGTCCAATAGCCGCTATTTGCGCCTTCGTTATCTCGATTGACGCATACCAAGGATTGGAGGTCGAACGTATCCGCCACGGCAACCCCTGTAGCGAATAGGGATTAGGCGGGTATAGTGGCCGGATGAAAGCGGGCTCTATTGGCAGCAAACCAGGCTATGAGAGTCAGTTCGGCGACTCTCTTGATCGGCCAGTCACCGAGACGCGGAAGAACATCGAGCAGATACTCGCGGACGGGGATGCCGAGGCGGATACCCTCTACTTTTCATAGAATCAACTGGTAAAACTACCGACCCTCTGAAATGTCATACCCTTGGGTTCTGCTTCTGCGAGCAAATCCTTAACCGCTTCATTCATGAAAAACGCCGGCACTTCTGCTCCGTAAATCAAGACCCTCCCCGATTCGAAGGCGGAACGCTCGAACTCCTTCATTCGGAAGGTCCCCCACTCTTCTTTCTTAAAGCTGAACCACAGACCGTGCAAACTATTAAATCCCATTTTTGCCGTTCTGCTTCTGTCCAAACGGATTGTGGTTCTGCTTGAAGAATGAAATACTCGTATTCCTTGTCAAATGTCTTGAAAATAACTCTGCCCTGATTCACCCGTATTTTCTCAGCGCGCAAAAGCTCCGCTATCCGGCTGCTTACAATCACCCCCGAAATTCCGACGGAGATATATTCAAGCCCAGCTTGTATGCCATATCACCCCAAAAAGGCAGCTTCGCACAAGGTATTCCGTCCAACCGTGTAACTGGCCGAAATGAAGCACAACAGGCCCAGAGATGCAACCTGACACAGACCAAAAACCAGTGTAATGGTCGTCTGTCCAGGCAGGCCGCAAGGCGCCCGCGACGGGCAAGGCTGACGGTCCGGTTCCCCTTTAGGAACTTTCAACTAAAATTTCCCTCTTTGTAAAACTCCAATCCCTTGGGCTGGGCACTCTCAATGAGAGCTTTCGTCATCTCATTCAGATGAAACTGGGGAACCTCCGCACCGTAGACCAAAACTCTTCCCGTTTCAAAAATAGACCGTTCAAATTCCTTCGGGAGGAATGTACCACCAGATTTCTTTTTTAAGGCTGAACCACAAACTTGGCAAACCGTCAGGTTCCATTTTTGTCGTTCGGCTTCAGTCCAAAGAAGTTTTGGTTTAGGCTGGAGAACGGCGTATTCATAATGGGTTATTTTATTCCTCAGGATCACCTTTCCCCACCGGATAGCTACACCGTTTGACTCCAATAACTGCGCCAGTCTAAGGCTAATCAGTGAGCCGGACAGTGCTGCGGAAACATACTCAATTCCGCTTTCTAGCATCAATGGACTCAAGCCCACAGTCGCATGTTTCCTTGTGATCTCGATGAGCGCAGATCCCAAATGGCTTCCAGGGGGCCAGTCCGCCTTAAGCCCCAGTTCAACTCCCACCCGCTGCCGAATCGCATGGAACTCCTCGTAACTCGCAACTTTTTCCGGCAACGGTCCAATAGCCGCTATTTGCGCCTTCGTTATCTCGATTGACGCATACCAAGGATTGCAGGTCGAACCAGTCAATCCGCAGGCTTTGCAACTGAATGTCGGAATCTGCAACAGCCCTTTTGGCCAAATGGAGGCATCCGCACTGGCCCCGCGGATGCTGTAAACCGGATTCACAATGACCGAGGCGCTATTCATTGCCATTTCTAAAAGCTACGATATCGCTCTAGCAACGAAGCTGAAGCGAGTGCCCCAGAAATATTCACGGTCGCTGCTTTTTAGCGGAAACTGCCAACCATATGGAACTCCAGCCCTTTCGGCGCCGCACTCGCAAGCAAGGCCTTTGTCGCTTCATTCATATAAAAGCGAGGGACCTCAATCCCGTAAACCAGGACTCTGCCAGACTCGAAAACGGATCGCTCAAATTCTTTCGGACGAAAAGTGCCTCCTGTCTTGGCATTCCCTACCGAGCCGCAGACCCCGCATTCCTCGAATTGCCATTTCTGCCGTTCGGCATCCGTCCAAACATGCCTCGGGTCAGGTTCAAGAACCGCAAACTCATAGTTCGTAATCTTGTTTTTAAGGACCGTTTTGCCCCATCGGATTGCCACCCCTTTTGACTGCAAGAGATGCACCAGCCTCATACTAACTAGTGAACCAAATAGGCCAGCCGATATGTATTCAATACCACTCTCCAAATTCGCAGGGCTGAGACCCTCAGCCGCATTTTTTCTCGTAATCTCGATTGGCACAGAACCCAAATGGCTTCCCGGGGGGTATTCCCCTCTAATCCCGAGCTCACTGCTTACTCGTCGGCGTATCGCGCAAAATTCCTCATAACTTGAGACCTTTTCAGGCAATGGTCCAATTACCATGATCTGCGCATTGGTTATTTCAACAGAGGCATACCATGGAGAGGTAGTCCAGTGTTCCGTGCGGCAAGCGCTGCAATTGAACGTCGGAAGCCGCAATACTCCTCGCGGCGACACTTTTGCGTCTCCGTTCAGGGGACGCATTTTGAAAACTGCGTTCATTAACCGCTGGCGTAATTTAAAGTACCGAGAAGACTTCACACCGGGTACCGTTGGCTGGCAAGGCGATAACTGCGAATTGAACAGAAAGTTACGCAAAGTCGGCCTTCACTGCCGCCAATTTGATCGGCGGAGCTTCGGGACTCGAAACACCTTTCGCGGTCGCAGCGTGAAAAAACCGTCGTATGCTTCGACCAGTCCCGCTCGTACAGCTTACTTATCGTCTCTTGCCCACTCACTTGGAGCTGGTTCTCCCAGCGCCTAACCACAGACCTCGCAAACTTTCAGGTCCCATTTCCGTCGTTCCGCTTCAGTCCAAAGGAGCCTTGGCTCCGGCTCAAGCACTGCGTATTCATAATTCCTTGTCTTGCTCCTCAGCACCGCTTTCCCCCACCGGACAGCAACTCCATTTGATTGCAACAGTTCCGCCAACCTGATACCGATCACGGAGCCAAATGCACTGGCGGAAATATATTCACTCCCGCTCTCCAGTCGCGCTGGACTGAGCCCCTCGACCGCGTGTTTCCTGCTAATCTCAATCGGCGCGGACCCCAAATGACCGCCAGGAGGCCATTTTGCGTTGATTCCCAGCACAGTACCCACTCGCTCCCGTATTGCATTAAATTCCTCGTGGCTCGCGATTTTTTCCGGCAACGAACCAATGGCCGCAATTTGAGCCTTGGATATGCCGATTGAGGCATACCAAGGATTCGCAGTGGAACCCTTCAACCCACAGGCGCCGTAGTCAAATGTTGGCAGTTGCAACAAACCTCGTGGCAACACATAAGCGTCTCCGCTCATATCGCACATGCTATAAACCGGATCCATAAAAGGTCGGCCCACCTCATGCATCTGCGATTAAAACATGCTGTGGCCGAGGAAAACGTCAATTCTGTTCTTTATCGGGCAAAGCGTTAATTAATCCGGCTAGAATCAGCTCGGATAGTCGACGTATTCAAGTAAAGCTTCCCTCTTTGTAAAATTCGAGCCCGTTAGGCTCGGCGCTCTCAATTAGAGCCTTGGTCCCGTCGTTCACGTGAAACTGTGGAGTCTCCGCCCCATATACCAAGACGTTGCCAGCATCAAAAAACGAACGGTCGAATTCCTTTTGCTTAAAGGTCCCGCCCGTTTTACCCTTTGTGATGGAGTCACAGACATGGCTGACCCTTAACTGCCATTTTTGACGTTAGGCTTCTGTCCATAAGTGCTTCGGATGCGGTTCGAGAACTGCGTATTCGTAGTTCGTGATTTTGTTTCTTAAGACCGCCTTCCCCATCGGATGGCAACCCCGTTGGATTGCAACAGCTCCGCCAGTCTTATACTAATCACCGAGCCAAAAAGACTCGCGGATAAATATTCAACCCCACTCTCAAGCCTGGCAGGACTGAGCCCTTCAACCGCATGTTTCCTGGTGATCTCAATTGGCACTGATCCCAAATGGCTTCCAGGGGCCCATTCCGCATTGATTTCAAGCACCGCACCAACCCGTCGCCGAAACGCGCAGAACTCTTCGTAACTTGCGACCTTTTCAGGCAATTGCCCAATAGTCGCGATCTGGGCTTTTGTAATCCCGATTGAGGCGTACCAAGGGTGGGTAGTCCAATGATCCGTAACACAAGCAACGCAGCTAAACGTCGGAAGCCGCAATAGCCCCCGCGGCCAGATGTTGGCATTAGCACTAGTATCGCGCATGCTGTAAACTTCGGCCATAACTGTTCAAGTCAAACCCATCGCACTCTCCTGATTTATCCGTCACCAGAGCTTACCCCGATTTTTTATAGAATCAACTCGTAAAACTACCGACCTTCTGAAATGTCATACCCTTGGGTTCCGCTTTTGCGAGCAAATCCTTAACCGCTTCATTCATGAAAAACGTCGGCACTTCTGCTCCGTAAATCAAGACCCTCCCCGATTCGAAGACGGAACGCTCGAACTCCTTCATTCGGAAGCCCCCCCCACTCTTCTTTTTTAAAGCTGAACCACAGACCGTGCAAACTATTAAATCCCATTTTTGCCGTTCTGCTTCTGTCCAAACGGATTGTGGTTCTGCTTCAAGAATGAAGTACTCGTATTCCTCGTCAAATGTCTTGAAAATGACTTTGCCCAGATTCACCCGTATTTCCTCAGCGCGTAAAAGCCCCGCTATCCGGCTGCTTACAATCACTCCTGAAATTCCGACGGAGATATATTCAAGCCCCGCTTGTAATTTTCGGGACTCAGGCTCCCAATGAGATCATCGTTCTCTACTTCTATCGGCTTTGAGCCGAGGATACTACCTGGCGGCAGTTTTTTATCAATTCCCAATACCGCGCGCACTCGCTCTTGTATTGCAACAAACTCCCGGATTCCCGCTACTCTTTCCGGGAGCCCCCCAATGCTTGCCGCTTGGCTCGCGGTTATCTCAACTGATGCGTACCACGGATCTATCGTGGAATTGTCGCAACCACAGGTGGCACAGTTAAATGTTGGAAGCCGGATTACACCATTGGGCCACACCAACGCATTATCGAAGTCACTTTTCCCGCCCGAAAAACGGAATATTTCATTCATAGGTGACTTGTAGGGTTCATCCAGGTGTCTCCTTTGTCCGGCAAAAAATTCAGAGAGCTACGGCAATAGCTCGGCCCGAACTACGATCGTCAAAAATCGGTGACATGCAGACCCAGGGCTACTTTTATTGAAAAACGGGTTGACAAATCATCTCCGATTCCGGGCTCTTTCAAGTGAAGCGTCCCTCTTTATAAAACTTCAATCCCTTGGGCTCAGCACTCTCAATAAGAGCCTTCATCATCTCGTTCAGGTGAAACTGGGGAACCTCCGCACCATACACCAAAACCTTGCCGGTTTCAAAAATCGATCTTTCAAACTCTTTCTGTTTGAAGGTCCCTCCGGTCTTGCCTTTAGTAATTGATCCACAGATTTCACAAACCTTCAATTCCCATTGTTGCCGTTCGGCTTCTGTCCACACGAGCCTTGGTTCGGGTTCCAGGACCGCATATTCGTAATTAGTAACCTTGTTTCTCAAAATCACCTTCCCCCATCGGACGGCCACGCCATTTGTTTGCAAAAACCGCGCGAGCCTGATACTAAGTAGTGATCCGGATAGTCCGGCTACAATATATTCCACGCCACTTTCGAGCCGTCTTGGACTTAGCCCTTTAGCGGCATGTTTCCTGGTGATTTCGATCGGAATCGCCCCCAGATGGCTGCCAGGAGGCCATTTAAGATCGATCCCGAGCACCAAGCTCACCCGCTGTCGCACTGCGCAGAATTCATCATAACTAGAAACCTTCTCCGGCAGCGGTCCAATTGACATTACCTGCGCTTTCGTCATCTCAATTGAGGCATACCAGGGATCGGTCGTCCAGTGTTCTGTATCGCATGCAACGCAGTTAAATGTCGGAAGCCGCAATGCTCCTTTGGGCGAAATATAGGTATCCGCGATCTCCTGCTGCAGCCGGTAAACATTATTCATAGATAACTCAAATTGTTCAAGAATGCATCACCCAATCCGGACTCATTCATAATACCGGTAACGAAACCGATCAAAAACATTGGATTGGATCGAATCTTTTTAAGATTTTTATTGATGAAATCTCCGACAATTTCGTTATATATATTACCACCTCCGTGGAGCCCTTTTAAATGCATGGCTTCGTTTATGAATGCAGTCAATTTATGAACGTCCATATTTTTGATGTTCTTTAATTGTTTAATGAACGCTTGCGAAATCAAGTGGTGACGATGATTCCGACCAAGTGGGCCTCCTTTTGCGAATTCCTCCCGCACTTTATTCATGTTCTCGATCATTTCCGAGAGTCCTCCACCATTTGAGAGATCCACCGCTTCCTGATACCCTTCCTGAAAACTCTGGATGAACTGCAACTGCTTCGCCATGTCCCTGACGCGGCTAATCAATCCGATTTGCTGTTTAGCTCGGGCCGCATCAACCCCTTCATCCTCAGCCATGGCAAGCAGCATGTCAACAAAGACGAAGCGACCGTCGGCATCGTAACAGTTTAAGGGCGAATTGCGCAACGCCTGATAGAGGTTGACGCAGTCCATCTCCTCCAGGGGATCGCGGCTAATCCACCTGCCCCGAGAGGCGCTGTAGTAACGGAACCCGTAGTAAAGCAGGTCCGTCTCGTCATCCATGTATTTGGTGGAATACCGGAAGGGGTTTACTTTGGCATCCGTGCCAGTGCATCGCAAAAGCTCGCCAAAGGGACCGTACTCGTAACGGGCGCTCACCGAGCCATCGGTCTTTAAAAGCGCCGTGACGTTTCCGTTGCCGTCGTAACAGGGGAAGTGTACCGAAGCCGAAGGCGAGAACTCCTGAAGCAAAGCCAGGCCGCCGACTCCCGCTGCTTTCTCTAGCCCGCCTTCCATGTCCTTGCCCCAGGCGTAAGTTCGCAAGGTCGTCGAGCCACCATCCAGCTCGGCCAGCAGCATCCAGCCATCGTAAACAAATCGATTCGTTGTCGGGCTCCCGTAACCGCTTCCATTCCACGTCGAAACAATCTTTCCCACCCTGCGACCGCCACGATCGTACAGGAACTGCAATTGCTTTCGGGCGGAATTCGGTGCGCCGCTCCCCAGCAGACTGGTCATCTGGACCAACCGATTCTCGCCGTTCCACACGTAGCTCCAGACCATGTCGTTGGTCAGATTGCCGTCCACGTCGTACTGGAAGGTCTGGGAAAGTGGCGGCAACAACAGGTTGCCCGTGTTCGTCACGTAGTTCCCTGCCTGGACCGCAATATTCGTAACCGCCTGCCAGGCAGCTACGGAGTTGCTACCACCGGCTAGCGATAGGTCGTAGTATTCCCCCTGTCGGGTCGTTGCCGCGCCATTCACCGTCACCGTCGCCCCGGCGTAGGCCAGCCCCATAATGTCATTTTGGGACGCGTTGCCCTTCGAAGTGATCTGATTGAGGCTGTTATTGGTATAGTTCTCCAACCTCAAGGCGCCACCCACTGGGTCACCACCTTCCGTGGCCGAAAGACGGTTGCCCAGATTGTCAAACGTGTATCCAAATTGCTGACCGGCCAACGGAACGGAATTTGCCAGCCGATGGACACCAGCAACCAGCTCGTCACGGTCGTTGTACTCATAGTTCCAAAAGGTACCGTCGGACTGCCAGGCCCGTGCCCTTCGGTCCAAGGAATCATAGGCGTAGGTATGACCGCTGACAGTCGAGGCGGAGATAGTGTTCTGGATGGAGGCCAGACGGCTGCCACCTTCCCAATTGCGCTTTGACGTCAACAGCACGGTGCCGCCAGTCTTGCTGGAAGTGGTATCGACGAGATCCGAGCCCGTAAGATAGGAATACGAAAGGGAATAGGTCCCATTCGTGACGCCCGCCAGCCTGCCGTAGGTGTCGTAGGCATAGTCATTGGTCGGGCTATTGGCGGCCAATTTGGCAATCACCCGATCCTTGCCGAGCACTGGGTTAAACCGGTTGCTAACCACAATGCCCTTGAGGAAGCCATTGGTGCAGGAATCGGATACCAGTCTCGACACCGTGTCGTACACCATCAAATGGTCGCCGCTGGCATCTGAAACCTTGGCAGGCAGTCCGTACCGGTTGTAGTTGGTAAGAATGAGACTGGAGCTCAAGCCAGCCCCGGAGGCGTCACTATAATCGACCTGCACGAGATCTCCGGCATCGTTGTAATAATTGGTGCTCGAAGCGCCCCTGGCCCATTTCCGGGACTTGGGAAACCAGTTGTTATAATAATCCTGTGCAACGGCCTTGCCGGCTGCATCCACCTTGTTGGTCAGCAGTCCGGTGGGACCGTCATAATACCAAGTGGTGGTATCGCCGGTGCCGGTGGTTCCAGTGGGCCAGGCACTCGATTGCCATCCACTTCCGCCCCGATAGGTGGTGAGCGTCGTCAAATCACCGAACATGTCATACGTGCGCTGTTCCGGGTAGGAGGTGTCGCCCCAGACATGGGTCTGCTGTCCCGCTCCATTGTAGTTGTAATAAACTTTGGTTCCCGTGGCCGTGATCTGACTTTTCAAGAGACCGGCATTGGTGCCCCCCGCCGGGTAATACTGGAAGGTGGTCACGTACCCGAACTGGTTAGTCCTGGCGACCAGTTGACCGGTGGCCGAATCGTACGCTGACCCGGCCACGAATCCGAGCGGATCCTTCACCGCGATCTCCCGGCCCAGGCCGTCGTAGTAATGCCACCTAGCCGCCGCGATGGAGGTCGTCGTCTCCGTCTGCAACAGGCCGTTAAAATCCACCCTCACGGAAGACAAGCTCGACTGGGCAATGGTGGCGGTGGTGGTGACCTTTTTGTTCGAGTAATCCACGACAACGCTAATGGCTGTTTTGTTGGTATTGCCGTCATACTGGTATCGCTCACTTACCTGGCCCGCCCCAAATCCATTGGCTCGCTCCCATACCGAGTCCAGCAACACGTTGGTGGAACTGTTGTCGTAGGGGAAATTGCACCTTTGAGTGACCTTGAACCAGTGCCCGGCCGTGTTTGTCTTGTACAAATAGTCCTCGGATTGGATCCGCACGGTCGACGCGATGTCCGAAGCATCCCAGCCTGCGTAATCGACATTTCCCTGTCCTGGACGCGCCTCCATACGTTTGTGGCCAAATTCGTCCCAACTATATTTTGTATAACGGACCGGGCCGGGCGAGCCACTGGAATCTTCAAACCAGGTATCCACCCTGAGCTCGGGCAACACGGTTCCAGCAAAGCTATAATAGGACACCAGATCATTGGTGCTGTGGAACGCCGGCCGGCTGGATCCAGCATCCGCGTACCGCTGGTCGGTATAAGCCGCAGCCCAACGCGGTGAATTGGTCGCACCGATCACAGTCTTTGTCACATTTTTCGCCGACAACATTGCCGGGTTGTCGTCGTCCGTTCGGTAATGGTCAAAGAACTGGTTCGTTACCCCCGTGCCAGTAATGCTCTTCGGTTGCCGGTCGAGATACGCAATATTTGACCGGGTCGTCCCCGAAGAGTACGTGGTTATCGTGGACCGCCCCCCATTCTGATACACGCTGCTTGTCACCAGGCCCTCCACCGAGGTGGACGACACAGTGCGGCCCGCCAAGTCGTAGCTGAAGCTGTTCGTGAGGCTGAGCCCGGAGCCCACCGTTCGATTGGTCAAGACGTTGGCCGCAGCGTCGAAATCCAACATATTTGTGATGGCCGTCTGTGTTGGATATCCGGCCAGTGTACCACCCAGTTTGGTTTTAGTCCTCACCCGCTTCAGGGTGTCGTAAGTATAGGTGGTAACCACGCCCGATTCATCACTCTCAGATAGCTTCAAGTCTCCCGGGAAAGCCGCCCCCCCCGTCCAATCCGCGGTGTAAAGAGTGCGTGCCTGGGCTGTTGCCCCGTCAATCCGGTAAACGTTGGTGGCATGTCCCAGCGAATCCCGCTGGTAAATGACCGTTCCCAGCTTCACAGAATTCGTGATGTCCGGTCCTACAAACAGATAGTCCGACCGCGCCGCCAGGTTGCCATTCACCATCACCAGCTCATTTTTGACCGATTGAAAGGGCGTAAGATACAAAGGGTACAGCCCGATGATCACATCGAACGGATGCCCCGTTTCGCTATAGGGAATCACCACGGAGGAATCATCCACCCCATTGATAGTCCCATGGTAAATGGCCTGCTGCAGGTTGTTTCCCGCCCCCGGAACAAACACCTTGTTGGTGGGATCCCAGGCGCCCCAATTATAATCGTACCCGTCGAACCCCCCGGAGTTCGATTCCTTGGAATATACCTGCCCCGCAAGCTCACCCGCCGTCTGGTCGAAGACCTTGGTATAGAAAGACTCCCCGTAGTGTTGGATATTCCCAAGCTGGCGCCATTCCACAATGGTGCCCGAGTCTTCACAAGGTGAAGTATCCAGGAACATTTGCTCCGCGTAGACGGCCGACCGATACCGGCTCTCGATGATCGTATCGGTCGATTCCATCACCGAGGCGGCGTCGTGCCATTTTTGGATAACATACGACGGGCCGGCGAACCCATCCGGATAAGCATGTTCTTCCACCAAAGAGTCATTGTCGGCATCCAGGATGCTGGAATCCTTCCAGGGGTGGACAATTCGTATGAGCGAGCCGTAAGGACGCAAAGTATCCCAGTCCAGATCCGAATATATTCTCCTTTCCCAATAGCCATCGGGATAGACAATGGAAAGAATCTGTCCGTACTGATGATCGTTGAGCGGATCTGACTCGTAGGTGAAGGATGTCACCAAATTCGAGCCGCCTGGGTCGTTGGTCGCGCTGGTCAGTGAATAGCCCCAGGGAAATCGCTGGTAGACCTCAGTTGCCCGGGAGCAAATGACGCCTGCGCCATTGCGCATGATATAGTTCTCTGTCCGATTGGTGACGCCTCCGCTGGCCGCGATGGACACAATCCGGTGTTCAAAAAAAGCGTCGTTTCCGATGCCGCGTTGCAGGGTCCAGGTATTGGAGGAACTGGCCCAGGAAAGCTGGGAGGAATTGGTATAGGCGGGCCGAAGCTCACTTATCCGAAGGTTGTTGGTCGTCCCACTGGCCGAATCGATGTGCCAGGTGACGAAAGCGGTGGCATTGGAACTCAGGAGATAGATGCCGTCCGAATCCTGATTGGTGATGACACTGGGGAGATAAAACCTGATGTCGAAACTATTGGTCGAAGTGGTGACAATGTCGGCCAGGCATTGCGGCGTCAGAATCTGCCTGGTTTGGTTGGTATCGGAGGGCAAGGGAACCACCACGGTTTCATTGAGATCGGTGGTCATGGGCAGGAAGCTCACGGCCGCCGGGCTGAAGGTGTCGCTCGTGATCTGCGTCCCGCTGAGGCTGATCCGCCCGGCGGAACTTCCATTCCACAACCTCCCCAGGAATACGCTCCAGTTGTAGGCCGTACCCGCCGGTAAATCGGACTTGCCCGATTGCATTTGCAGGACATCCTGGTCTCCCGGCGCCATCCTGGCATCCACGGCCTCATCCCCTCTTACCCATCCGTCCCCTTGGGCCTCCGGGTCAATTCCCTCCTGTCCCGGCCCCCTGGTGGGCTTCGCCCCAATGTCCTTACGGACCTGAATGTACCACGTTTTCGCCATCGGCACGCACACAGACGACATGCAATTGGTGTTGTCGGAGCAGTTCTCCGCGTTCCACGTTGGACTGTTGTTGGAGCAGAACTTCTCCCAGCGGCCGTTTGCGCCGTTCAGGATGTATATATTATAGCGCACAAACTGCTGCGCCTCCTGCCCTGGAGTGGCCAAGTCGGTCAAGCTGGGCGGGTCTACCTGCGCCGCCGCCGAATAGACATGGCTGCCCGACAAAGTCAGCGCATAAATCTTGTTCACCGCCACCTGCGCCCTGGCTCCGGGTGAGTCCATGAGCCAGTACTCCTCCATCCCTTCTTCGTTGCAGGTTTCAACAAAGTCATTGGAGGCATGAGAAATCGCTCCGGCCAACGTCGCTTGAAAGCCTCCCCACGCGCTGAAGGTAGAATAAAATGTGACTGGAACCGTTATCGGATCCTCCATGGATTGTTTCCACGAGGACCCACTTGAATAGTAGGGGTCACCTTGGGCCATCGCGGGGCGTTGGTGCGCCACCATGACGATCAACGTCAGCCAAAACGAAAGCCATGGTGTGGGAAAGTATTTCATGGGAGAGGCACTTGGGTGGTAAGTCGAATGGGGCTAGGGTTTGTACGGGTTGAACGGCGTCAGGCCGGTGGCTCCCGTCAGGGAACCGCCCGAAGTATATGTCTGCCAAGCGGTTTCACCCGAATCCTGTGATCCGTTCTGGTTTGCATCCTCCAAATAGTCTGGGATGCCATCCGCGTCATTGTCCAAAGGAAGGCCAGTGGAATCGGTCGCAACATAGTGCCATCCAATGTCGCTCTGGGACGCCGTCGCGCCGTCCTTGGCCAGAGAGATGGAGGTTGTTCCGTGGTAAAGCCCGATGCCAGCCGGGGTCCGCACCGCGTCAGCGTCGACCAGTATCGAGGTGCTGTTGGTAATCGAATTGGTGGGGTAGTAATAACTCCCGACAGGACCCGCTATCCAGTTCGCCATCGGACCCGCAACGAAATCCCCAAGCAAACCCGTCTTGTCCCCGGTTCCACTCAGGAAGCGGGTGGTGCCGATGTAACCGTTGTACCCGAGGGTCGTCGGCGGATTTTTGATATCAAACTCTGTTTTCGCGACTGACGGGCAGCTATCAAAAAGATTGTCATAGATGGTCCAGGCCCCAAAAGAGGCATCATCGTGGGCCAGGGTTATCGTACACCGGCTGAACAGGTTGTTCTGCCACGCCAGATTCAGGTACCAACCCACCCCGACATATCCCTGTGTCCAATCAATAGTGGAGCGTTCCAGCAGGTTGTTGCGCAGGTTGATGGTGGCGCCGGTTCCGCCAGCGGAATAACTGTAGTATGTCCAGTTGACACCCCGAAGTTGCGAATCCTGCACCAATGCCGTCCCCGTCAGCAGGTTTGGGTAGAGAGCTCGCGTCCCTCCCGCGAGGAACGATACGTCAGTATACCGCAGCGTCTGTCCACCTCCTCCACTGATCAGTGTGGTGGTCAGATTGGTCATCCAAGCCTGCGGCAGTTCTTGCACGGTGCCAATGGTAGTCAATCGGTTTAGCTGCTGCGCCAGCCCCTGGCTCCTGAGGCTTCCGGCTCCGGTCACATTGAAAAGGCTCCCATTGTAACCGGCTGCGGCGACGCCATTTGTTAGGACCAGGGCCTCAGTGACGCCCACGGCCACACCGACATAATCGAGCGGTGCATAATGAAATCCAAGGTCCGGCAAATCCGAATCGCGTAGGGCATGAGGAAAGAGCGTGGTGTCGGCGGAGATGGAAGTGGGGAGCAATTGCGGGGGATACGTCGTCAGTTGGCCCAGATCCCGCGCGAGAATGGCATTTATACTGGTGCTTCCCAGGTTCCTGAAAGTGTTGTCCAACAGGTAGTGTGCCCCGCCCAGTCTGGACTGGAACACACCGGAACCAGTTGCCACAGTCGCGACCTTGTTCGTCGCCGTTCCCAACGATCCCACCGTGGTAATGCCGGCCAGTAGTGAGTTCGTTATCCCGAGTGAGCTGAAGGTGGTGCCAGCCTGGAAGTTGTCGGCTCCATCCGAGGTAAGGTGTTCAATGTCCCCGGTGGCGGAGCTACCATTGAAGTTGGTTCGAACATTGACAAAGAGCCCATTGTAGAGAGAGAACGTGCAGCTCGTTGGTGCGATTCCGCTTCCGCAGTTGACCACTTGCAAGTGCTTAAGCGAATGGGCGTTTGTGCCCTGAATGAGCTGTATGGCGGTCTTGGCATTCGAAACCCGCAAATGAGCAATGCCAAAACTGGTGTTCGTTGCCCCGCCAGCAGACGCATCCAGTGCCAGCGCGGTCGTCGCATAATAGTTTGTGCCTGGTGTCCCAGTCGAGCCCGTGATTTTGTCGCCGCAGCTATTGTCATCCGATCCGCATAAAACGACCGGGCGATAAAGGCTGCCAGCCCAGGATAAGGGGGTCTTGACCGTCAACGCAGTTGCTGGAGCGTTTGTGTATTTGATTACACAGCCCCCTTCGATGGTCGTATTGGTGCCATATGTTGTCAAGGCCGAACTTATGAAGTACGTGGTATCACCTTTGAAGAGATAGTTGGTAAGGCTTCCTCCAATCGTTGAAAAATCGATCACGAGACCGGGCTTCCCCGCCAGCCTCAATGCCTCCCATTCCTTTCCGCCGTCGAGACCTGCCATTTCCCCGCCAGCTTTGTGAGTCGCCGCCGCCTGATTTCCGGAATCCTCGAGAAGCCTCATGGCTGCTACGGCTGACTCAAGGGTTCTTAACGCATGCAGGCAGGCTTGGGTCTGGCCGGCATTTGCGCGTGGTAAACTGTTCAACGCCTCCAACCTGCTACTTTCCACCGAGTGCCTCGTGGAAGCGCCTTCGCCATTGCCAGGCAACGCCTGGAGAGGACCGTGAACCTGTTCCAAGGGCACACTTTCCACTAAGAACCTGCGAGTCTGTCCGTCGTTGTCCGATGTCTCTATCCATTGCTTGGAGACAAGGGCCAGACTTTCTTCTTCGGAGCCAGTCAGAAACGACCGACCGGCCCCCATGACCAACGAACCAAAATCAATCTGCTGATCGATGACCGCCACGGGTTGCCCGCCCACCACACCTTTACGTAGAACGGATTGTATGCGTGGAGTCGGCGATTCGACGAATTCGGTCCATGCTTCCAAGGTGACATTTTCCGGTGCCTGGGGATGAAATCCAAGGGAAGCAAATGAAGGCAAGGATTCGTTCAGGATGACATCCTGCTCAACACCTTCCAGTGTGTAAGTATATCGCAGCGAGGCTTTTATTCCATCGAAACAATCCGGGTAGAGTATCTGGTTGGGTGTCATTTCGATTCCCTGTGCATCCTTGATTTCAGCGATAAGGATCGACTGCCCGGTTTGGGGATCGTAAAGCGCCAGTCCGTGAACCCGTCCAGACATTACCCTACCGTCGGGAAGGCCAATCCTCATTGAAATTGCGCTATTGGGATTGGCGCTCAAGGTAAGCCTCGTTGAGCCCCGCCAAGCGATGGCGGCCCCTTCGATGAGTTCGAACTCAGGCACGGATTGGCGCCAATGGCCTGAATGATCAAGATAGTTGAGTCCTGTGCCGAGTTCGGTATACGAATTGGTTGCGCATCGTTCTTCCCCTGCCCCTGTCAGGGTCTTCTCCACCCATTCAACTTCGGTGGAATGAGGCCCGGAGGGATTTCGAACCGCGCTTTTGACTGATTGCCCAAAGGCCGGAATTTCGCCCGATCCAGAGGCGACGAGGAGAAAGACAAAGAGAGAGGAAAGGCGTGTTGATCGATGCAGAAGTCGGTTTTCTTTCATAGGCATTGAAATGTTGCCCTAGCTATTCCAAGCTTAGTCGTGTGGGTGTCGCTATCCTCCGCAATACCAACATGGAGGCTCGAGAAGTTGGGATATGCATCCATTTCCTACAGTGTCTATTTGACGGCGGCACTTTACCGATCTGAAGGTGTTTAAACCCCTTCAATCTCTCGTCCATGGAGCCCATTGTTTTAGATTGCCACCGCAATTAAATTGAACCACTTATCTTCGTCTTTCGACTGCAATGAGTGTCGTATTCTTTTTTTGGTCCACACAAGGTTAATCGCGAATATTTTTGAATTGTGACCGTTTACAGGTATTTTAGGCCACTTTTCGATGAAATGTCGATTGATTGCCGCAGCAATATCTTACCATTCTCGACCACTCTGCCAAATTCGTTTCATTTTGAAACATGGATTCGAGCGTAAATGACACACAATCTTCTGAACCTTGTTTCCACCTCCTAATCGGACGGCTAAGATCAACCGATGCATGGCCGCGTTTCTTTGCAGTCTTTGAGAGAGCCGGCGGCGGGAACATCGGACCTGCATCGGTAAAGATTCAATGTTCCAAGAACTCTGGAATTCCGCGGCCTGCACAAGCCCGAAATCGGCTCCATCGCCTTCCCGAGCCAGGCCACAACTGTGTCCCAGATTAAGCTATCGGCACCCTGCCATTCCGGGCCTGCGCAAAACTGAGGCAAGAAGCCCTCCTTGTAGGTGCCAAGCTCAAAACGTGGGCTGTTGGCAAGCTCTCGCCTTCTTTCCGTCCGTGACTTGCCTGAGGGCGGCGCTTGTTCCTGGGGAGACTGGGCGCAAGCAGGGAGTAGGCGCCGGAGACTCGGCTCCGTCTGGCTTTGGCAGCAACGGCCCTCCGAGTCCAGATCTACACGATTCCCCTCAGTCGCGGTACATCCGGCAATGAGCTTCGCCCGGCAGTAGATATCCTTTTTGATTCGGCCATCAAGGGGAACGTCAACCGCAATAGCATAGGTGTGCATCTAACCGGCATGGGCAGTGACGGCGCCCCGGGGACTGAAACATCTCCGGGACCACGGCCTGACCACGATCGGCCAAAATGAGGAAACCTGCGTCGTCTACGGCATGCCCCGCGCCGCCGCAGAGATGGGAGCCGTGCAGCAAGTCCTGCCGTTGCAGGATATCGCCCACGCGATCATCGATCAGTACGCCACCACCACCGTGGCAACGAAGTAAGGTAGTTCAGTAAAAACTTCAGACTTCAGGCCTCGCAACGCTTCCACCCATTGCAGGGAGATGTCTTGGGGTGATGTTCCACACTCTTCCATGGTCGGACAGGCTATTGATTACTACCAAGTGCAGGGGCAGTTCGTTTCACCCATTGCCGCAGGAAGTGCGGGGCCTGCGTCGGATGTTCCACAGACCAGCCCCAACCCTAGACGCAAAAAAAGCCGGGCAGTAATGCCCGGCCTTTGAATTGTTCAGCTACAGCTTAGTTGCTGGAGCGATAGAACTTCGCCGCTGCGGCGGAGCCGATCGGAACGTGGAGCGGGCTGGAAGCGCCGGCCACATTCGAGAAACTCACCGGAGCGCCAAGACTGTCGCTGGATTGCAGCGTGCCAGTGTAGGTGATCACAATGTCGCTGCCCGAGACGGACAGGGAGATCGTGGGCTTCGGCAGGACCTTGAGGACCGAGAAGGCCTTGAGGGAACCTGCGGTGCCCGTGTCGTTGAGGAGGACCTTGGTGCCATCATCCTGGACACTAAAGTACTCAGCATTCGCGCCGCCGCCACCTTCGTAGTAGATGGTCCGGATCGGGTACAGGCCCGCCTGCGGCACCGAGAAGCTGAAGAGGGTGTCAGTTGCACCACGGCCACCGTTGAACAAACCGAGCTTGGTCGTTCCGTCTTGTCCGACGCTCACAGTAACGCCACCGGCATCGGCGAGATGTGCCTTCAGCTTGTCGCCGTCGGCCTTGGTGATCATAACCGCGACCGCCGGAGCAGCCGTTCCGCCCATGACGAACGGAAGCACGCCGTCAGCACTGGTATCATCGCGGTTGTTAGCGACGATAACTGCCTTGGCACCGGCCTTAACGGCACGATTCAACTTGTCGGTGAACGAAGCCACACCGCGGTCGATGAGGACAATGTTATTGGTCACGTCAGCCGTGTTGGTGATATCGGAATCAGCCAAAGGAGGCTGGGCGTAGACCAGTTTGGCCGTGATCGGGGTCGTCGGCAGAGGCAAGCCAATGCCACCTTCATCCGAACCAGCCGAAACGGCGCCGATACGACCGGCGATGCCCGCCGGAGCATTGACGTTCAAGGCATACAACGGAGCGGGTGCGGTGGAGTTGTAAGCCGCGAATCCGTCATCGCTGTTGAATCCGAAGGTATAGAAACCAGCAGTCGGGAACTCAACATAGGTCTGGAATTCCAAGGCGAAGTTGTCGGTCGCAACAGTTGCGGTAGCCTTGCTGGGAATACCGGGGAACTGGGCATCGCTGCCAAAGTTACCTTGGGGTCCGCCAAAGGCGTCGTAGTTAATGACACCACTCACTTCACTGGCAACGGTCGCAGTGTCAGCAACGTTCGGTCCGAAGAGACCGAGGAGTTCCTGCTCCGCATAGGACACCAAGTTTTGGGCTTGGGTTCCGGCCGGAGTGGTGGGAGATCCGCCCGGGATGTCGAGCGCGTAGGTCTTGACCTTGAAGCCAGGGTGTGCCGGATCTTCCGAGCCAAGAGGAGCGGAGGTGGCAACGTCGAGGACCGAGTACTTGGTCACGATGAACTTCCAGGAGCTGGAAACAACCGGGCCACTGCCCGCCGAGTAGCTGATGGTCGCGGTGCTGGTCCCAACCGGCAGCAGGTTCGCGTGGGTATCAACTGAGACGGTGGTCTGCTTGCCGGACTTCGTGATGGTCGGGGACAAATCCGTACCATTAAGGTTCAGCTTAATGCTGCCTTGATTGATCGCGTCGGCGGAACCGTCGACCAACACCACTTTCAACGGGGTATTGGCGGAGACTTGGCGGTTTTCCGCGAAGAGGCCTGGTTCAGGAGAAGCGAAGCCAACCCAGGGACGAACCACAGAACTGGCCGAGAAGAACTTGATCGCACCGGGAACCGAGTCGTTCACCAAAGTAAGAGTGCCATCGTCGTTCACTTGGAAGAGTTCGATGTTCGAGCCGCCACCACCATTTTCCCAAATGGTGCGGACCGGATAGTCACCCGCCTGGGAGACGTAGAAGGCAAATTCCGTACCCGGGATGCTGGCGCCACGGCCGCCATTGAACTGGCCCAGTGCGACGGTGTTCAGCTTCTCACCCACGCTGGGGGCGACGCTGACGCGGAAGCCGTCATCGCTGCTGACGCCCCAGGTATAAGTACCAGCGGCGGGGAAGCGCACGTAACCGAGGATTTCCAACGCGGCATGGTCATAACCGTTGTTGGGTCCGGTGCCAGGGAAGCCAGGCAACTGGGTTTCACCACCGAAGTTACCCTGCTGTCCGTCGCCCGCATCCACCTTGGCGTAGTTGATCACGCCGGTTTCCGCGAAGACATCGGTGCCAGCCAGGTTAGGCCCGAGAACGCCAGCCAGTTCCTGCTCGGTCAGAGCGAGGCTGTTCTGGTTGTCGGCGTCCGTCTGGTAGCTCTTGACGCTGAAACCACCCTTCGTGGTGTCCACTGCGCCCGCCGGCAAGGCAAAGGCAGGAGGAACCACGGCGTAGGCGCCTTCGACAAAAAGCCGGGTGGCGGTATAGCTGGTGCCACCATCGTCTTTGAAGCTCGCCACCACGGTATTCGTGGAGCCAGCCGGGATAAGATTCGGCGCGGTGCTGACCTTCACCAAGGTGTCGGAGCCCGTTTTTGCCACCGAACTCACCGTGACAGCGGTACCATTCATGGTCACCGTGATCGTTTCTGGAACCACATGGATCGGACCCGCATCGGTCGCCGTGAATTGGAACCCGGTGGGATTCGAACTCACCGTGCCGATGGTCGGAGTGGTGGCCGGAACCGTAGTGATCTTGATATTATCAATATGGTTGTTCTGGTTCGCACCGCCCGTACGCCCCACCAGCACCAAACGGCCGGGGCTCGGGGCAAACGTCGTATGAAGACCGCCCGCAGGGGTCACTTCAACGTTCTTATACTTGATGATCAGGGTGCCGTCTTCCGACAGGTCCACATTGAGCGGTTGCCAGCAGAGGAGACCAGGAGAACCCGGATTATCAGGATCCTGCGGTCCAGTCTGCAGGGACGTGACATCGGTGCAGGCGCCGTTCAGGGTCGGGAGAGCCGATTGATAGATCAACGTGCCGTCAAGGCGGACGCTGATACCAATAACGTCATCGGTCAGGGTGTGAGGATTCGTCGCGCGAGAGCCGTCGCCACCGCTATACCAGGCATCGAAACCGATACCCAAGCCAGTGGTCGCGCCTTCTTCGGGGAGATTAGTCTCACCCCCGTTTACCGAACCGGCCCAGCCCGCAGGCAGATTGTCGGCAGTCGTTCCCGCCGCTTCGATATCCGCAGCGCTTACCAGTACTGGATCGCTGGCGCGGCAGTAGTTGATGCTTATGCCGTCAGCAGGACTGTCCGTGCCGCCGCCAACCCGAACGTCCATCGAAAAGCTGAACGCTTTAACAACGAGACCGTTGTCGAAGTCGTCAAACAAGATGGCGCCGCTTTGGCCGTTGAGGGCGTCGGTGATCGACAAATATCCGCCGGAAGACGGATTTCCATCCGTGGCTTGCCACGTGGAATTGTGGAACAATTGCAGGATTCCGCTAGGATCGCTGTCGAAGTTGTATTCGACGTGACCTGCGAATGTGGTGTACCCGGCTACGCAAAGCGTGCTGAGTATCCCTAATGGTTTGTGAAGTCGGTGCAGCTTCATATTTCAGTGGTGGAGCGGAAATACGAAAGCACCAAGTGACATGAAAAGTCAAGCGACGAAGCCTGAACTTTTCACGTTTCTCATTCAGCAAGCTTCCAGAAAGCGATTCGCCCCCGGCTTGCACCCTTTTACCCTTTCAGTACCAACCCCCTGTCTTTAGTGAAACTTTGCGTTCCAACCTTCGGTACGAAGGACGACTAACCCAAAGCATTCCCAATGCCAACTGAACGCCAAATAATTGAAATGCGATCCAAGCGCCTCGCACGGCCCTTCGTGAAACGTAACCCACCGGGTTCGATAGACGATAGAATGGTGAAGCTTTCCCAATATCAGCCCTCGCGTCCGGCGCAGCCAAATAGTGTCATTGGGATCGGTGCCGCAGCGTCGCGTTTTCCACATTTTGGTTCCGCATCTAAACGTCGCCTTGAAAACGCACAACCAATAACACCACCACCCGCAGGGGTACTTCTCGATTGCCCGATAGCGCGAACAATGCTTGGCTGAGTCCGATCAGAGGTTGACCTTTATGACGCTGTTCGAACGAATCATCGCCCGGCAAATCCCCGCGGAAATCGTCTATGAAGACGACCTGTGCCTGGCCTTCCGGGACATCAAACCCCAGGCCCCGACGCATATTTTGTTAGTTCCCAAAAAGGCGATCACCCGGATCGCCGAGGCGGGCACCACAGACCGAGACTTGCTCGGGCATCTCCTTCTCAAAGCCCCCGAGGTGGCGCGACGCGCGGGTATCGCCGAATCGGGATTTCGGCTCGTGATCAACAATGGGGTGGACGGCGGGGAAAGTGTCCCTCATCTCCATTGCCACATCCTGGGTGGGCGGCCTCTGGCGTGGCCTCCAGGATAAGTCTCTCGTTATTCGCCGGCTTCGCGGCTTTGGTCCGCCTGGCGAGCCTTCCACAACAACCAAATCATCTCTTCGTGGAAGGCGCTTAACCTTGGGTAGGCCAACACTTCCTCCATACGCTCGCCCACGTTGCCTCGTACCAATTCCGCAGCGCCCCGGTTCAAGAAAGCCCTGGGAGACTTGGCCACCAAACCTTGGATAAAGTGTTCCAGCCTCTCTGAAGCGGAACGCCCCGTAGCCTCGGGTGAATGGTGAAAACGCATCCGATTCAAATGGGAGTGGTAACGGATCAGCGCATCGCCCGCCACGATTTCGACACGCACGTCCTTTTGATCAAACCCGACCGCAATAAGGCTCAGCGCTCCCCAGGGCGCCGATTCCTTGCGTTCCAGACCGTCGAATAAATCGAGGGTCATTTCTGAGAAGTGGGCGCTAACAAAGAATTGTGCGTCGGGTAGTCGCGGCAAGTCGCCTTCGGCCACCATCTCCACATCGATCCCTTCATTAGCTAGCGAAGCGGCAATCGATTGGGCGTCTTCTTCGGGCAAATCCCGGGCTAGAATTCCAAAGGCGTCATCTGCGACAAAGGCTGCGTCTGCGGAGGAAAGCGACACCCCAGAACGAAAGGCGCGTTGCAGCGCGTCCATGGGAGGCTGGGTCATCGAGGTTTGGAGCAGAGCGTACGTCATGATCGGGACAGGTTCCGGTAGTACCCTCAACATGGTGGCCAGCGTGCGTGGGGCCTTGTCAATCCCGGGCCGGCGCACAAACCCTTAATCCACCGCGAATCAGGCCTATATTGGCGGGAAGAAAACCTACATTGTCCCCTTCGAGATGCAAAGACATGGCTTCGCCAGATTCGAGGCGCAGGTCGGTGGTCTGGAGAAAATGGGCGTCACGGGAAGAGTGAAACCGGTCCATAAGCAGGCGCGGAAAGAGCCGGACCAACGTCAGCCACTTCATTTCCTTGAAGGCGACCACGTCCAGTTTTCCATCGTCCAAGCGCGCATGGGGGAAAAAAGGAAAGGACCCACCGAGGAATCGTCCATTTCCCACACAGACCAGCGGGCTTTCAAACATTTGCCCGTCCAGATAGACGCGCACCTTGGGCATGGGCTGCCGCATGGCTTGGGCGCAGGCCCACAGATAAGCGAGGGGGCCGATCTTCTTCTTCAACTCCCAACTGACTAATCCAATGGCCCGTGAATCCAGCCCGGCCCCAGCCATTTGGACAAAATACCGGTGGACGAGACCTTGGGCTCCCGTCATTTCCGCGTGGGGCAGATCCACCACGCGTTCGGCACCCGAGGCAATGACTTTCCAGGCAGCGGAAAAATCGGCGGGAATTCGCAACTCCCGGGCAAACACGTTGACCGTACCCAACGGTAAAACCCCCAAACGGGTACGCCGAAGGCCTTCAGTGGTTGCCGCGAGGCCATTGACCACTTCGTTGACCGTGCCATCGCCTCCGGCCGCCACGACCGTGGTGGATCCTTCCTCGACGGCTTCCTTCGCCAAGGTAATGGCGTCCCCCGCACACCGGGTCGGTTTCAAAACCGCCTGCTGGCCAAGCGATTTGAGCGCCGCCAGAAAAGCCTTGGACTTTTCGCCTCGGGCGGTGGGGTTGAATATGAGGGTGATCACCGCCGTGGAAACCGAGAAAATTTCGCGGCACCCTTGGCTGGGATCAGGCAATCGAGAAGGAAGTCCTTGCGCCGGAGACTCCTTCGATCTGCTTCGCTGCTCGAAGGAAGATCAAGCAAGGACCACTGATTCGACTGCATGATTCCGGCTTAGTTGGCGGGGATGACCAGGCGGTATTCGGGCGAGAGATCGCTGTTGACCAGCCGGGTGCCGACGCCGGGATAGGCGAACTCGAACTTATACTTGTAGGGGATATTGGTCCGGCCCGGCGGCAGCGGCACCAACGCTTCAAAGCGATTCGCTGTGTTCGGGACACGTGCCATCGGATAGAGCTGCGTGTCGACCATGACCCACACCTTCACCGAACTGGGATCCACCCCGCGGCGGATGGAATCAAAGGTGGTCTCGAAAAGGTAGATCGAGTTGGGATTGGCCGGGACCTGTCTCGGCGTCAGGTTGGTATTGGAGACCTGGGTCGTCGAAAGATTGGAGCAGCCGGCGATCAAAACCGTGGCAGCCACCAGCGAGGCAGCGAGTACTTCCTTCATGGAGCGTAATTGGATGGAGCTAGGCCCATAGGGCGAAACAACGACCTACTATCACCGGAAATCATTTTCAAAACAAGCCCGGTTGCCGTCCGACCGCCGGGACGCGCATTCCAAGCTTCCGGTAACTGCGTTCGGTGGCGATCCGGCCCTGAGCGGTTCGGTTCAGATACCCTTCCATTATGAGATACGGTTCGTACACTTCTTCGATGGTGTCCGGCTCCTCACCCACCGCCACCGCCAGGGAGTTCACACCCACGGGACCGCCGCCAAACTTGGTGATGACCGCTTCCAAGATACGCTTGTCCATCTCATCGAGGCCGTCCTGATCGATTTCCAGGATGGCCAGAGCCCTGTCTGCCAAGGCTTGGGTAATCCGTCCGTCGCCCCGGACTTGGGCGTAGTCCCGGACCCGTCGCAATAAATTGTTGGCGATGCGCGGCGTCCCCCGGCTGCGCCGGGCAACTTCCAAGGCGCCCAGTTCCTCGGTGGAAACATTCAACAACCGAGCGGCCCGGATCACGATGCCTTGGAGTTGCTCCGCTGTGTAGTAGTCCAAGCGTTCGCGGATGCCAAAACGAGTCAACAACGGCGCCGTCAGCAAGCCGCTGCGGGTGGTGGCGCCAATAAGGGTAAAGCGGGGTAGACTCAACCGGACGCTCCGGGCGTTGGGACCTTGATCAATGATGATATCCAACTTGAAGTCCTCCATCGCGGGATACAGGTACTCCTCGATCGTCTTTTGGAGGCGATGTATTTCATCGATGAAAAGCACGTCGCCTTCCTCCAAATTGGTCAGCAAACCGGCCAGATCCGCAGCTTTTTCGATGGTTGGACCGCTGGTCGCCTTCATCTTCGCTCCCATGGCGTTGGCCAGGATGTTGGCAATGGTCGTCTTGCCGAGGCCGGGCGGTCCGCTCAGAAGAATGTGGTCCAGAGCCTCACCCCGTTGCCGGGCCGCTTCCACCGCGATTTCCAGCCGTTCCTTTACCTTCGCCTGCCCGGTGAAATCGGAAAAGACGGAGGGGCGCAAGGTGGCTTCAATGACTGCGTCGGCCTTGTTTAACGAGTTGATCGGACGTTCATCCATGGAGAGACCACCACTTCGGTTGTCGGACGAAGTAAGTCAGAATCGCGCGGTTCTGGACAACACGAATTGCGAACGAAAAATACGGATCGACGATTGTTTCCCCGGCGGCGTCCATTAATTTATCCGCATGACACGCCAGGAAGTGCTGGACCTGTATTTCATGGACGCCCGGTGCAAACTCATCGAGATCGCGGCCTTTCTCGATCGCCTCGACCACGGCCAAGGGAACCCGGACTTCCGTCTGGCCGCCTTCCGAAAGGCGCTCGGCAGCTTGAACTCTCCCGAGTCCAACCGCGCAGAACAGGTGCTTCTGGCATTGAGCGATCCCACTCTGGAGCCCGTCGCCAAGGCCGCTGGCAAGGGCGCCTGCGGCGCCTGGCCGGGAACTTCAAACTAGTCGGCGGTACAATCACCCCTTTTTGATTCCATGAGATACATCGAACCCCACGGTCACATGGTCAGCCGCGTAACGGATGACTATCTGGACATGGTGACCGCCGGCTGCGAAGCGGTTTGCGAGCCTGCCTTTTGGGCGGGCTTCGACCGCAGTTCCGTGCACGGATTTCACGATTATTTTTGCCAGCTCACGGATTACGAGCCCAAGCGCGCCGCCAAGTATGGGCTTCCCCATTTCTGTTGGCTTTGCATCAACCCGAAGGAATCCGAAGACGTCAAATTGGCGGAAGATGTCATCGGCATCATTCCCCATTTCCTTGATCGTCCTACGGTCCTCGGCATCGGTGAAATCGGCCTCAACAAGAATAGCCGAAACGAACTGAAGGTCTTGGAGATGCACATCGACCTTGCAGCCCGGAACAACCAGCTCATTCTCGTCCATACGCCCCACTTGGAAGATAAGCTCAAGGGCACCCGGTTGATTCTGGAGGCCTTGAAGAATGATTCGCGGATTGATCCGGCCCGCGTGCTCATTGACCACGTGGAGGAACACACGGTTCGCCTGGTGCTCGACCACGGCCACTGGGCGGGTATGACCCTTTATCCCATCAGCAAATGCACCCCTGCCCGCGCAGTCGATATTCTGGATCGGTTTGGTAGTGAGCGCTTGTGGATGAATTCGGCCTGCGACTGGGGCGAGAGCGTTCCCCTGGCCATACCCAAGACCGCTTTTGAGATGCGACGACGCGGATGGTCAGCAGAAGCGATCGACCGGGTGGTTTATCAAAACCCGGTCCGGTTCCTCAGCCAGAACCCGAAGTTTCGCTTGAAATAGGGAGGGGCTTCTTCCAGATCGGCACCACGCGCTTCATCTCATCGATGAGCCATTGGGTGGCGGCAAAGGCTTCGCCGCGGTGTCCAGCCACCGTTTCCACCCACAAGGACGTCTCACCCGCTTTGATGGGACCGAGCCGGTGCACCAAACGGACACTCGATATCGGCCAGCGTCGTTCCATTTCATCGAACAGCAGATGAAACTGGCGCTCCGCCATGGCTACGAAACTGGAATAATCCAAACCCAGAATCGTGGCTCCACCCTCACTGTCCCGAACGACACCGGCAAACTGGAGGACCGCGCCCTGAGTGCTATCGTTTCGGCGGGCTGCCACCCAGGCCGCTTCGTCAATCGGCCGATCTGAAATCGTCAGTTCCCGCCTCATCGCCATGGAATTGGATATCAACCGCCTTGGACCGGCGGAAACAGAGACACCTCGTCACCTTCCTGCAGAACGTAGCTGCTCCCCTGATAGTCGACTCCCACTGCCACGAGAGTCGAATTACGCATCGCACCCAAACGCGGATGGCGCTGGTAAAGGAGAGTCAACAGGTCGTCGATCTTTGCACCGGGTGGCAACTCCAGTTCAACCTGAGACGTTCCCGCCAGTTCGGTGAAGTAGGACCATAACTGGACGGGGATTTTCACGTGACGTGGGAGACCTGAGGTTGTCGAAACCAACGATCAGATTTTGGGGCGCCGACCAGCCGTCAGGCGGCCACCTTATTGACCCGACGCCGGATGATGGGGGACGCCTCACCTCGAATAACGGCGGCGCTGATCGTCACGCCGGCGACCTCATCGGTGCCCGGAAGCTCGAACATCAAGTCGCGCAACAAGCGTTCCGCCATGGCCCGCAAAGCCCGCGCCCCAGTGCCCTTTTTGAGCGCCTGTGCGGCTAACTCGCGCACCGCGTCGTCGGTAAAATGGAGTTCCACGCCTTCCAGGCTCAACAGCTTGGCAAACTGCTTCAGCAACGCGTTCTTCGGCTCCGTCAAAATCGTGACCAATTGATCTTCGGTAAGCTCTCCCAGTACGGTCAGCACCGGAAGTCGCCCGATGAATTCGGGGATAAATCCAAAGCTCAGAAGATCCTCCGGTTCCACCCGTTGCAGGGTCTCGGTATGGTTCAAATTGCTGGCCTGCAGCGCATTGATTGGGCTGCCGAAACCCATTACCTGGCGTCCCAAACGGCGTTGGATCGTTTTTTCCAACCCCATGAATGCGCCACCACAGATAAAGAGGATATTGGTGGTGTCCACCCGGATGTACTCCTGCTGCGGGTGCTTGCGTCCGCCTTGCGGTGGGACGTTGCAGACGGTGCCTTCAAGAATCTTGAGCAACCCCTGCTGCACACCTTCGCCTGAGACGTCCCGGGTTATGGAGACGTTTTCAGTCTTGCGGGCGATCTTGTCGATTTCGTCAATGTAGACGATGCCGATTTGGGCGCGCTTGACGTCAAAATCCGCATTTTGCAAGAGGCGGAGGACAATATTCTCCACGTCTTCGCCCACGTAGCCTGCTTCCGTGATGCAGGTGGCGTCGGCAATC
>DATJII010000187.1:0-21399 GCA_035493435.1 Candidatus Limnocylindria bacterium | reverse complement strand
CTCCGGGCGGCAGTGCTTTTGCCCCCAGGCTTCGTTGCTCGTTCCTTACGGATCGCTCCTGATCCGCGCGTCGCTCGCGCCTCGCCTGGGGCCAAAATCCCTCGCCGCATAATGCCCAGGACTTAGGGGTCAGCACACTAGTGCCAACGTTCCGGTTGCCGGATTACCCCTCAGGAACTTTTTTATACCGCCATTCCGGTGGTCTGGCGCAGTTGTTCCAAGTGCTGGTCCAGGCGTTTGGGGGACACCGGAATGGCCGTGCCCAACTCCTGCGCGAAGACCGAGACTTTATACTCCTCGACCAACCAACGGAATTCGTCGACGAGCCGGTTGGCTTCCGCCGTTAGGTTGTCACGCGATTGCAATTTGCGGAGCGCCTCCGTATAGGGAGCAATCAGGCGTGCTCGTTCCTGGTCCTTGGCCGGATTGTGGGCCGCCCGATCCACGCGGGTATGGAGTGCCTTGAGGTATCTGGGGAACTGCTGCAGTCGATCAAACGAGGTGGTCTCCAGGAAATCGGGTGGCAATAAGCTTTGAAGCTCACTGGCAAAGGCGTTTGAGAGCTTCAACGGCGCTGGAGCAGCGGGTGGGTTGAGATTGCCCAATTGGCTAAGGTCCGAAAGTGTCCGGGGCTTGGGTTTGGCAGGGGTGATGGCTGGGGCCGCCAGTGTTCCCGCTCGCACCACGATCTGCTGTCGCAGTTGAAGGATCGGTGTCAAGCGATCGGTAAACGTGGTGGTTATACCCCGCAGGCGCAGGCGCGATTCCTCCAGGGCCCGCAGGAAATGCGCGGTGGTAAGAGCCGGCAGCGGCTCCGAGGGCAGGATATAATTGCGCAGGCTGGCCAGCGCGCCTGCCTGCAATTCGTCAAAAGACAGGAATCCATTAGCCAGGGGCGCAATCTTGGACAGTCCGCGCAAGTCCTTCTCGAGCCAGGCGAATTCCTTGCCCATCGCCAGTTCTATAAGCCTTTGGACCCCGGCGATGGTCTGCCGTCGGGCCACATCGGGATGCCGGGCCAGCCGCACATTGACGTTGCTTTCTTCGTGGCAGATGGCGATCCAGGCGTAGACCGGAAGGTCTCCGGATTCACTCACCGTGACCCGTTCGGGCAGGTCGCCGAAGTTCCAGCCGGAAACGCCGAACCGTTCCCATTTTTGGCAGGCCCGCTTCCAGTCTGGCGAGACATCCGGCTTCACAGGCTTTCCGGCCTTGGGCAATTGTTGCACCAATTGCTGCAAGTCACGGCCGGAGGCGATGATCTTGCGATCTTCGCCCACGATCTCGATACGGGGCCGCAAATGGGCTGGAACCGCTTCGAGCCTCCAAGAAGACAAGGGCACTTCCACGCCGTATTTCAGGTGGATGAACCGTCCGAGATCTTGCACCAACGACTGGCTGGTGGGCTTTAGATCCTGAAGGATATCCACCACCTTGGGTGGCAAGGGCATCAACGCCTTGCGCAAGGCCTTTGGAAGCGATTGCAGCAGGGCTGTGACCTGTTCTTCCCGCAGTCCAGGAATGGACCATTCCACGGCCGCCCCCGGAATGCCCTGCGCCGCGCCCGCTTCGATATGAATAGTGACCCCATCCCATTCTTCGCCCGGGGCATAGGCATATTTCAGGGGCGTCGGCTGGCCGCTTACCGTCACGGCATCGGGAAAGGCAGCCGGGTCATAGTGAAGGGCATTGTCCCCAGCCAAGTCCTGCTCGGTGATGAAGAGGGCTTGCGGGTCATTTTGCTCGGCGATAAAGCGATTCAACTCGTGCAGGGACGAAACGTTCTCGAGGTGTGCGGCATAGAAATCGAACAACGCCTGGTCCACGTCGCCGAGGTCATGATGGCGCACCCGCGTTTGCCAGTTCTCGATCTTCTCGCGCACCGCGCGATTGTGCTCCAGGAACTTATACGGTGTCTGGCGTTCCGGCCGGATGGCGGTGGCTTGCTTGAGCAGTCGGGCTCGGGATTGTCCATCCGGGTGCCGGTCGTTTTCGTCCTGGTCGGGAGATAAATTATCCTCGACCAGGGCGGATCGTATGAAGATGGCGGTAGCATCCTTCGGATTGATATTTCCGTAGGCTACCTTGCGTGCCTGGACTTCCAGTCCGTAGAGAAACATGCGTTCCTCGATCAAGACCCGGCCACTGCTCGCGCTCCAGTGGGGATTCTGGTGCACCACCTTGCAGAGATGCGGCGCCAGTTGGACGATCCAATGCGGATCGATGCCCGCCAGGGTGCGGGCGAAGAGTTGGGAGGTTTCGACAATTTCACCCGCCACAATCCACATCGGCTGGCTGGGCGCTTTCGGGCGTTCGTCGGCAGCTTCCCCGCGATGCTGCGGTTTCTTCTGCTTCTCAAATCGCTGGTAAAGCGCCGATCCCGGAAAGACTGTCACCAGGCGGTTGCCCGCGGCCTTATATTCGTTGCGTTCGTTGCGCAAGGCCACGTGGCCCAGCAGGCCGGTGAGGATGGAGCGATGGATCGCCTCATACGCGGCATTGCTGTCATTGAGCTTGGCGCCTACCAGGTCAGCCAGGGCTCCGTGCAGTTGCGCGTGCAGGTCCTGCCACTCGCGCATCCGGATATAGGAAAGAAAGTGGGTCTTGCAAAATCGGCGGCGAAGGCCCTGCGTCCGGAGGTTTTCCCACTGGTCGTGGACGGCGTTCCAGATGTTCAGGAGCGTCAGGAAATCCGACTGCGTGTTTTCAAAACGCTTGTGGGCGGCTGCTGCTGCGTCCTTCTGGTCAGAAGGACGCTCGCGAGGGTCCTGGATACTCAGCCCGGAAGCGATAATGAGCAGTTCGCGTGTGGCGTGCTCGTGTTGCGATTGCAGCAACATGCGCCCGAGTGTGGGATCAATGGGAAGCCGCGCCAGGTCCTGCCCGAGCGGGGTGAGGACACGGTTGGTGTCCAACGCTCCCAGTTCCTGAAGCAGGGAGTAGCCGCTCTGAATGGCTGCGGGCGTGGGCGGATCGATGAACGGAAACGTTTCGATCTCACCCAATTGGAACGCCTTCATCCGCAGGATGACCTCCGCGAGATTGGACCGCTGGATTTCCGGCTGGGTAAACGGTGGGCGGCTTAGAAAATCTTCCTCCGAGTAAAGCCGGATGCACGTCCCATTCTGCACGCGGCCGCACCGTCCCTTGCGCTGGTTCGCGCTGCTCTGGGAAACGGGTTCCACCGGCAACCGCTTGGTGCGGGTGCGGGGATTATACCGGCTGATTCGCGCGAACCCGGCGTCGATCACGTAACGGATTCCAGGAATGGTCAGCGAGGTCTCCGCGATATTCGTCGCGATCACGATCTTGCGCCGTGACGACGGGGCGAAGACGCGCTGTTGGTCGCCGGAGCTCAGGCGTCCATAGAGTGGCACCACTTCTGCCGCACTCGAATAGCGGCCCTCCAGTTGGTCGGTGGTTTCCCGGATGTCCCGCTCCCCCGGCATGAAGATCAGGATATCGCCGTCGCCTGGCTCGCAAAGCAGTTGTTCCGTGGCGCGTACCGCGGCATCGATATAAGTAAGCTCACCTTCGTCTTCCGCTCCTGCGTCGATCGGCGCGTAGAGCGTCTCCACCGGGTACATGCGTCCTGAGACTTCAATGATCGGCGCATTGCCAAACGCCCGCGAAAAGGAACCGGTATCGATTGTGGCGGAGGTGATGATCAGCTTGAGGTCCGTCCGTCGGGCCAGCAGGCCCTTGAGATACCCCAGCAGGAAATCGATGTTCAGGCTGCGCTCGTGGGCTTCGTCCACGATAATCGCATTGTACTCGGACAAGAGCGGATCGCCCTGGGTTTCGGCCAGCAGTATGCCGTCGGTCATCAGCTTGATGAACGTCAGGTCACTGGATCGGTCGTCGAAGCGGATCTTGCATCCCACTTCACGCCCCCATCCGACCCCCAATTCCTCCGCGATGCGCTTGGAAATCGACAGGGCGGCTACTCGGCGGGGCTGGGTGCAGCCGATCTTTCCTTCGATGCCGAGCCCGGCTTCGAGGCACATCTTGGGAATCTGGGTCGTCTTTCCGGAGCCCGTTTCACCGGCAATGATTACCACCTGGTTGTTCCGGATCGCGGCGACGATATCGGCGCGTTTTCCTGAGACGGGCAATTCCGGCGGATAGGTGACCCGGGGAACGTTGGTCCGTCTATCCTCGCAAAGCTGGACGGAGGCCCGGGCCTGGTCCAACAGGCGGTTCAGGATCGCATCATGTGCCGCGGGATGATGTCCGTCGCGAAAAAGCCTTACGGCTCGCGCACCCAGCCGCACCCAATCGTGCAGCAGGCAGCGCGGCAGCAACGACTTGAGTTCTTCGACCCGTGCGTCAGACATACCGACAATCCGTGGCGAAAGGAACCGCCACTCCTCTCCATTTCGACAGCTCCGCCAAGCGGAAACCGTTGTGCCTCGGTGAGATACGCTCGGAAAGGATGTGAAGATGGGGTGACCGACGGGACTTGAACCCGCGACATCCAGATCCACAATCTGGGGCTCTAACCAACTGAGCTACGGCCACCATCCGGCCTGGGGACAGACAATTCGCAAAACGCTGTTCAGCGCCTGCGAACAAACCGTCCACGCCAAGGAGGGGTAAATCAACCGTACGTGGACCGTCGAGTCAAGAATGAGTTTTTGGAGAAAGGCGACAACTTGCCTAACGCTTGCCCCGTTTGGTCGTACTTGAGTGGGTGAAGGCTCCGGTTTAACGGAAGGCTTGCGGGGCCGGGGGAGAGATGTTATAACTTTTGGGTGAACATCCGGTTTCGTGAGGATTGACTATGACAGTTGAATTGAAATTACGGGCGGTGGGGAATTCAGTGGGCGTCATTTTGCCCAAGGAAGCGCTTACCCATCTCAAAGCAGCCGAAGGCGATACCTTGTTTCTAACTGAATCCCCGGATGGCGGTTTTCGCGTAACAGCGCACGATCCGGCTTTCGCAAAGCAAATGGCTTCGGCTGAGAAAATCATGCGTCGCTATCGGAATACACTTCGTGAGTTGGCCAAATGATCGAGCCGCTTTGGTTGGATATACCGGCAGTTCTCGCCATACATGATTGTCTGCTGGCCGAACATGGTGGCGCTTCTGGAATCCGTGATTTGGGGTTGCTGGAGTCAGCGATTGAAAAACCACGCCATCTTTTTGCGTACGGCCACCCCTCGCTTTTCGACCTGGCAGCCTCTTATGCCTTTGGGCTTGCCAAAAATCACGCGTTCATTGACGGAAATAAACGCACTGCTTTCGTTGTGGCGGTCGTGTTTCTGGACACCAATGGATGCGAACTGAGGGCTGGCGAAGTCGATGCGACACTCGCCATGCTGGCTCTGGCGGCCAGCGAAATGACAGAACCCGAAATGGCCGGCTGGTTTCGCGAAAATTCGCGGGTTGGAAACTAGGCGAACAGTATTTTGATGGGCCATTTATCGGAGTGATTGCATTGGTCCGGTTCGGTCCATAATCTTGGAAACGCCTATGGAGTCAGCCATCGCTTGGTTATCGCAAGGCAAGATTCGCCTAAAACCGCCCGGACAACCGCCCGTCAATCTGGACAGTATTTTTATCAATGAAATGCGGGATCGCGCCCTGAAAGCCCAGCAACGACATGGCTGGAAGGGGCAGGGCAATGGCGAGCGCATGTTGCCCAGTTCGGTCCTGTGGGGAAAGGGTGCGCGTGACGTCTCCGCCATCACTGTCGAGATCACAAGCCTGGCCCGGGGCAAGGAGTTGGGTGAGGTCTTCTACTCACTGCAGACGGATGTAATGTCAGCAGTACTTGCTATCCAAAACAGTGGTGAATCCGAGAAGCGGGTTTGGAACAAAAACAATCAATTTCTTGGCCAATTGTCGGTCTCCCGCTCCGGGGCGATTGCAGCCAGCGTCCGTCACCCGGGCGGGACTGCGAATATTGTGGTTCGGCCCGACGAAGAGTCTGGTTTTGGAGATGTAACCGAAGGTGATTCGTTTGATACGTCGCCCAGTTGGGTGAATGGCTCCAGTGATCGCCTCGTTTTCAGCTCAGCGGGTGTCGGGAGGAATTCAGCCGGTCAGTTCGCTGGCCTGGGGCCATTCAGTTTGCAGTTGCTTGATCTCAACGCGGGCGAGATGTCTTGTCTTTTGGAGGCGCCTCATTATGACCTCATCACCCCCAGAATGACTCCGGACGGAACGCTGTACTTTATTCAACGTCCTTACGAGGGATACGGGAAGGCCAATTTCCTGGGATTTGCCAGGGATTTCTGTCTATTCCCCTTTCGTCTGGGGCTTGCCGTGTTGGCTTATCTCCAATTCTTCTCGATGCGCTATCGAGGCAAGAAACTCTCGCATGTAGGCGACGACACCGCTGGCAAGCAGGCGGACCTGGAGCAGATGATCATCCTGGGGAACGTGGTGCGTGCGCAATCTTCAAAATCCCGGCAGGAAGATCCTGATTTGGTTTCCCGGGATTGGAAGCTGGTGCGACGGACGCCGCAGGGGGTGGAAACCGTTCTGGCAAGTGCCGTCCTTGCGTTCGACGTCAATAGCAGGGGGGAAGTCGTTTATACCAACGGTTCCGCCGTTTTTCAGTTGAGCCCCAAAGGAGAGAAAACGCGGGTCGCCACCGACAGCATGATTCAGAATGTTGTTCTTCTAGACCCGCCCTCGTGCACTGACCACTAGGGTTTGCCGAGAGCCTCAAGTACGCAGATTGTCAAAGCCGTGATCCCCGTTTTCAGCGTCGGCTCGCGATCGGGCGCAAAGAGCGGCGAATGCAGTGACGGCAAGGGCTCACCTGAGGCTTTGGAGGCGGTGTAACGCTCCGGGTTCACTGCACCGACGGTCAGCATGCACGACGGAACACCGCTGCGACCGAAACGTGAAAAGTCCTCGCCGCCCATCGTGGGGGGCATTTCGATCAGTTTATCCTTGCCGAGTTGGGCTGAAAGCGCGGTCACCAGGCGTTGTGTCAGCGCCGGATCATTATAGGTGGCAGGCGTGGCTTCGGAGTGGCGCACTTCAGGTTCCTTGGGAGCCCCAGCGGCGGCGGCTTCCGCCTTGGCTATGCGTTCGATGCCTGACAGCAGTTTTTTACGCACGTCCTCCTTATAGGAGCGCACGGTCAATTGGAGCTTGGCCTGGTCTGAAATGATGTTGTGTTTGGATCCGGCATGAAAGGAACCCACCGTGATCACTCCGGGATCGAACGGATTGTTTTCCCGCGCGACCAGGGTTTGCACGGTCGTTACAAAACGTGCCCCGATGACGATGGGATCGACTGTCAGGTGGGGATAGGCACCGTGACCGCCCTTGCCGTAAAACGTGATATCGACTGAATCGACGTTGGCGTAGCAAAAGCCCGACACCCAGCCGATCGTTCCCGAGGGAATATTGGCGTCGTCATGGAAGGCGATTGCCAAGTCCGGCTTGCCGAAGCGTTCATAAAGCTTGTCCTCCAGCATGGCGGCGGCGCCGGCGCCTTTTTCCTCCGCAGGTTGCCCGATGAATATCAAGGTGCCGTGCCAGGCGTCACGAGTTCTGGACAACAACGTGGCGGTGGCCACCCACTCGCTCATGTGGATATCGTGTCCGCACGCGTGCATGACCGGAACCGTTTTTCCCTCGTCGTCTCGGGCAGTCGCTTTGCTCGCGTAAGGCAACCCCGTTTTCTCTTCGACCGGGAGCCCATCCAAATCGGTGCGGACAAGAATGGCCGGTCCAGTTCCATTCTTCAGCACCCCCACTACGCCCCACCCGCCCACTTTTTCGGTCACTTCGAATCCCGCCGCCCGGAGCCGGGCCGCCATTTTGGCCGAGGTTTTTTCCTCGTGGAGCGACAGTTCGGGCGATTGGTGCAAGTCCGTGTAAAGGGCCTCAATCTCGGGATAGAGCGTGGGCAGCGGTGCCAACACGGCCTTGGATCGGTCGGAAAGCTGGCCTTCGGCCAAGGCCGCCGTGGTGGTTGCGAGCAGGGCAGCTGCGATGATACGGCGCATGAGAAGCAGTTGTTTCGCAAACTCCCATGGGAAAGCAACTGCGGAATCGAGGGTTTGCTCGGCCGCACTCCTTTCAACCTGGCAATGCCTCAACGGCCCGCTTCAATTCCGCATCCGTATTGTAGAAATGTGGTGTAAAACGGATGATGAATTTCTTGTCCGGCATCTGGCGGAGGGAAGCGGTGACGCCGGCCTCAAGGAGCCGGGCGTTGATGGTGGCCATGTCGGTATCCGGCTTCGAGAAGCTGATGCCTCCGCCGGAATTCTCCGGCGCGGAGTCGCCCATAAGGACATCGTAGCCCTTCGCCTGCAGCGCGGGAATAACCCATGCCCGCTTGCGCAGGAGTTCTGCGCCAATGGCTTCGATGCCGTAGGACTCCAAGAGATCGATGGCGGCGCGCAATCCGACGAGGGCCGGGAAGGTGTGGGTCCCCGCTTCGTAGCGTCGCGCGTCGTTCTTATATTCCAGCGTGCCTTGGGTGAGGTGCCCGGGGCATTTGATATTGTGCCAGCCGTGGACCACCGGGCGGATGCGATTCTGCAGTTCGCCGCGCACATAGAGGATGCCGGCGCCGCACGGGCCAAGCAGCCACTTGTGGGCATCAGCGGCCATGAAATCGACAAAATCGACCTTGGTGGGGAAGGCTCCGAGGGTTTGGATTGCGTCCACGCAGAAGAGGACGTTGCGGGAACGCAAGTAGCGCCCGATCGCTTCCACCGGGGTGCGCCATCCGCTAAGGTAATGTGCGCTTGCCAGCGCCACGAGCCCGGTGTCTTCGTCTACTTGCCCCTGTACGTCCACGAGCCGGATTTTCCCCAGCGCGCGTACGTTCATGAAACGCACCTTGATTCCCCGGTCCGCCAGCGCCATCCAGGGATACACGTTGGACGGGTAGTCATCGTGGTACACCAGCACGTGCTGATGGCGCTTGAGTTGCAGGCCGGCGGCCACGTAGCTGAGCGCGGTGGAGGTGGGACCCACGAAGGCGACCTCTTCCGTTTTGGCACCGATCAATCGGGCAGCTGCTTCCCGTAGCCCCACCATGAAGCCAAGCCGTAGGGCCTGTTCCTGGTCCGCCATGGAGGATGCTATCGCGTAGTCGGCCACCGCCATCGCCACACGGCGGGGCAGTGGAGTAACCCCGCCATGTCCGAGAAACACCGTTTTCTCGCAGACTGGGAATTCAAAGCGTCGAACCTCTTCGTTTTCGTGCAACTCAGCAATCGTCACCGGGAAATCCTACCCAGTCGTACCGGTCAAAGCGGCAAGAAAATCGAGACCCCAGCCCGGAGTCCCTGGGTATCCAAGTGCGGGGTGCTTGGATACCGCGAGTCGGCCGGGTGTATCGTTTTAAGCGAACCCAGCGTACTAGGACTTGCCAAGTTTCTTGGCGGCTTTGCTCTTCGCGCGCAGGTTCAAGCCTTCCACCACGGCGGCAAAGGCCATGGCGACATAGACGTAGCGTTTGTCGATGTGCTGGTGGAATCCCTCGCAAACCAGCGTGAATCCGATCGCAATCAAAAAGGCCAGCGCCAGCATCTTGATGGTGGGATGCTTATCGACAAACCGGCTGATGTAGCCCGCAAAGCCGATCATGATGGCCAGCGCGACCATGACCGCGAGGATCATCACCGGCAGGTGATTGGCCATTCCGACGGCGGTGATCACTGAGTCCAACGAGAAGATGATATCGAGGACCAGAATCTGGCCCACGACCGCCGCCATGCCCGGGGCTTTGACATCCTTTTGCTCGTCTCCGCCGCCTTCCAGCTTGTGATGGATTTCGTTGACGCTCTTCCAGATGAGGAAAAGTCCGCCTGCGGCAAGGATCAGGTCTTTGCCGGAATTGGGCACCGGGATGCCCCAGATTTCCTCCGCCCACAATTTGCTGGCCAGACCCATGATCCAGGCAATGGAACACAAGAGCAAAACCCGGGTGATCAATGCCAGTGCCAAGCCAGTATTCCGGGCCTTCCCCTGCTCGTGGGCGGGAAGCTTGCTACAGATAATGGAAATGAAAATGAGGTTATCCAAGCCGAGCACAATCTCGAGGATTGTCAGCGTCAGCAGGCTCATCCAGGCATCGGGATGGTGAATCCACTCCAACCATGTTGGCATCGCGGCAATTCTTCGGGAAAGCCAAGGGGCACGCAAAGGAAACTGGAGGGCACTTTTCCAATCGTCGTCCAAGGACGCGGCTGGACATTCGAGGCTGTCTGTCCGAATCCTCGCGCATGTCGGAGATCGTTCGGGTCGCACTGTTGGGGGCGGGTTCACTAGGTAAGGAACACGCGCGCATTTACGCCGAGCTCGCCCGGGCGGGTGCGGTGGAGTTCACGGGAATTTTTGATCTCAACCGCGAAGCCGCCTCCACACACGCCGCGCGTCATGGAGTCAAGGTCTACAGTAGCGCGGCCGAGGCCATCGAATCGGCGGACGCCGTCAGTATCGTCACGCCCACACAGACGCATTTCGAACTCGGACGACAGGCGCTTCTGGCGGGGCGCCACGTCCTGGTGGAAAAGCCCATGACCAGCAACGCCCAACAGGCGGGCGAATTGGTTAGCGTGGCCCAATCGACAAAACTTGTCCTTCAAGTGGGGCACGTGGAACGCTTCAATCCGGTGTTTTCGACCCTGGAACGGTTCGCTTCCGTTCCCCGATTCATCGAGTGCCACCGGCTGTCGCCTTTTCCCGCCCGCAGCACGGATATCGGCGTGGTTCTGGATCTAATGATCCACGATCTCGATGTCGTCATGGCGTTCGTGAAATCCCCGGTGGCCGAAGTCCATGCGGTGGGCATGCCGGTACTAAGTCCGAACGAAGACATCGCGAATGCGCGGCTTCGTTTCGCGAATGGCTGTGTCGCCAACCTTACCGCCAGCCGGATTAGTCCGGAACGAATGCGAAAGATTCGGGTTTTCAGTGCCGGTTCGGAGCCTTGCTATGTCTCCTTGGACTATCGGGCGCAGGAAGGATTCATCTATCGCCTGGCTCGCGAGGATGAACCGGAATCGTCAACGCTCAAGAAACTGCTGTTTTCCAAGGATTCCACCATCGTCAGCGCCTTTGCTGGCAAACGTATTGTTCGCGAACCGGTACCGATCGCAAAGGAAGAGCCCTTGAAATTGGAACTGGCCCATTTTGTTGAATGCGTGCGGGCACGTCGCGATCCCCGTGTGAGTGGTGCGCAGGCCAAAGCCGCCCTCGACGTGGCCTTCGAAATCGTCCGGCAGATTGCGTCGCCGCAGGGGTGATTGGCTTGCGAATGGGTGAGAGAGGGGTAGGTTTGGAGTATGTTGGACTGGAGCCAATGTTCGTTCGTGGAGCGCCATCCCGAGTTGGTTGGTGGCGCGTGGGTGTTTACTGGCACTCGCGTGCCGGTAAAGGCGCTTTTTGAGAATTTGGAATCGGGCGCGGGCATTGAAGATTTCCTGGCATGGTTTCCTGGGGTGGAACGCCAGCAGGTAATGGGGGTGTTGGTTCAGGCTGAGCAAAGTTTAACAGCTGCGTAATGATTTGATGCGCATCTTGTTTGATCAGGACACTCCTGCGCCCCTTCGACGCTCACTGGTTCTGCATACGGTTTCGACTGCGTACGAGATGGGGTGGTCTCGTCTGCATAATGGCAACCTGTTGTCCGCTGCTGAATCCGAAAAATTTGATATATTTGTCACTACTGATCGAAATTTGCGGTATCAACAGAATCTAACCGGCAGGTGCATGGCCATACTTGTGTTGCCCACCACCAGCTGGCCCAGGATCCAGCTTAATACTGAATTGATTATATCTTCGATTGAAGCGATGCGTCCGGGTGAATACCGGGAACTCGAGTGGTAATAAACAAATTCGGATCCCGATTTTCCCCGCTCGCCTTACGGCCTGCGGCACCGCACACTCCCGCCACTTGAGCACGGATGTGGAAATTCTGTCCGGGCTGCGCTCGGCGGGGGAAGAGGGTATCTCCGGCGCGGCCCTGGCCTTGCAACTTGGCATCAGTCGGGCGGCCGTTTGGGCGCGTATCGAGGAGTTGCGCAAACTCGGTTACGACATCGAGGCCAGTCCGCACCACGGTTACCGGCTGATGGCTTCGCCAGACCTGCTCCATGCCGACGATCTGGTAGCTCGCTTGGGCCGTGTCCAGGTGGTTGGGCGTTATGTGCGGGTCTTTCGCGAGACCACCTCCACCAACGACATCGTCGAGAAAATGGCGCGGGACGGGGTAGGGGAAGGTGCCGTCGTTTTTGCCGAAACCCAGACCAAAGGTCGGGGTCGGTTGGGGCGGAAGTGGGAGTCCCCCCCGGGTAAAGGTCTGTGGTTCTCTGTGCTTCTGCGTCCCAAGATGCATCCCATGGCGGCCACGACACTCACGGTATGCAGTGCGGTGGCGGTCGCCCGCGCCATTGAGAAAGAGACCGGGTTGCAACCGGGCATCAAATGGCCCAACGACATCGTCTTTGGCACCCGCAAGGCCGCCGGAATTCTTCTCGAGTTGGGCGCGGAATTGGATCACATCCGGCATATTATCCTGGGGGTGGGCATCGACGTGAACCAGACGGCGGACGAGTTTCCGGAGCCGCTCCGGGCCATTGCGACGTCGTTGCGCGAGGAAGCCAAACGCCCCATCGACCGGGCCGCCTTGGCCACCACCATCCTGCTGGAACTCGACGCCGTCTATGCCCGTTTGCGGGCGGGAGATTTTCACGAGGTCGGCGACGAATGGATGCGTCGTTGCACGACGCTGGGACGCCGGGTAATCATCCGCATTGGCGACCGGGTGGTGCAGGGGCGGGCGGAAGCGCTCGACGAAGAAGGGGCGTTGCTCGTTCGTACCGATCACGGCCGCCTGGAGCGCATTATTGGCGGCGACGTAACCTTGGAAAAATCACCTTAAACGTGCTGCTGCTCGTCGATATAGGTAACACACATACCCACGTCGGTCTCGGTGACCGCAGGAAGGTGCGCCCCTTGTTCGACCTCCCCACCTCCGGCTGGGAGACTGGCGCCAATCGACGTGAATTGCAGGACTTGGCGGGCCGCACCGAATTGACCGGAGCCTGCTTCTGTTCGGTCGTTCCCAAAGCCTCGGTTTGCGCCATCGGTGTCCTGCGGGACTTGGTCGGCGGGGCGGCTCTCCAATTGACCCCTGACACCCTGCGCGGAGTCGCTATTAAATATCCCCGACCCGAGACCATTGGCCAGGACCGTCTCGCCAATGCGGTGGCGGTGTCCCATCACTTCGGGAAACCGGCGGTGGTGGTGGATTTTGGCACCGCGGTGACCTTCGACGTCGTGGATCGTTCAGGGGCCTATGTGGGAGGTATCATCGCTCCCGGGCTGGCCGCCATGACTGATTACCTGCACGAGAAGACGGCGCTCCTGCCCAAGATCGAGATTACGGAACCCCGTGGTATTATTGGCAAGAACACCGCCCAGGCGATGTTGATTGGGGCCGTTAGAGGCTATCGCGGACTGGTCCGCTCCCTCATTTTGGAGCTAAAGGCTGAGCTAAAGGCCAAGACCCTGCCTGTGGTGGCCACTGGTGGCTATGCGGCGCTCATTGCCCGCCGTCTTCCGGAGATCACCGCCGTCCGCCCGGGGCTGACCTTGGAAGGACTGCGTCTCACCGCCATCGCCCATGGGTTATAAGTCTAGAGGCCTGGATTGGTGTCGTCCCATGTTATTGAACCAAGGTTGGCAGCACGACTGGAACTGGCGCTCCGCCCGGGTCTTCCGCAAGGAAGGATGCTGACGGTAGAATAAACGGACCTTCAGGACCTCTCGCTGTTTGTTCCCGGATGATTTCTCGCCCGATTCCGAAAAGAACGGAGGGGCCATTGGTTTGTATGAGGCGATCAATTTTGCCTTCGTCAAATTTAGGCGAGATCTCAAACATTCCCACGAGACCCAAGGAAAAAATATAGGGAGTATTGGTTTCCGCCGCCGGTTGGTATCTGAGTTCCAGGGTCACCACCCATTGTCGGGGGTTGTCGCTAACTCTTTTGCAATCGGTTCCGGCAATGAGTTCATCAGCCTTGAGTTGAAGCTCGTGGTCCGAGCGAAAGCCGGAATTGAGAGTAAAATGGAATTCGGTGACGTAATACTCGCGTAGCTGAAGGGGAGAGATCTTCATATTGATTTACTCCTCAGTGGCTTTGGTCACCCAGTCGAAACGCCGTCGAGTACCAAAGAGCCGGTCGGGCATCTGACATTTTTGATTTCCGTCATTGGAAGTATTTCGCGGGCGCGAGTGGGTTGCTCCCATTCGCCCCCCTATCCATTGCAATAGCCGAGCTCTGGCCATTTCAATTGCTTTTTGTTGAGTCGTCTCCAGATCGGTATGACGCCCCAAAGGTTCCGGCTTCATGTTCAGGATCGACCCGACGCTCAGACTATCCCAATCAAAAGCCGAATGTGCCCATTGGGAAGCCGCCAGCCGCAGGGCGAAAAGTTCCGTTATTCCACCTGTTCGTAGTGCACGGAGATACTCCAGTGTCAACACTCCATCGCGCAATGCGCAGAGCATCACGTTCATTGAGCGAGACGGACGGGCTCGCCCGGCTTCCCATCGGGTATACGTTTTGGCCCCGATTTGGAGGAGTTCGGAGATGTCTTCCTGAGTTAGTTCCAGCCGCTCACGGAGCGCCTTCAGTTCCTCCGGAAGGATTAGTCCTAGTCGCCGGGTTTTGGTCCGTTCAATTAGTTCAAGTGAATCGGGCGTGAGCACTTCCATCCCGGTATCGGAATCAATGAAGAACTGGACTTCCAAGGGAACGGTTTCGGCAATGGCGTCACCTTCGACGTTGGGAATATGAACGTTAAAAATCGTGGTGTGAATTGCGGGCGTTTTCATGGCCGTAGAGTCTGTCGTTCTGGCCGGTGAGCCGAAAGGATCAGGATGCTTATGCGCCCCTGCTTGAGAGCGATCTTACCGTACATTTTTTCGAGCCCGCCCTGTGGGCGGTTGCGGAAAAAGAAGAATTCGTATGTTGCGATCTGTCCGGGAAAAGCAGTCGTCTCATTGCCTTCAATGGAATCGTCTTCCAATGCGGCGATCATTCCTTCGTAGGCGTCGGTTACCCAGGCCCCACCAAACGTATCTGTTTCCCAACGCTGACGTGCTGGAATTGTCCATTCGATTCGTTTCGGGTCGGAAGTTTGCAGAACCTTGACGACGGCAGTTCGCCAGTCACTTGGAATAGGCACTGGCATATCGACATGTCAGGTAGACAAACCACGAGGTGAATGTATCAATTGATACCAAAGTGTCAACAGATGATCGATGGCTGAGAGAAGCAATGTTTGATACCTTACCTCACCAAAACCCGCCGGGCGCCGGTGTAACGTTCCCGCCAATAGGGTTCATCCATAGAGGAGATCGTCACCCCTTTGCTCGTGCTGGAATGGGTGAACTCGCGGCCGCCAAGGCTCACGCCGACGTGGGAAGCGTCTTCGTTGGAGACAGTCTGGAAGAAAACCAAATCGCCAGGCTCCAGCGGGCCATTGCCCACTGGCTGCCCTTTGGACCACATGTCGCTGGCGGTGCGAGGAAGGAATTGTCCGGCGACTTCTTGATAAAGGCGGCTCACGTAGGCCGAGCAGTCGATGCCGCTATGATCGTCGCCACCGGTTTTGTGGGGTGTCCCGATCCAATGCCCCGCCGCCACACGCCACGCGTTGGTGTCGATGCCAGATCCATCAACGTAACGGGCTCCATTGACCGTGCGAACGGACCGGGCCGTCACCGCCGATACCTTGGAGGCTTCCTCGGCAGTCAATACTGGCTTCGCTGGCACGTAAATGGGCAGGTCGGCAGGAGCATCGACCATCGTGGTTGGGCCCGGTGGATAATACGGAAGTCCAGTGGAAGTCTTTATCGGGCCGGAAGCGTTGCTGCCAGACTTGCAACCGGTGGCGATCATCAACGCCGCAAGCGGCATGAACAGGAGGATGGAAACAGATTTCATTTTGCTGGCTTAAACTCGCTTTGGGCGCGGGGGAGGAGTTGCTGCAAGTGGGCGACCCGATCGGAATCCACAGGATGGGTGCTCAGGAAGCCGGGAGTGCCGGAGCCCCCCTTGGAACTGTTATAAGCTGAGAAACGCTGCCAGAAATCGATCGCGGCCTGGGGTGGATATCCGGCGCGGGCCATGTAAATCACTCCGATTTCATCGGCTTCACTTTCTTGCGCCCGGCTATGGGGAAGAACGACTCCGACTTGGGTGCCGAGTCCATAGACCTGCGGAATGAGTGCCTGGTACTTGGATTTCGCAGTCGCCGCACCCAGCAATTGGCCGCCAAGTTGGACCCCCATCGCTTCCGTCATCCGGGCGGCACCGTGGTGAGCCACGGCATGGCCGACTTCGTGCCCGATGACCGTGGCCAATCCCGCGTCGTCCTTGGTGATGGGAAGGATGCCAGAGTAAACCCCAACTTTTCCGCCGGGCAGACAGAAGGCGTTGGCTTCCGGGCTCTCAAACACCACAAACTCCCATTGCGCGTTTGGCATGTCCGGCTGCGCAACGGCTGCGATTCGCTTGCCCACTCGCTGTACCATGGCGTTCAACTGGGGGTCCTTGCTGATGGGGACCTCCTTCTTCATCTTGTCGAACTCGGAGAAACCCATCTGTTGCTCTTCCGAAGACGACACGAGATTCAATTGGCTGCGCCCGGTCACGGGAACGGTGTCACAGCCAGTGAAGGCGATCATCAGGCCACCGGCGGTGAGCCCGAGCGCCCAGTTGAGGGAGTTGCGTTTCACGTCCTTGAAGAAAACACACGGTGGGGAAGCGAACAAGGCGGGAAGCAGTATTTTCCCAGCCTTGATGCGCGGCCCATTTTCTCCACGATAGACGCGTTGAAGCTGTCGGTAAAAAGTGATTACGCGGCCCGCGCCGTTCTGTTCCTCGCGCGCCGTTACGGGCGTCTCCATCCGGTTCGCACGGAAGAGATTGCGCAGGAGAACTCCATTCCCCTGAATTATCTCGTCCAGATCCTGATCGAGTTGAAATCGGCGCGAATCGTCCGGAGCCTGCGGGGGAAGGAAGGCGGATATCTGCTCGCACGGCCACCGGCGGAGGTGACATTGGGGGACGTGGTCCGGGCGGTGCAGGCAGAAGTGCTCGATCCCCCGGCCGTGCGAGACATGTCATGCCCCCCCGAATTACGAGAGGCTTGGAAAAAAGTCGCCGCCGTCCTCGAAAATGAAGTGAATCGGATCAACTTCGCCCAGTTGGTGGAAATGGGCGAATCCCCAGGGCGAATGTTCTATATCTGAGCTTGGGCCAACCGGCTCAATAGACGCATTCGATCTCGGTCACGCAACCGCAAGGGCATCGCACAATCAAGTGGGTGATCCGGTCGCCTTGTTTGCGAGCGGTGATCACCGGAGTCATCGTTTGGGTGCTGGTCGCCGGGTCTCCATGCGATGGGGCACTGACTGCCGGGTGAATGGCCACAGGTTCCGGATAGTGTATCGGGGTGGGGCTGGGAGCGGTGGCGGGAGAGAACGGCCGGAAATTCAGGCCTGGCTTGGCGGTCGTTGAGCCGGGGCCGCCTTGTCCGGTCCGATCACGAAATAGCGGTATGAATCCAGAGGCCATAGGTTAATTCTGTTTCTTGGCGTCGTTGATTTTCAGCAAAACCGTGACACGCCGATTGCGTTCGTCCGAAACATCCATATCCGGTAGCGGCTGGGTGTCGGCAAAGCCCGCCACCCGCCTGATTTGCCAGGGCTCGACATCGTGCCGCGCCAACAGCCGCCGGGTGATATTCGCCCGGTCCGTGGTCAGATCCCAGTTGTCCATGCCTTCCACGGAGGGGACTGAGCCAGCCTCGGTGTGACCTTCCAGCTCGACCGTAAACGTGTTGGTAAAGCGGGCGACCTGCCAGGCCAGCGTGGTAAACACCCACTCGCCATAAGGAGTCAACTTGGAGGAGCCTTTTTCGAAAAGCGGCTTGCGATTGCGATCATAGAGGCTCAACCGGAGCCCGTCCGGGCTGATGTCCAGCTTCATGGCGCTGTCGTCGGGCGATTCCGGATTGCTTTGGAGAACCTTGAGAATGTCTTCCGCCAGCTTGCGCAATATATTCAGTTCGATCACGGACGAGGAGTCGAAGTTGCCGCTGGTGGTTTTGACGGCCTGCATTTCCTTGTTGGAGATGATGCCAGTCGATTCCTTCGTCAGGGAAGTGAAGGGATTGCGAAATGATCGGGCGATGGCGTCCTTGATCTTCTGGTCTTGTGAGGTGAGCCAGAGAACCAGGAACAACGCCATCATCGCCGTGACGAAGTCAGCGTAGGCGACTTTCCAAGCACCACCGTGGTGTCCATGTTTTTTCTTGGCCATGAGATATCAGTGGTTACTTGCCGATGCCTTTGAGCATGTTTTCGAGTTCGTCGGCGGTAGGCTTTAGATCCCCTGGCAGGCCGCGGCGTGCGACCTCCACCGCCATGATGGGCGCCATGCCGTTGGCAAAGCCGACGACCGCTGTGGTCAACGCCTTGAAATAGCCCATCTCGTCCTGGCCATTCAGCGTCATGGTCACCACCAGCGGATTCAGGAAGCCGTACGAAATCAAAATACCTAGAAAAGTACCAACCAACGCGGCGGCGACGTGGTGTCCAATCTCTTCAATCGGACCATTAATCGCACCCATCGTTATAACAATGCCCAACACCGCGGCGACAATGCCGAAGCCGGGCATGGCGTCGGCGGTTTTGGTGAGCACCTCTATCGGCCGATGATGCTCTTCCTCCATCGTGTCCAGTTCGACTTGGACCAGGGTTTGCAATTGCTCGGGCTTGACCTTGCCGTCGATGAGTGGCCGCAACGCTCCCACGAGCAGTTGCACGGCGTGGTGGTTGTTTGAGAAGGCGGGATATTTTTGAAGAATCGTGCTGGTGTGCGGGTCCACGACGTGTGGCTCCAAGGCGATCATTCCGTTGCGGCGTCCAAGCATGAATAGTTCATACAGCGCCTTGAACATCTCCTCATAGGCGCCCTTGCTAACCGGGGATCCCTTCAGGGTCGCCAGCATCTGGTTCATCAAGGCCTTCAGCACGCTCATCGGCGCCATGATCACCAAGGCGCCCGCGGCGGCGCCGCAGATGACTATAAATTCGGAGGGTTGGATCAGCGCGGCAGGACTGCCTCCGGCGAACATGAATCCGCCGATGACGGAGGCAGTGACTATGAAGGCGCCAATAAGGACTAGCATGATGGCAAAGGGGCGGACGGAGTTGGGGAGGGATCAGTCGGCGACCGAGGGGAAACGCTGGAGATAATTACGCAAGGCCAGGATCGCTTGCGAGTGTATCTGGCAAATGCGCGATTCGGTGACCCCGAAGATTTCCGCGATTTCGCGCAGGCGCATGTCTTCAAAATAATAGAGGGCGAGCACTTTTCGCTGCATTTCCGGCAGGGATTCGAGCCGCTTTTCGATGACGGCCGCGATTTCGCGCCGCGAGGCGGCCGCCACCGGGTCTTCCTGCGATTCGTCGGTGATGGTTTCGTGCAGGGAACCGTCGCCGCCTTCCTCCCCGCCGTGGACGGCATCGAGGCAGACGAAGGTGGCGGGCCTGATTTCGGCCATCAGTTCTTCATATTCGTTTTCCGTAATGCCCAAGGCGTGGGCCATTTCGGAATCGGTCGGCAACTCACCCTTCACCTGTTCGAGCCGCTGCATGATCGTCTGGACCTTGCGGGCTTTGTCGTGGATGGAGCGGGGCACCCAATCGAGCCGGCGCAACTCGTCAAAGATGGCGCCACGGATACGTACCCGGGCGTAACTTTCGAAGGAGCTGCCACCCTCGGGGTCGAAATTGCGGACCGCATTGAGCAATCCCACCAGGCCCGCGCTATAGAGATCTTCTGAATCGACGTGGGGCGGCAGGCTCATGGCCAGTCGTCCGACGACGTTCTTGACCAACGGAAGGTGCTCCTGAACCAATTCCTCTTCGATCTGGCTGCCAGGCTTAAGGCCTTTGTAGCGGTCATAGGGACTATTCATTCGGGCCTTTCTATCCGGTCGGCCGGAGATTGAGCTGGCGAGGGCAGGCATAAAGGGTCACGGAGTTATTTTTTGCGGTTGAAGGTGGCCGGTGCGGGTGGCGTCGCGGCCTTGGTGTCGGCGGGTACTGCTTGGGCGATGGCAGCCGCGTTCTTTGCGGCGTAGGCGGCGCGGAGTCCGGATATCCAAAGCTTGCCCCACCACCGTAGGAGTAGTCCGGCTGCCGCCGCCGCTACCGACGACCGCCAGAGGACTGCAGGCCAACTGCATTCTTGTAAAATGCCGAAGGTTGCTCCGATTAGGAACCCCAACATCGCCCCGAGAATCATCAGTTTCTTCATTCACCCGCAGGCCTACAAGCAGCCGTCTTGCCAGCTTTTAAACAGACTTTTTCGGAGGGGGCCGAAAGTGAGCTAACTCTTTGATAGCGGGCGCATTAGAATTCGGTCCGGAGTGGCCTGAAACCACTCACCCGGAACATTTTGCCCTATGCCTAAAAAACCAAGGGAGAAATTTGTGCCGAGTACCAGGTTCCACGCTTTTTGCCAGCGAGGCTCCTCGTCAAGGTGGGTCAGGACGAGATCTTGGATCGGTAAAATCGAAAAGGCGCGGGCTTGCGCCAGCAATACCGGAGTCTCGTACGCCAGGTTCAGCACCAGGTGAATCTGAACCGGCCCGAGGCTGCGGATGCGTTCCTTGAGGTCGGCCATGGCCTCGGCCTCATTCCAGGAAACGCCCGGCAGATCGATGAAAAGGAGCTCGCTAGGCTCGCGGTAGCCGTCGGCTGGAATGAATCGCTCCACCGGGACCCCGAGTATCTCGCCGTAAACACTGAGCGACTGAGCGGTGTTGGAGGTTCGCCCATCGATACGCCAGACGGAGGCGGCCTGGCCTTCCAGCAATACAGCCCGCGCCAGCCATTTGGAAAGAAAGGTGGTTTTCCCGGTGGCTGTGGGGCCAACGAAGACGTGGGCCTTCGCGGCACCAGGGGCGGGCGTGGCGGGCACATTCCACTCGCCACGCAAGGTTCGGGCGGTGAGTTCCAGTTCCTCCGCCATACTGACAGGTGGATGCTCGCCGTAGTTTTCACATAGGCGTTCCACGATCCGCTGGGCGTAGACGGGAAGGATTCCGCTGGCCTCCAGCATCGGGCCCACTCTCCACTCGCCGGGATATCGCTCCGTCGAGCTTCCTATCGCTTCAGGCGATATGGAAACCGGGGGAAACGTTGGAGCTGTCGATATTTGGGCGGGTGTCGAAAGAGGTGCCGTGTAGGAGGATGGTTCCGGCTGGCGCTGGCCGAGTTGGGCGCGTATCTGGGCGAGTTCCCGCCGGAGGTCCGCCAAAGGGTCAGGCGCCACTACCGGCGCGCTTTTGGGGAGCGGATCGGGGTCCGGTGTTATAGCGGGTTG
>DATJII010000186.1:0-25486 GCA_035493435.1 Candidatus Limnocylindria bacterium | reverse complement strand
CGCTTTGGTGTGCCGAGGGACTTCGATAACGAAGCGCTATGATTTGAGGCGACACCACTCACCAAAGCGGTGTCGTCGCTGCGCTCTGCCACCGCACTCCAAGACGCTTCGCGTGGGCTTGAGCGCATAGCGAATCCTATCACGGCACTTGCCCACCCGGCCCCGCCTGTTAGCGTGCGACGCATCATGGGCTGGATAAAACGAGTGCGGACCCTTGTCGTTGGGGCACTGCTGGCAATGGCCTTGGCGCCAGAAGCCCGGCTTTTCGCCGAATCGGCACCGGAATGGTTTGAGGATGCGATTTGGTACCAGATCTTTCCCGAACGCTTCCGCAACGGCGATCGGGCCAACGATCCGACCCCTGCCAGTCTGGCGGGTACGTGGCCCTACGAGGTGCCCGCCAGTTGGAGCGTCATGCCTTGGACGTCCGATTGGTATGCTCTCCAACCGTGGGAAAAGGCCGGGAAGTTGGGCATGAACAAAAACATGCAGCTCCGGCGGTACGGCGGCGACCTTCAGGGCATCATCGACAAGCTGGATTACCTGAAACAATTGGGCGTCAACGCGCTGTATCTGAATCCCATCTTCGAATCCCCTTCATTACATAAATATGGGGCTTCGATGTACCACCATGTGGACCGCTTCTTCGGGCCCGATCCGGTGGGTGACCTGGCGCTGTTTGCGAGGGAGGATCCGGCGGACCCCAAGACCTGGCAATGGACAGCCGCGGACAAGCTATTCCTCAAACTCGTGGCGGAGGCGCACCGGCGGGGGATGCACGTGATCATCGACGGGGTCTTTAATCATACCGGTATTCCTTTCTGGGCGCTGCAACGGGCGCGCAAGGAGGGCCCCACCAGCCGCTTCGCGAAATGGTACACCATCCAGCGCTGGGACGATCCCACCACGCCAAAGGATGAGTTTTCCTATAAGGGATGGTACGGCATCCAGGATCTGCCCGAGTTCGCCCGTGACGAAAAGGGCCTCTATCCAGACGTGGAGGAGCATTTGCACGCGGTGGTTCGCCGATGGATGGATCCGAACGGCGATGGCAATCCTGCGGACGGCATTGATGGCTGGCGGCTGGATGTCGCGGCGGAAATCCCCATGGGATTCCACGAGCATTTCCGATCCTGGGTCAAGCAGGTCAACCCACATGCCTATATCACTGGGGAGATCTGGTGGGAGAACTTCGATCAATGCCGTTTTCGCAACGCCAAACCGTGGTTGGATAAGGCATTCGATGGGGTCATGAACTACCGTTTTGGTGACGCAGTGTTCCAGTATTTCAACCAACCGGAGCCCATCGCCGCGACGGAATTCAGCAAGCTTCTCGAAAGCATGGTCGCGGACTACGGATATTCCCGGGTGCTTGGGTTGCAAAACCTCTTTGGATCGCATGACACGGCGCGTATCGGGTCGGCGGTGGTGAATCCCAAATTGCGCCAGGATCATGGGGCCAATGCCCAGAAGGATGGATCGTATCTCGTCCGGAAGCCGAACAGCGGGGAGATCCAACGCTGGCGGCAGATGGTGGCGTTCCAGTTTCTCGCTCCCGGCGCCCCCTATATTTATTACGGCGACGAGGTGGGGATGTGGGGAGCGGACGACCCGGACTGCCGCAAGCCCATGCTCTGGCCCGACCTGAAGTATGACGATGAGCAGGCCCACCCCTTGGGGTTGAACCGCCCGGTGGACAAGGTTGCACCGGATCTGGAACAATTCCGTTTCTATCAGGAACTCGTGGCTTTGCGGAAGCGGCACGCGGCCTTGCGACGCGGTGATTTCAAGGTGCTGCTGACGGAAAATGCCACGCGGATTTTTGCGTTTCGACGCAACCTGGGCGGCACTTCGGTCATTGCGGTGTTCAATGCTTCCGACAGCGATGTCTCCGTAGCGCCTGAATCCCTGGAACTGAAGAGTTTCAAAGGCTGGTCGCCCCTGTTGAAACAGGGGCGCGTCGAGTGGACCGGGCTCTCCATTCCAGCGCACGGCTATCGCGCGATCGCCCAGGGGAATTGAAAATAAATAGATGCCAACGAAGCTGGCCTCAAGGCGCGCCGGCCAGTTTTGAAAGATCGGGGCGCAGTTTGTTCCACGGTGTGGCGGACTGGAAGGCCTCGGCCACAGCGAGTATTTCCGCTTCGCCGAACAGGCGACCCACTAATGTAAGGCTCGATTCCACACCGGTCCCCTGGTCAGAGTTGGGAATGACCACGGTGGGATGACCCGTGAAATTGCTTAGAGCCAAAATTCGTCCCCGGAACGGTGGCGCCACAAGTACATCCACGTCCTGGAAGAAACGATCCATGTCCGCGATCAACTGTGTTCGCACACGGTTGGCCTGGATATAATCCACGGCGCTGATGAAGCGCGCGGTGCGGAAGGTGTTCGGCCAGCTATAGTTTTCCTGCTGCACCAGTTGGCGGTCCTGGTGATTCCGGGTAAGTTCGTCAAAGGCGGCGGCGGCCTCGGAAGCCAGGATCAACTGGAACATGTCTGGCTGGTAATCCGGCAGTTTGACCGGTTTCAGCTCGATCCCGAGGGCACGAAGGGTGTCGAACGATGTCTGGTTGTTGGTCTGGGTAGGCTTGTCCCGCTCGAAGGCGTCCTGAAGATAGCCCACACGCAAGGTTTTGAGGGGCCGTTTGAGTGGATACGGGAATCCGGCCTCGATGACCGTGCGATCAAGCCCATCTGGGCCTCGGATTGCTTCGAACACCAGGGCACAGTCTTCCGCGGTACGGGCAATCGGTCCGAGTTTATCCATGGACCAGCAAAGGGTCATGGCCCCAGCCCGGCTCACCCGGCCAAACGTGGGTCTGAGCCCGGTGACGCTACAGCGGGTCGAAGGTGACACGATGGATCCCAACGTTTCCGAACCGATCGCGAAGGGCACCAGGCCCGCAGCCACTGACGACGCGGAACCGGCGGAAGAACCGCTCGATCCTTTATCGGGATGCCACGGATTCCGCGTCAAGCCACCGAACCACACGTCACCCATGGCGAGTTCGCCCAGACTCAATTTGGCCACCAGTACCGCCCCTGCTTCATCGAGTTTGCGGATGACGGTCGCGTCGGTGTCGATCATCTGGTTCGTAAACGGCGGTGCCCCCCAGGTGGTGCGGGTGCCCTTCGTGGATAGCAAATCCTTGGCCCCATAGGGAATGCCATGCAAAGGCCCCTTCCAGTGGCCTAGTTTGATCTCAGCGTCGGCACGGCGCGCCGACTCCAGGGCGCGCTCCTCAGTGAGCGTAACAACGCAGTGAAGGGATGGGCCGTATCGCTTGAGGCGTTCCAACGAAAGGCGCGTGAGTTCTTGGGACGTTACCAACCGTGCCCGCACCAACGCGGCTAGTTGAGCCACCGGGAGGTAGGCGAGGTCTTCGTCTTTGGCCGGACGCTGGATCCGGCGCGGCGGGCTCCACCGGAATTTCTGCTGATTGGACGGGACCTTGAAGCCGGGCGGCAGGGGATCGAAATAGAGCGCTGGGACCAACGAATTGGGAAACGTGTGACGCCGGAGTTCTTCAACTTCCTTCAGCCGCTCCTGTATGACGGCGGGCATCTGTAGGCGCTCCGCGTCGGTAAAATCCATGGCCTGCAGCCGGGCGGCGGCGGCGATGTCTGCGTCAGCGATTTCCGGCGCCTCAGTCTGGGCGGCCCTTTGAAAGAGCAGCGCCGAGAGGAACAGTATCCGGCCGCACCAACGCAGGAAGGCCACCACCATCGGTCGTGGCAGCAATGGTTGGTGGTAATCTGGAGAAAACTCAGTATTGCCGGGTCGATTCGTTTTCGTGGATGGGCTGCTCATATTGGTCGGCGCGCAGTTCGACATTGAAGCGCGCGTCATCCTCTTTCTTGGCCCGGATGGTCACCTGCCAGGAGAGGACCGCTTTCGGGGCAAACGTCGGCACGGTTTGCATGATCAGGTTTCGCCCTTCCAGATGACTCTCCGTGACGCCACTGGCAGAGATGAACTCCTGGCTCTCGGGTAAAATACAGGTGATTTGTGTGTTGGTAATGGGGATGTAGCCTTGATTGGTGATCTTGATGTCGTAGGTCACCTGTTCACCCACCTGGACGGGATCCTGTAGATCAACGACTTCCATGAGAACACCAGGAACGCCGACTACCTTGGTCAGGCATTGCGATTGAACCGGTGGCGAACAGCGGGCCTGCAGGGTGGGTGCAAACGACATCTCCACCAGTTCCGGCTTGGTGAACGAGGCGCACAGCTTCTGGCTGGCTCCGGCCGCCAAGTTATGGATGACCCAGGTAATGGCACTGTCGGTAACCACGCCACCTTCGGTCGGATTGGTGACGGTGGTGCCCGCAGGGATGGGCAGGGAAATCGTAGCTTCCGGCTCGGGTGCATCCCCGGTATTGGAAACCACCAGGCAGAGCTGGGCAGGACGCCGGGCGATGACCTGGCCGGGCGCATTGCACTCCAGGGTCAGCTTGGGAGCGTGAACCGAGGTTACGGCCGAAGCGTCAGCAGTGATGCCTTCGGCGCAGGTCGCCTGGGCGATATTCGTATAGATCGTGGCCGCCGATGGAACGATCTTGAAGCGGAACTCCACGCCCGTGCCCGGTTGCAGCGTTCCGGCATCCAGGCTGAGTGAGGTTTGGCCATCAATGGTCTTGGTGCCCGGCGGGAGGGCGTCCACCACTTTGACGTCCGTGGCCGGCAGGGGACTGGGATTCGTCACCCGCAAGACCACCTCGTAGGGCTCACAAAGGTTGGAGTCAGTGGGCGCGGATTTGACGAGCTTCAATGTGGGCTTGTCCGGTCCGAGATCCTCGACGTAGAAGTTGCTGCAAGGCTTGGGGGTGACGCAGCGATAGCGGCGGCCGTTGGAAACGAAATTGAAAGCGTAAGCGGGAACCGGTTCCGAACCGACCCACAGGACGTCCTTGAGAACGACCGGCTTGCCATCGCGGCGAGTGGTCATGAAAGGCATGCGCCCGCCAATGGGAATCTTGATATCAGCAATGGGCGCGGATTCCGCCGCCCGGTAGAGATCGTCGAGATTGCCCTGCCAACCCCAATCGCGGAGCACCCAGGCGATGTCTGGACGCAACTTGGGATCGCGAAACCGGTCCCGGAGATCCTCGGGTGTGGACAAGGGTTTGGCGAACCGGGTCGAGGGATAGCCCAACCGAGTGGCGCGGTGTTCGGCCAGCGCTGGAACTTCAAACAAACCAAACCAACCAACGAAGAGGAGCAGCAGGAAGGGTGTCTTCGATCTCACGGACACTAATGTCCGAAATCGGGACTCGGGAAACCAGCCAATAGTGTCGGAGGTTGTTAGGATATGCTGGGACAACAGTGCGGGGCGGTATTTGATTGCGGGACTTTCGCTCGTTCTAAACGATGTCTGGCGAAGGGGTTGGCTCCCGACAATACTTTGCGCCCATGGATGGTGGCGTGCGACGACCTTGCCCGATTTGTGGCTCGACCCAGGCGGCGGATTGGGGCCGGAAAGGCGCGATGCGCCTCGTGTGTTGCGCTCGTTGCAGCCTGGTTTTTGAAGGGTCGCCGGCCGCTGAGTTTCGGGACGGAACCTTCTACGAAAACACCGGAGCGGAATTTTACCTCTCGCCGGACAAGCTCCGGGGGGATCATTCGCCGGTGCGTTATCGGCGGGAGATTCGACTCCTGCGCGAGTTCTGTCCCCGGGGCCGGATCCTCGATATTGGCTGCGGCACGGGTGGCTTTCTTCACCAGTTATCCCAGGCCCACCCCGGCGACTACGAGGTGGTGGGCTCGGATATTGCCGGCCCCGCCCTGGATCATGCGGAAGGGCTGGGAATCCCCATCCTGCGGGGAGACTTGGCGGTCACCCTGCCAGGACAGCCTCTGTTCGACGCCGTGACCTTTTGGGCGGTGCTGGAACATTTGCCCGATCCCGCCGCATTGCTGACCATCGCTTCCCGGGCGCTCAAGCCAGGAGGGATCTGCATCGCGCTGGTGCCCAACGTGGATTCCCTGGCCATTCGCTGCCTCGGGGTAAAATATAGATATATACTCCCCCAGCACCTGAACTATTTCTCCGGGGCCACGTTGCGGGCCTTGTTCGCGAAGCTCCCGGGGATGCGGGTCATGGACACCCGGTGGACGCACTTCAATCCTGTGGTCCTATGGCAGGACTGGCGGGGGCACGAAGAGTTGGCCAGCGACGAAAACCGCGCCCGGCTTTTGGCGAAGACGAATGCCTTGAAAGCCGATCGTCGCTGGACCCCGTTGCGTTGGGCTTATCAGGGGGTGGAAGGGCTTCTGGCAATAGCGCATCTGGCCGATAATGTGGTGGTGATCGCCAGGAAAACGTAGACGACTATAATTAGTATTTCAATTTGATGTTGCTCGAAATCAAAGTGATCGTCGTCGGTTTGAGCGAACCGTGAGGCCGTCAAAAGCCCGGGAGGGAGAGACTCCGTCGAGCCCTGCTATCGGTGAGAAGCGTCGTTCTGGAGGAAGAGCAGACAAATCGAAGTCAAAGGCGTCCGAGCTTGGCACGTGATACTCCGTTGGGACGTGTTATAATTGTACCCGAAGCCGCTCACCGCTAGTTAAGGCTCGTCGGGAGCCTCGTCCTCCCGGGCTTGGCCGGCGCGACAGGCGTGCCGAAGCAAAACGGAGGAGCTGACTTCGTAGGTGGCACTCGGTCCAGCCGGTCTAAATCGCTCCTTTGCCGTGTGGGCGCGGCTTTAAGTTGCGCCCTGTAATCAATATCCTTGCGATTCCACCTTGCGTAATAGCCGCGCCTGTGTCATCAGGGTCGGCATCGTGTTATCGGGATTGTTTTCATTGGGAGGTCTGCAACGAGGGGGATTCGGACAAAGGTGGAGGGCATTGGCGCTGTTGGCGTTCCTGCTTGGCTGGCGGCTGGGCGCGTGCCGCGCGTCCGCCGACTCCGTGGTCAGTGACCTTGTTTATACCAATCAGCATTTGACGGTTGGCATCCGCACCGATCCGACCAGCTACTACTCGTTGTGGGCAGGCACTTCATTGACCTCAGCCTTTGCTCCCGTTGCCATGACGCTGCCGTCCTCACTGATGAATGGACGCAGGGAATTCACGGTCCCTGCGGGTTCAGCCGAAGGGTACTTCCAAATCCGCAGTCAACTTCTAACGCAGCCGGACGACACGGATCGGGATGGCATCGATGACGCCTATGAACTCCAGAATGCCGATCGACTGGGCTTGAACCCATTGGATGGAACGGATGGCGGAAAGGTCGGAATATATGGAGTAACTCTGCTGGAACAGTATCAACGCGAAAAGGCGGGCCAAACCGCCGAACCCGGGTCTGCGTGGCCCAGAATCTTCGCCGGACCGGATTACGCGTTCGCATTGCTGGAAAATGGAACCCTGTTGGGTTGGGGGACCAACAAACTCGGACAATTGGGCGATGGAACCAATGTCACCCGATTGCTCCCACAACGAATCGGTCTCACGAATCGTTGGCAGAATCTCTCGATCCAGCCGGTCTTGCGTGATGCTTCAGGCACCGGATTGACCGTGCATGAAATGGGCGTCCAGGCCGATGGCAGAATCTGGCAATGGACCGCTGGCGGTTCTGAGAATGGCAAAGTATCGACCCTCGTGGGCGGTACGAATTGGGCGATGGTGGCCGTAGCCCAGACTCACACGCTGGCGTTGGACCGCGACGGGGCGCTTTGGGCCTGGGGCGCCAATCGCTTTGGACAAATGGGCGTGGTGACAAATATCAAAGACCTGGACACCACCAATCTCCTGTTTCTGGATGCCCTTTCCACCAGTATTCCACAACGGGTGGGCACGAACCGCGATTGGGTCTCCATCAGCGCCAATGGCGTGGTGTCGGCGGGTATTCGTCAGGATGGTTCTTTATGGATGTGGGGGCAAAACTACGGCGGGGAATTGGGGCTGGGTGATCGGCGATTGCGTCCGAGCCCCAGACAAGTGGGAACGAATCAGTGGACGGAGGTTATCATTGGATCCGTGCCGGCGGTGAAAGCCAGTTCGCAAAGCAATGTCAGTTTTGTCATTGGACGCCAGCACGACGGGACCTTATGGGCGTGGGGTGGCAATCGTTTCGGGCAGGTGGGTGATGGGACACAGGAAGATCGATTGACGCCAGTACGCATCAGCAACCGAAAGGACTGGGCTGGCATAGCCTCCAGTACCGGCGAGGTTTTTGCCTGGAACGTCTGGGGAGATCTATACGCGTGGGGAACGAACAATATTGCCGCGAACGGGATCACTTCAGGCTCACCTGTTTATCTCCCGACCCAGGTTGGCAATCTCCCGCCGGTCAACGCGGCGGTCGCGGGCTTTGGGTGGATGCTGGTTCGCACCAAGGATGGTCGGGTACTCGGTGTGGGTCGTGGCGAGGTGGGGCAATTGGCTAATAACATGGCCGATACTCGCACAGAACCCACACCGATTTTATTGGAAGCCCGCAAGCGTCGGTTGGCCGTGGGTGATGGGCATAACCTGTCGATCCGGCCCGACGGATCGCTATGGGCATGGGGCCGCAACGAACATGGCCAATTGGGAATCGGCGGTTTTGAAGACCACGAGACGCCGGTTCGAGTGGGCGAAGGCACCAACTGGGTGGAAGTGGTTGCAAAGGGAAATCACTCCGCCGGAATCACCCGCGAGGGCGAAATCTTGGTTTGGGGTGACAACGAAGTCCAACAACTCACCCCGGGTAATCTTGATGCCATCGATCATCCTATACCGGTGGAAGGATTGGCCGGCCGGTTCACTCACCTCGCGACTTCGGATTATCACAACCTCGCCCGGCGTGACGATGGAACGGCGTGGATGTTTGGGGACCTGTCGAAGAAGGCTTTTGCCACGAACTTCGACCAAGTCCTGCCCGGTGACCACCAGTTTGGTGTTCGACAAATAGGGACGCGTCGGGATTGGTTCTCATTGTTTGGCGCGGCCAATGGAAGCGCCGGGATCGCGTCTGATGGCAAAGCCTACGGGTGGGGATACCTGCCGAATCCTGGGTTGACTACTTGGCCCAGCTCGCAAGAGTTTTTTAGGGCAGTTGCCGATCCTCCCATCAATAATACTCCTTTTGGCGGGGCAATTGCCACACAGGGAGTGGTCGAAATTCTTTTCGATTCCTACTATGTGCTTTCCATTGACGGTTCCGGAGGTGCGTGGATTGTTGGCGCACCCTATGACACGCATTTCGATTTCCACAATCCACCTCGGCAACCCACTGCAATCGCTGATGTCAATAGATGGATTGCCGCCAGTGGCATATACCTTGGCGGATATTTAGGACTGAGGACCGATGGGACTGTTCGGGCTGCCGGGCGTTTCTACAACGGTGAATTGGGGCTTGGAACAGAAGTTGGCGGATCTTATCCGGCGCTGACCACTATCGCACCAAGCCACCAATGGGTTGAGATTGCCACAGGCATCCGGCACGTGACTGCAGAAGACAAGGAGCACCATGTTTACCAATGGGGAACGGCTCCTTTCGGTCCATTGGTGTTGGGGTTCACCCCGGCGAATCCACCGAACCATTGGAAAGGTATGGCGTTCGATTTGGGCAATGCGGCAATCTCTCTGGACGGATCTCTTTGGGTCCGAACAAATCCCAGCCCCGCGTTTGTTTCGTTCGATACCAACCGTGTCTGGAGTCATCTTTCGGGAGGTTTGGGTGGACTATTGGCCGTCGCCGTCGATGGTTCTCTCTGGGGCAGCGGATGGAATTATGCGGATATTCTTGGCACCGGCGAATCCGATGTTGAGGTCCAAAAACTGACTAAAATTGGTTCTGCCTCATGGAGAATGGTGCAGGTCAGCCAATCGGTTTCAGCCGGGATTCAAGTGGATGGCAGTCTCTGGGTCTGGGGTGGCAGTGGCCAACAATGGATAAGTTCTGCCGATGCACCGAAGGTTCCCACTCAGTTTGGGACAGATAAGGATTGGGCTTCATTGAGTATGCTTGGGGTACACGGGTTGTTGCTGAAACAGGATGGAAGCCTGTGGGGTGGTGGCGACAACTCCGGCGGGGTTTTGGACACTAGTGGCGCACCTAGCCTGCCACTACATCTAATTGATAGCAATCCATGGAAGGCGGTCAGCACCGGACGCTTTCACAGTTTGGGAATTCGACCGAATGGCACTTTGTGGATTTGGGGACATTTGGCGTCCGGTACATTCACTAACGGAATTCCGCCCACTCAGGTGGGCAAAGACACCGACTGGGTGAGTGTGGCGTCGGGGCCCGGGTGGGCAGCCGCTATTCGTGAGGATCGCTCGCTGTGGGTCTGGGGCAATTTGCGCCCTGACGGTCGGACTGAATTCAGCGCGGTACCAATTCGAGTGCCGGGCAGTCACCGGTGGCTATCGGTGATGTCCAGCGCGAATAACGGCGCCATATTTGCCTTGGATGAGGATTATTTGCTGTGGGGACTAGGGCCCAATTTCGGCTTTGTATTGGATGTCGGAAATCCAATCGTCACCCAGCCGCAACGGGTCCATTTCGGAGATTGAGTTCAATTCCGGTGTCGCACGTTACCCACAAGTTATTGGGCGCACCGGACTGAAGGTCCCAACAATTCCGCGATTCCCCGCCCACACTCGGGTTGCGTCCGGCCTCATCTCCCGCGAAGGTTGCCGCAATGGAGGGCGGACTTCTTCAGGGTAGTCCGCCAGGAGATAGATTGTGAGTCGGAGGGCCTATGGGTGAGTCGCGGATGATCAAAACGGGATACGTCCTGATGGCTGCCGCCGGATTGGCTGTCGGCTATGTCGTCGGTCACCGGAGCAAACCGTTGGTCACGGTCGCCGTAGGTGAATTGCCTGGGGACCGGGCGGACTTCTCCGCCCATGCCGTCACCGAAAGAATCCCTACCAACAAATCCAGGGGAGACTTCGACTTGGCGGACTTGGAAGCCAAACTCAAGGCTGCCAAAACACTGCACAGTAACCTGAAAGCCAGGCGGTTGAACGAACTAGGGGCGGCCGTGCCATTAAAGTTCGTCGTCGAAGCGGTGCAGGTGGCGGATCGGGTTCTTAATCGAAGCGAATGGAGTGAATTCCAATTTCCATTGCTCTCCCGATGGGCGGAATCCGCGCCTCGGGCGGTCTTGGCTTACGCCATGGGACAGCCGAAATCGGTCCTTTACGATAACTTGGCCACGGAGGCCGCCGCCGCCTGGGGACGCCAAAGTCCGACTGAAGCATTGAACTGGCTTGCCAAGCTAGCCACAGGAACGAAGAAAGACGACCTGGGGCATGCGATTATTGCCGCTGTGGCCGAAAAGGATCCGCACCGGGCATTGAAGGAGCTTTCGCTGGTCGCGCTGGGTGAGCGAGCGTCTCTGCGCGCGGATATCCTCGAGGAATTGGCCAAGACCTCGCCGGTGGAGGCCCTGGAAGAGGCCCGTAAAGAACGGGGAGGACGGGCCGAAGGTTCCGAAGCGGAGCAGCGGGTCCTCGAACAATGGATGCGCCAGGAACCCGGTGCGGTTGAAGCGTGGATGCGGGCGAATCTCAAACCCGGCAGCAGTTCGGAAGTCGTTGTTGCCGCGCTCGGACGCTTGCAGGGGGATCACCCAGCGGAAGCGTTAAGGTTGGCCGAGGCCCTGCCCAGCGGCAACATCCGCGAACGGGCGCTCTCGATGATCTTGTCGGGTTGCGAAGATCTGGCGGTGGTGCGAGCCTGGAGCGAAGCGCAAACGGATCCGAAACTAAAGCCGATGGGGCAGTTGGCCTATGCGCACCTCCTATCCAAAACCGATCCGGCCACGGCTGCCGCTGCGATTGCTGGCATCCACGTGTCTGACCAATGGAGCTATCCGGTAAACCAGATCTTCGAGGCGTACGCCGCCACTTCGAAAGTAGAAGCGGCTAAACTAGCGGCGAGTTTGCCCCTAGGCGAAGGCCGGTCGCAGGCGTTGAATGGGGTGGTGAATGGCTGGGCGCGCACCGATCCGGCGGGGGCGGCCGATTTTGCGATGGGGCTGCCAGCAGCCCGCGAACGCAATGATCTATTGCAGAACATCGCGCGCAATTGGGCAGAAAGTGATCCGGCGGCGGTTTTCGACTGGCTAGGGAAAGCGGGATCGTCCGCCCTACCGGCTCGCACCCAAGCAGAGCTCGTAATTACCCTGGCCGATTTTGCGCCGGAGAAGGCGGCGGAGTTCGCCACATCGCTGCATTCCAACGCCAATGATCTCACGCGCATCGCCTCTTCCTGGTCTCGTCAGGATCCGGAGGCAGCCCTGGCCTGGAGTGAGAAACTGCCCGCAGGCCGGTCTAGGGATGAGGCTTTCACGCAGGCGATCAACCAATATCTGAACGACGATCCAGTGGGAGCTTTGGCCTATTACGGAAAGCAGGATCCGGCTTCCATTCCTGCGTCCGTTACGAGTGCGGTGGTGAATCAACTGGCTCAGGCCAATCCCACGGAGGCGCGCCAATTTGTCGATAAACTTCCCGAAGGAAGTGTTCGAGACCAAGCCATGGACAGCTTGATTCAGGTCCGCGCCCAGCATGATCCCGACGAAGCATTGGCACTGGCCAGTGAATTGCCGGCTGGCTCGCGGCGTGAAAACGGCATCAGCGCCGCGCTCAATGCGATGGCGGAGCGCGATCCCGACGCTGCGTTGGCTCGTCTGCTTCAATTGCCTGAGGCGGAACAAACTGGAGCCCTCGGCGGGGTCATCAGCAGTTCAGCTCAACTGGATGTAGGCAAGGTGGCTTCCTGGTGGGCTAACCTTCCCGAGGGAGCCACCAAACAATCGGCTGGCTTGGAGTTGAGCGGCGCTTGGGCACGGGACGATGCGGCTTCCGCCGCCGCTTGGCTGACGGCTCAGCCAGAAGGGGAATATCGGGAAATCCTGGTCAAGCGCTTCGTGGAAGAAGCGGTGAACAGCGATCCAGCCCTCGCCTGGACCTGGGCCATGAGGTACCCCGATCCGAACGACCCGAACTCTTCGCTGCGCACGGTGTCCAGTCGCTGGCTCGCCGAAGAACCGGAGATCGCCGCGAAGCGCATCCGCGAAAGCGGTCTGCCCGCGGAAACCATTGAGGAGCTGCTGAAAACACCGGAAAAAGCCGTTGAAATCCTTCCCACGCCTTGATTCGGAGTTTCCTGCCGGGCAACATCTAAACACTTCCAAAGCGGTAGCTTTGTCAAACCTACGCAACCGCACTCCAGACGCTTCGCGACCTCCTTTTACCTCGTACCCGCCAGCCACGCTCGGATCGCGTCCGCCTTGGGGTGCTGCGGATTGAGATCGATCACTTTTTCGTAGTGAGGTCGAGCCTTGTCGGGCTCGATCAATTCGCGGGCGTAGAGGCTGGCGAGGGTCAGGTGCAGGGGGACGTCCTTGGGGCGGTGGGCCGAGAGTTTCTCATATTCCACCGCGGCATCCACGGGAAAGCCGCCTCGTTGCAGGGCCGTGGCGAAGTTTTGGCGCGCATCGTCATTGGACGGCTGGAGCTGGACGGCGTTTTCGGAAGCGAGCAGCGCTTCGGAGGCGTCGCCTGATTCGAGCGCGGCGAGGCTTAGATTGAAATAGGCGTCAAAATAGCTTCGGTCGGCCAGGATGGCCTGGCGGTAGGACGCCATCGCGTCGGCGAGATTTTTCTGATTATAGGCGTCCACCCCGCGGTTGTTTTCCTGTTCCGCAGTGGAACGGTCACCGGGCGTGGGCGCAGTGAGAACCTGACGGCGGTAACGGGGGAAAACCGGCTTGGGCGGCGGAGCAGCAGGCTTCTTGGGCACTCCCGCATAAATGACCGGTTGAGGCTTTGGGGCGGTCTCAGTCGTATTGGTCGTCGTCGCCAAGACCAGAGGAGGCGGATTCAGCGGCGTGGGTCGGGGTTGCATCGCCGGAGTTGCGGGGTCCCCCTGAAACCAGCGCACGGGATTGACCTTGTTCCAGAACGATTTGGACTTCGACTTATCGCCCGGCGCCGGGTCCGCGCCGTCCGCATACTCCGGTTTGTGGAGAGTTGCGACGAGATTGGTAGGAATACTGGGAGTGCCGGTGGCGACCAGCGTCGGCAACGAATCGCTGGTGGCGGTGACGGATTTGGCGGTCGGTGAGATGATCGGGTTGGTCCGATCAACCGCTGGAGCGGGCACCGGATCTTCGCTGACCCGGACGACCTCGCGAATGGCATTCGTCGGCGTGGCCGCAGTGGAATTGGTCGGTGAAGACGGTTTGGCGGAATTGGGAGTCGAAGCCGTGCGGGCCTCGTTAGTGACCAGAGGTTTTGCCGGTGCGAGCGTGGCACTCGACGGCGGAGCGGAGGTGGCAGGCGGGACGGGGCGCTGGACGGGCGAATTGGCTGCGGTTGACCGGCGTTCCGTAGCGGTATTAGGCGCACGACTGGAGACCGTGTCGCCGCCTGTGCCCGTCGTGGGCGGCGGGCGAATGGTAGGCGTAGCGGGTGCGTTGGTGACGGGAGCGGGTACCGACAGCGAGGCGCGGATATTGCGATTGGTGCTTTCGGTGGGTGCAGGAGGCGTGGGCGGCGGGTCCAATTGGAGCAGGAGTGCCCGCACCGAAGGCGCTTCTGGCCCATCGGGATTGGCGTCGATGAACGCGCGGTAGTGCAACACGGCCCCCTTTCGGTCATTGAGGTACTGCTGCAACAGGATCGCCAAATTTAAGTGCAGACCCGGATGATCCGGAGACATCTTCAACCCTTCGTTGAAGCGTTGTTGGGCTTCCTTGTACTTGCGCCGTTTGGTGCTGATCAATCCGAGCGTATTCCACACCTCCGCGTCGGCGGCGTTGGCCCGGGCCACGGTTGCGAGGCTCTGCTCCGCAGCTTCCGTCGGGGCGCCGTTGCGGTACTGCGCCAGGCCGAGTCGATACAGGGCATCGATGTCGTTTGGATGCTGGCCCAGCCAGATGCGCAGGCAGCGTTCGGCCTCGATCCAATTGGCGGTATCGAAGTATAGGAACCCGAGATTATGCTGCGCCTCGAAGAGGTTCTGGTCGAACTTGAGAGCCCGCAGGTATTGCTTTCGGGCGTCTTCCAGCCGGCCCGTAGATTGGTAGGCCATGCCGAGCCGGTTTAGCGCGGAAGCATTCTGCGGCAGTCCTTCCACGGCCCGTTCCAGGAGAGGAATGGCTTCCTCGGGCCGGTTGGCCGAGAGCAGTTTGTCGCCCTCGATCAAGGCCCGTTCGCCGGTCGGCTTGCATCCCGTGCAGGCGACCAGGAACACGGCGGCTACCACGGGCCGCCAGGAGCGAAACGAAGACATTGCCATGGCTGGTAACAGCAGGCCGTGCCAGCGTCAAGACGAGGGGAGACTCCCACCAGGGGAAATACCGGTCGGAAAAGGGATTTAGCGAACTACTTCCGAGCTGCCCGACACTGTCCCGTAGGTTACCGCGGCGTTGGTCTCGACATGATAAGGCGATTCGTATTTGACCAGCGGGGCCATGCCGTTTGGGCCAAAAATCCTCCAGCCCAAATACAGCGCCACCACTCCGCTCCCGGCGATAATGCGGGTCCGGGGAAGCTTCCACCAAGGAGTCCTGGGTTCGCTCGTGTCCGGTTCCGGATCAACCACTTCGGTGGTCGGTACGTCCCGTAGTTTGGCGGTGCGCTCCAGTAGTTTAGCAGGGTCGATGCCTTCGGCAGGCGCACAACGCAGGGTATAAAACTTGGAATCGCAACCAAGGCGCCCGCAATAGCCGAGCCGTAGCCGGTCCAGCTTGTTTTCGGTCGTGGGATGCTCGCCGCCTGCCATGGCAATTTGACCCAATTCCTCGCCAGAGATCGATAAACCGCACCCAAGGCAAACGGCCTTGATGGATCGGTCAAAAATCTGGTGCGCTCGCTCGCCGCCAATGCCCGCCTCTCCCAAGGCGCGCGCCAAGGCGGCGTGCGTGGCAGGTAAATCCTCCACTCGCAGCCGTTGCTCGGCCGCAGCGGGGGAGGTTGAAGGCTTCTCGCTCATGGTATCTTGTTAGACTCCGCGAGGGGCGGCGGTCTTCGAAGACAGCTTGGCGGAAAAGTGGGGGTGGGGCAAGGCACGGGAAGACTGCCACTGCCTCCGAACCCAGTCGGGAATCGAGTACCTGTTTAGGCCGGACATTCCGAAAGCTGGAGCAAGGTTTCAGGTTGCTCCCCATCCAGGTCCGTCTTGAGATATTTTTTCCCGTCTGGGGTAGTGTGGGTGATGACCCGGACCGCTCTTCCCTTCACGAACACAAAGAACTTATAGCCTCTGGATTCCATGGCCGCAACGGCCCATGCCTGGGACACGCACCACCGGGAACCGTTGTCAAATCCGCCCACGTTCCTGATGCGTTGGTGCGCCTCGGCCCGGGCCGTCCTATTGATACACATGATCCGTAAGCCGTCTGACATGCTGGTCCTTCCCCCCAAACTTTCCCATGAAGATGGCGGACTTGCCGTCAATTCTTTGGCTTATACCACATCCAGTCGTCCGTAGGCTCGTACGGGAAGAGCGGATCGTAGGTCAGGGCGCGGGTGAAGTCGTGTTGCTTCACGTGGCCGTCGCAAAAAAGGACTGGGGAGACGAAGCGTCCGGTGGCGCGCTTGGGGTCGTTGAATTCGGTGGGACCGGCGGACAAGTGCCAGTTGAACCATGTCGGCGGAGTGTCGGCGCAACCGTAGATCCGGGCGGGTGGTTCATGGGCTAGGATGTAAAGGGAGGGATTCGGAACCCACCCGTCGTTTTTCCCAGCTAGCCCCACTTCAGCGTCTTCCGGCGTTCTGCGGAAGCCGCCACCACTGAGTACGGTCAGGCTTCCCGCATTGTAGGAATAGCTGCAGCCGATGGTCTCGTAGCTGGTCGGCTTCTGTTTGATGCCCGAATCGCATGGCAGGATACTTTGCCCGCGATCGTCCGCGCACTTGAAGGATTTGGCGGCCGGAACATAACGGGCCAAGGGCCGAGTGGCGGCACTGGGTACGAAGGGCAGCATCGCGGCAATCGGGTCATGTCCTCCCAAGGTGCGACGGGTGTTTTTCAATGGGCCTGCCGGTAGATGGGTGTTGGGATCGAGATCCTGGACTCCCGTGGGCGGGTACTTTCCCTCGAAGTCATGTCCGTACAGTTCGATCCCGATGCCGATCTGACGGAAGTTATTGACGCACTCGATGATGCGGGCTCGTTTTTTGCCGCCTGCCAGGGACGGCAAAAGCATGCTGGCCAGGATGCCGATGATGGCAATGACGACCAGCAGTTCGATCAAGGTGAACCCTTTCGCCCGCCCGGGCGACGGATGGATGTGCGCTTTCATGGCCTGAGAGAACGATAACGCCCGGTTTACGTATGTAAAGCCGCGCGTGCGTGCCAAAAGCAAAGCCTTGGTAAAGCGGAATCTGTGCTGGGAGCAGGCAGAAGGCTCGCCGGTGGATGTTTTAGACCGGTCTGGTGCCGCCGTTTTAAGGGGGTGCAAATAACATCGCCCCGACTCTGGAAAGTGGGATGGTTTAGGCTTGCTGAGTTCGACGAGGACCGAAGGGCTGGGCTCTTCCTGATTATCCGAGCCCGCCCTTCGGTCCCTGTCGAATCTTGTAAGCGGCCACACCCCAATTCTCCAAACTGGGGTGCTATCCGTTGCGCCCCTCGCGCTCTGACTGGTGGATTAGCGCCTAGGCAATTCTCTGTCACTCTCTTACACGTCGCAGATCGTCACGCCTTGCTTCAGCGACGCGAGGACATCGGGTCGAGCTGGAATGAATTCCTGCGCCACGTGACCCTTGAATCCCGTATCGGCAATAGCCTTCATGATGGGTGCGTAGTTCAGTTCCTGCGATTCATCGATCTCATGACGGCCCGGCACACCACCCGTGTGGTAATGGGCGAAGTACTGGTGATCGCGGCGAATTGTCGCGATGACGTCCCCTTCCATGATCTGCATGTGATAAATGTCGTACAGCAGCTTGAAGGATTCGGTTCCCGCCTTCTTGCACAGGGCCACACCCCAAGCCGACTTGTCGCACATGTAGTCGGCGTGGTTCACGCGTGAGTTCAGTAACTCCATCACCGCAGTGACCTTGTGTTTCTCGAGGATCGGAACCAGGCGTTGGATGCCCTTGGTGCAATTCTCCAAGCCCTGTTCATCCGACATCCCGGCACGATTACCGGAGAAGCAGATGATGTTCTTGCAGCCGAGCTCGGCGACTTTCGGAGCCGCTTCCTCGAACCACGCCACGATCTTGTCATGGTTCTCCAGGCGATTGAGGCCGGAGGTGATACCGCCGGGGACCCCGCTCACCATGGCGCAGGTCAGGCCGTGCTTCTGGATCGTGGGGATGTCTTTGATCTCCAGGAGTTCAATCGATTTGAGCCCCATTTCCACACCTGACTTGGCCAGGTCTTCCAAGGTGACCTTCGGATAGCACCACTTGCATACCGAGTGGTTGATGTGGCCCTTGAGCCCGGAAGCGGAATCGGCGGCAGCGAGCCGGTTGCCCAACGTGGCAACCGCCACCGCCGCGGTGGAGGCAAAAGCAGTACGTCGCGAAATATTCATAGGACGGAGAGTGATTTGTGGGTCGAGTTGACTCCTTTCCCCGCCGCGCGTCAAAACCGGAATTGTCAGCCAGCACCCTGCGTCTTGGCTGCCCGGGCGGCGGCTTCGGCGGAAACACGCCGCCAATAATCGACGCGTTCCTTGACCTTCTTCTCGGTTCCCTGGTCGGTGGGTTCGTAAAATCGCCGCACGGCGCCGAGATAATCCTGGGGGATAAAATGACCGGGATGGTCATGGGCGTATTGGTATCCCTCGCCGTTGCCCAGCCGCTCCGCGCCGGCATAGTGGGAATCCCGCAGGTGCCTGGGAACTTCGAGCGTGCGCCCGGTTTTCACATCCTCCAGCGCCGCGTCGATGGCCTTGATGGCGGAGTTGCTCTTGTGCGCCGTGGCGATATAAATAGTAGCTTCCGCGATCGGTATCCGGGCCTCCGGCCAGCCGATGAACTCGGCCGCCTGGTGCGCCGACATGGCCAGCACCAACGCCATGGGATCGGCCAGCCCGACGTCCTCGGCGGCATGGACCACCAGCCGCCGCGTGATGAAGCGCGGGTCTTCGCCCGCATGGATCATCTTGGCCAGCCAATAGAGCGCCGCGTCCGGATCACTGCCCCGCATGGACTTGATGAAGGCTGAAATCGTGTCGTAGTGCGCGTCGCCGTCGCCGTCATAGACGATGGCCTTCTTCTGGATGCACTGCTCGGCGACCGCGAGGTCGATATGAATATATCCGTCTTCGCCCGGGGGCGTGGTGAGCGCCGCGATCTCCAGCGAATTCAACGCCTTGCGGGCGTCGCCATCCGAGACCCGCGCCAGGTGGTCCAAAGCCTGGTCCTCGGCCCGGATCTTGACATGGCCCAGGCCGCGTTCGTCGTCGCGCAATGACCGCGCGAGCAGTTCCCGGATATCCACCTCGGACAGCGGCCGCAGTTCAAAGATCTGGGAACGCGAGACGAGGGGTGAATTGACGAAGAAAAAGGGATTGTGCGTCGTCGCGCCAATCAACCGCACCACGCCGCTTTCCACGTCCGGCAACAGGACGTCCTGCTGCGACTTGTTGAAGCGGTGGATTTCGTCAATGAACAGGATGGTGGCTTGCCCCGTGTTTTGGCGTCGATTGGCGGCGGTCCCGAGGATGCGGCGCAGATCGGCGACGCCCGATTCCACGGCGTTCAACTTTTCGAAGCGGGACTTGGTGCGCGAAGCGATGACTTGGGCGAGGGAGGTCTTCCCGGTACCCGGCGGACCGAAGAAAATCAGTGATTGGATACGGTCCGCCTCAATGGCGCGCCGCAATAGTTGCCCGGGAGCGAGAATATGCTGTTGACCAAAGTATTCGTCCAGCGTGCGCGGCCGCATCCGGGCCGCCAAGGGCGCAGCCTGGGTGGTTACGGGAACCACCGGCGCGACCGGATCGGCAGCTTGCCCAATCTGGCTGGCGAATAAGTCACCTTCTGGCACAGACCGATAGCGTGGCCGAAGACTGGCGCTTGCAAACAAAAAAATTCCCCGCCATGGCCGTTTAAGACAGGTCCCATTCTACCCGAGAGACCAAGTGGGAACAGCGGGCTACGGTCGCCTTCCTGTCGGTAGGCCTGACGTAAGTAGCTTTTGGACCGCTTTAACGTTCCCGATTTATGAACTAAGGTCGAAGGACTATGTCTTTATGCACGCACCTGGCAGGGAAAATTTTAAAGAACTGTGGCATTGCTGCCTGCACAAGGTATCGGTCGATTTTCCTCCGTCATCAAGAGGAAAAGAATGCCGATTGAGCGAGTCATCGTCCGCCAGCCGATCGACTTCTCCCGCTTAAGCCCGGCTTCCGGGATGAATCGCTGCCAGGTTTGCGAAAATTCTTGATCTGGCGCCCGGGGGCCAGAGGAGCTGGGCGCTTCACGCCCGCCTTGGGCACGGCTACGGGCACCGGTGCAGGTTCTGGCGTCAGCGTAGGTACCGGGCCTTTTTCGGCTTCTGGACGGCGGGGCTTGGGTCCTAACGACCCGAATTCTACCTTATACGGCTCACCATGAAATCCCCAGGCGGTCAGGAACTGGGCGACGTCTGCGGTGATCACGACGGGCCGGTGGATGAAGGGGTCCGAATACCCGAGACCGACTGCCCGCAGTGCCAGCCCCCGTTGGTTCGCCTTGCCATAGAGCTCGTCACCAACGACCGGAGTTCCACCGGACGCCAGGTGAACGCGGATTTGATGGGTACGACCCGTGTGCGGCCGGGCTTCGATCAACGCCCGCCCCCCTGCCGTCGCCAACACCTTGAAACTCGTTTCGGCCGGTTTTCCGGTGCTGTCGACGATGATGTGCCCATAGCGCTTGGGATCTGGCAACAGGCTCAAGCGGCACGTCCACGCCGTTTCCTTGGGGATTTTGTCGGTGACCGTCAGGTACACTTTTTCCATCTGCCGCGATTCGAAAAGATCGCTGATCGAATTGACCGCTCCCTGGCTCTTGGCAAAAAGCAGGACTCCGGAGGTGTCGCCATCGAGACGATGGACGTTGCGGAGGAACTTAAGGGACCGGGACCGCGCCCAGAAATCACCGGCGGCAATCGACGAAAGCAGGGCCGCTTGCAGATTCCGCGAGGTTTTCTGCCAGGAAACCGGCACCAACATCCACCCCGGCGGCTTATCGATGGCCAGAACGGCCCGGTCCTCGTACAGGATCGGTATGGGCTCCACGCCCGGGAGCTGGATGTGATTTGGCTTCGCCACTCCCACAGCGGTAGCAGAGAAGTCCGGTCTCCGGCAAGCCTAGGGGTTGGTGGAGGAGTCCCACGGGCCAAAGCCAGCGTTCGTGTTGCGGGGTTCCTTCGCCGTTGAGACCACGGTGGACGAGGCGGTTGGTAACGATGAACGCGTCAGCGCCTGGAGTGCGGTCGCGGAGGCTTGGCGAAGCTACCGCTTTGGCACTTCCGCCTTTGGGAAACGCGGGTCTTCGGAGCACATTGATTGCGCCTAAAGAGGAGTGAAATACCCGCAGAGGGTGTACCCAAGGGCCTGGCTTAAGGGTCCGCCGCCCAGCGATGTTTTTAGTTATATTGAGCGCAATCCGTGCGTTCGGAGACTGAAGTCTCCCGCATACGCATGCAAGAGCGGCAACTTCGCAGCCGCACTCCCGGATGACCAGCGCTTTCGTTATATCACCGGTTCTCAAATGCCATTTTCTCCCGATAGACCAATCCGCCCCACGGGAGCGCGAAGCGTCCCGGACTGCGATAATTCCCCACCGCTTTGCTCGCGCGCCCCGGCTGACGGCAGCAGGTTCATTTGGCGATAGTGGGTCGAACACAAAGCCAAAGCGCGTCCAGGTATCTGCTTCCAGTCTGAACGCGAACGATGCTCGCAATATGTCAGAAAGCCGAATACATCATCGGCGCGAGCAGGTTTTATTTGAAACCTATACCCAGGGTAGGCCTCAAGACTCGGCCAACCCTGGGCTGGAGGACAGAACTCCTTTGGAGTTCCGGAGGGCGGTGCAGTGGTGAGTTCGGGTCGACGGAATGGGAATTCCCCCCCGGCACGTGCTTCAGCAATATTGAATCGATCGGGCGGTATTATATACACTGGTAGTCCATGCGGATTAAGGTCCCCATTTGACCCGCCGGAACGGGCAACGGGAATGAATGCCCACTTGCCAGCGTGCGCAACCGAACTCCAGACGCCGTCGTACCCTATTGGGGCAATATTCCCTTCATGCCTCAATACTATGCCTATAAACAGGTTCTTCGCCTCGTCACTGGAACCTCAATCCACCTGATCCACAATCACTTACACCACCCCGATTTGACAATATCCGGCGCTTCTGGTCTAGTCGGGCCGTCAGCAGCCTAAGTCGGCCCGCCTTCCTGCGAGCCGGCGCGGGGGAACCAACCCTCGGAAAATTGGTTTCCGGGGATGGGGCGTACGGCGGTGGCGAACCATCGTCGGGGTCACTTTCAGGACCCAGCCCGTCAGCTAACCTCGTCGGCATCTGGAAGGGCGATCCTCTAGGGCTCCGCTTCGCGGGCTCCCATGGTCTCCCCACTATAATAACGTCGCGCCGCCCCGCGTCCATAAAACGCCGGAAGGACGCGACCGTGCGGAGGTTGGGTTATGACGACGAACAGTGTGTTCGCGGCGGTGGAAATCCTGGGCGTTTCCTGGTACTGGTATGGGTTGGTTTTGGCCCTGATGATGGCGCTCTATATCGCGCTTTCGGGAATGGTCCTTATACGGGAGAGGCAGGTGGGCGTCGTGGTCAAGCGCTTCGCCCGCAACTCGCTTCCACCCGGGCATTTAATTGCGCTGGCCGGTGAGGCCGGTTACCAGGCGGACACGCTGACTCCCGGGCTTCACTCAGGCTATTGGCCGTGGCAATATAGAATCATCAAGGTACCCGTGACCGTGGTGCCGCAGGGTGAGATTGCCCTGGTGCTTGCCGCCGGTGGCGAATCGATTCCTTCGGAACGCATCCTTGGCAAGGTAGTGGATTGCGACAACTTCCAGGACGCCCGGAAATTCCTGACCAATGGAGGTGAAAAAGGCCGTCAACTGGGAATTCTCACGGCGGGAACCTACCGCATCAATGTCGCGCTGTTCACCGTGATCACCTCGGAGACGGCGCACTTGAACGGCATGACTCCTGAACAACTGGTGTTGCAACGCATTGAATCCGACATGGTGGGCATTGTGACCGCGTTGGATGGCCAGCCCATCGAGGCCGGCGAGATCGCCGGGCCGGTCATTCCCACGCACGATAACTTCCAGAACGCCCAGGCCTTTCTCGAAGGGGGTGGGCGGCGTGGTTTGCAGGAGCAAATCCTGTTGTCAGGATCCTGGAATCTCAACCCCTGGTTTGCCCAAGCCGAACAGGTGCCGATGGTCCAGATCCCCATTGGTTATGTCGGTGTCGTGATCTCTTTCGTGGGAAAGGCCCACGTGGACGTCAGCGGCGTGGAGTTCAAGCATGGCGATTTGGTAAATACCGGACACAAAGGCGTCTGGGTCACACCCCTATATCCTGGCAAACACCCCATCAATACCCGCGTAATGAAGGTGGAACTGGTGCCCACCACCAATATCGTGCTGAACTGGGCGAACCGCACCGAGGCGCATCACTATGACGAGAAGCTCTCGTCGATCACCGTGCGTTCCCGGGACGGCTTTGCGTTCAATCTCGATGTCTCACAGATCATCCACGTCGGCGCGCTGGACGCCCCGAAGGTTATCTCCCGCGTGGGCTCGATGCAGAACCTGGTGGACCATGTCCTGCAACCGATCGTCGGCAATTATTTCCGGAATTCGGCACAGGACTATACCGTGCTGGATTTCCTGGGGGCGCGCAGCCATCGCCAGGTGGAGGCGGCGGAACATATACGCAAGGCCATCGGTGCCTATGATGTGCAGGCTATCGACACGCTGATCGGCGACATCAATCCTCCCAAGGAACTGATGACCACCCAGACGGACCGCAAGATAGCGGAGGAGCAGTGCAAGACCTATGAAGTCCAGAAGGCCGCGCAGGAGCAACGGCAGCAGTTGGTACGGCAAACCTCACTGGCGGACATCCAACAGCAAGTCGTCGGGGCGGAACAGGGTGTCCGTATAGCGGAGCTCAAATCCAACGCGACGATCAAGGAAGCCACCGGTGCCGCCGAATCCACACGCCTGCGTGCGTTGGGCGAAGCCGAGGCCATCCGGGCGACCGGCCACGCCAAGGCGGAGGCTTACCGGGCGGGCGTGGAATCACTCGGTTCCCAAAGCTATACCGTCATGCAATTGATGCAGATCGTGGGCGAACGCAACGTCCGTATCGTGCCCGATGTTTCTGTGACCGGCACCACCGGTGGAAACGGGCTAGTGGATGGACTCCTGGGAATCATGATGCGCGAGCGGGCCTCTGGCGATGCAGTGAGCAAAGGCGCTTGATCAAAGAACTCAGGCCACGTGATCCGCGACGAAACTCTCCAAGTTCATTGGATCCAGTGTCGCGCCGATCTTCGATTTGCCTCGCCCTTCCGCAGGGTGCCGACCCCACCGGGTCGGCACTCTTTTTTGAACAAATGCACCGGCACCCCGCTTGGAATGGGCAAAGTCTCCGTTGAGAGAGCAAGCCAGTTGCCAGAAGTCTCCCAACCTTCGGGGTACCAAGCGGCCCCCGTTCGCAAGCGCAATTGTGGCTTCAGATTGGGGCCTTGCGGTGACGTTTTCGCTCATGAATGACTAATTCCTTGTAACCTCAGTCAGTTTGGTTTCATCTCCATGGAAGACGCGCTCGTAATCCATCTTCACGATGAAAACATCCCCATCGCTCGCTTTTTTCCTCTCGGCATTGGTGCTGGCAACGGCCTCGCCCGTGCTCGGAGCCAGCTATTCGATTACCGATCTCGGCCAAGGATCTGCTTCCGACCTCAATGACGCCGGAAGTGTCGTGGGAGTGAACGCCCAGAATGGCGGATGGTATTACCACGGCGGAACCCAATCCGCGTTGACCAACGTGGTCGTCGCTGACCTCCAAGGACCCGGAGGCGAGCACAACTACGTCTACACTGAGACTTTTGCTTCGCTACGCATCAACAACGCGGAACAAATCGCCGGCGTCGGTTTCTGGCCCGCTGTACCGGATAACGTTCTCAGTTTTCTGTATGTGCCCCAGGGAGGGGGTGGCACTGGCATCACGTACCCCGGCGTAGGCACCGGAGCGACAGGTTACGGTGGAAGCCTGGCGTTGAGTGATAGCGGGTTAGCGGCTCTCTCCTATTTTGTCGACGTTCTCCCACTGAGGAGTTTTTCGGCGGCCGCCCAGGTCATTGTGCCCTCTCCCAATGGCGGGACCTTCGACCTTGGCTTTCCTTACGAGAAGATTAACGCGATCAACAGCTCGAATGTTCTCGTGGGATCGCTGGCGCTCGGACCGGCCTCGTTTCCCGGTCAGAAGGCGACCTACCTTTATCCAGCGCGCGCCTGCATCGTCACGAACTACGTGGTCCAATTC
>DATJII010000185.1:0-26204 GCA_035493435.1 Candidatus Limnocylindria bacterium | reverse complement strand
GAGAACGGGTTTCTTCCTTGCGGGCGTTCCACGGTGACGCGCTGAGATTCACCAGGATTTCGGCGCCTTGCGCAACCAGTTCGGTGGCGGGATTGGGCCGATAGCGTCGTTCCGGCCAGAAATCCTCGTCGTTCCACAAGTCTTCGCAAATGGTCAGCCCGATTTTGCGTCCGAAGAGTTCGATCGGCCGATTGTGCTGGGCCGGTTCAAAATAGCGGTCTTCGTCGAAAACGTCGTAGGTGGGTAACAGCGTCTTCGTCCGAATCGCAATGACCCGGCCTTGATGGAGAATGGCTGCGGCGTTGGTCACCGGGCGGCCGGGAAGATCCTGGTTTTGCCCGACAAAACCCACCGCCATGGCGGTTTCGCCGGTTTCGGCGGCGAGGGCCTCCAAGGCGGCCTCGTTGGCCCGGAGAAACGCCGGACGCAGCAGTAGATCGCGCGGAGGATAGCCAGCTAGGGTAAGTTCGGGAAAGACGACCAACTCAGCCCCGGCGGCAACCGCTTGACGGTAGGCAGCAAGAATCCGGACCCGGTTACCGGAAATGTCTCCGACGGTGGTATTGATCTGGGCTAACGCGGTGCGCATCGAACAGGAGGAAGATGACACACTAGCGCACTTGTGCGAAACGGGAGAGCGCTTCCTTCATTGGGCCGCGCTCGGAAACAATGAGCGTTCCAGGCCCGAACCCGTGTCGGCTGAAGTAGTCCGGCGCGGTTTCCAGGACAAACTGGATATTTTCGGACTTGGATGGCACTCCCTTTTCGTCGCGTGCCTTGAGTTGGACGATCTCGTTGATAACGCCGTCAGCGTCGATGTAGGCGACGGCAATGTCGAAATCGACGTTCTTCATGTAAAAGGAACGTTCCCTCGGCTCAGCGAAAACGAATAACATCCCTTCTTCCGGACCGATGCCTTTTCGATGCATCAATCCGGTGGCCACTTGCTCCACCCGTGAGCACACCTCCGCCGACATCGTCTCTGCGCCGACAAAGAGCTTGATGCGAGGCAGATTCTCCTGTGCGTGACTGAGGAAATAGGTGGTTTCCGAAGTTTCGTTTGTTTTGGCAGCCTGAGCTGAGTTCGTGGCAGAGGCGGTCGTCGCGGGCTGGGAGCCACATCCGGTCAACAATGCGAGAAACGCAGCCAGTAGTGTCGAAACAAACCGATTCACGGCCCACAAGCCTGCCGGAAGCCGATTCTCTTGGCAACGTCGACGCGGAAATCAGCAGTCTGGATGAATGTTTCCTGTAGCACCGCGTCGGAAGGACAGTGGCTAGAATGTCGCTTGCTGGTTGGCTTGGTCCCTCACCGGCTGCCGCCAAGTGACGAACAATGGAGTTTGTATGACCTTCGCTGTGATTGCTGCGCTCGAGTCGAGCGCGCTGATTTGGATTTCCCTCATGGTTTTGGTTCTTTTTCGCCTGAAGCGTTCGGATCGTTGATCCACTGAAAACCTTCTGGCGCCCTTAACTCATGAATACTGGATTCATCCTTTCGGAAAGCATGCGTGAAACCCTGCCGCTGACGGCTTTGTGCATTTTCGTGGTGGTCATGCTGGCTGTGGCGATGGTGGCGGGAGTCAGGGCTTTGGATTGGTATCGCGCTGTCCGCCAAGAGGCTCGTGCGCCCCGGGGGCACGGTTCCCAACGTTCCCGCGAATAGACATCTCAGGGGTCTGGGAAGCTTTTTTTGATTCTTGTGCTCACCTTATTTGGGTTTTAATCTGAACAATCGAATGAATTCTGGCGTGTTCAACTCCGGTATGCTGGCTCTGTTTCAGAGCAGCGAGATCATGTGGATTGCGATCGTGGTGCTGGTGTTGTTTGGCGCCAAGAAAGTGCCTGACCTGATGAAAGGCGTCGGCCAGGGCATCCGGGAGTTCAAGAAGGCCGCGAAGGATGTCACGGACATCCACGATTAATTGAAGCGGTGGAGTTTATCATAACCAGAATTTTATCTCTATGAATACCAGTTTGTTCGGCATGTTCCAGAGCAGCGAGATCATGTGGATCGCCATTGTGGTCCTCGTGCTGTTTGGAGCCAAGAAGGTGCCCGAGTTGATGAAGGGTGTGGGTACGGGCATTAAGGAATTCAAAAAGGCGTCCAAGGACGTCCAAGACGAAGTTCATCGCGCCATGGAAGAAGAGCAGACGACCGCCCCCGCGCCAAAACCTCGGGCTCCAGTCGATGCAGTGGCTCAGAAGCCCGCCGGAACTCTGCCCGAGAATCTGAAGTAATCGGTTGCAGATCAGGTTGATGGACGCGCTACGCGGCGGAATAATACCGCCGCGTGCTTTTTGTTAAGGCAGGCTTTTTTTCCCATCCATGGCAGACGAGTCCGATCCCAAGCTCATACCCACCACCCTCGAAGACGATGACGATTCCGCAGGCGGTCCCGTCAAATCGTTTTTGGAGCACTTGGAGGACCTGCGCTGGACGTTGATCCGGTGTGCGGCAGCCATTTTTATTGGGTTCATTATCTGCATGAGCGGTGCCCAGTACGTGGTTAAAATCCTCGTCTGGCCCATGGTACGGGCTGAATCACTTCGCACTAGTACGGAACCCCGCGCCATCTTCGTGGTGGGCTCAAACATCATTGCCCGGGTTCCGGCCAAGTCGTACGAGTCCCTGTCGCTATCCACCAATCGTGACACGGTTTTCCGGGCGGTTCCCACCCTGATCGGGACCAACATGTTGTTGGCCCTGCAAATCGACACCAATCCACCTCCGGAGTTCATTCGGGAATTCAAGGTGGACCTCAAAACTCTCGGCCCGATTGAAGCCTTCAACATTGCGATGCAGATCGCCATGTTTGGCGGGCTTACTGTTTCCGCGCCTTTCGTACTGTTTTTCCTGGCCCAGTTCATCCTTCCAGCGCTGCACAATCATGAGCGGAGGATGGTATATGTGATTGCGGGGTGGGCGACCTTCCTCTTCCTGCTGGGCGTCGCGTTCTGCTATTTCCTGATGCTGGTCATCTGTTTGAGTACCACCGTCAGCTTTACCAATTGGATAGGTTTTGCAGCGGACGAATGGCGAGCGTCGGAATACATCAGCTTCGTTTGTTGGTTCATGCTCGGCATGGGCGTCGCTTTCGAGTTGCCGTTGGTGCTTTTGACGGCGGTGAAGCTGGGTTTCCTCGACGCCAAAAAGCTGGGCAAGTTCCGCTCGTACTGGGTGGTGGCTGGCTTATCCATTGCGGCCTTCATTACGCCGGATGGTAATCCGCTGAACATGTTCATGCTCTTCCTGCCACTACACCTCCTTTACGAAATCAGCTACCTCATTGCCTTGTACTGGGAGTGGCGAGAGCGAAAGAAGCTCGCTGCCGAGGCTGATCCGTTGGCGTAAACGCACATCGAAGCTTGCCTCCCGTTGATCGGCAGGCATGTTGAGTGGTATGGGCTGGCTCACCGATCGACTCTGTTTCGGAACCGCCGTGGCATTCTACGGAATCGCCACGGTGTTTGCCCTGCTCATTTGGCGTCGGGGCTTTCGGCGGGATAATCACGCTATCTACGCCCTCTTTTGCGGAGGTCTGGCTTTCCACACCGGCGCGATGCTGCTGCGTGGCTTCAGCCTTTCCCATTGCCCGATTTCAAATTTGTACGAAGCGATTGTCTTCGTGGAATGGACCATCGCTGCCACCTACGTGGCTGTCGGGTGTTTTTCGCGTTTCCGATTTCTCGGAGCTTTTGCGGCGCCCCTGCTGGCGACTCTGGGCGTTTTTGCCCTGATGCCTCCACTGGATCGCAAGATGCCGACCCCGCATTTCGAGACCGGTTGGTCACCGGTCCACGCCGCCCTTATCCTGTTGGCGTACGGTGCTTTCGGACTGGGGTCACTGGCGGCGCTGATGTACCTGAGCCAGGAGCACAATCTGCGTTTTAACAAATCCCGCGCAATTCTCGCCCTGTTTCCGCCGATAACACGTTTGGAAAAGGCGGCCCGCTGGTTGCTCTTCGCAGGAATGGTTTTCCTGACGGGAGGACTGGTGACCGGGGCGCTCTATTTGCATGAGGCAAAAGGCATTTGGTTCGTGGCAGACCCGTTTATTCTCTATTCGCTGCTCACCTGGGTGACTTACGTCGTCATCCTGTTGCTGGCGTGGAGGTTTGGGCAGAGCGGACGCCGCTTTGCCTGGAGCGCCGTGGTTAGTTTCGTCTTCGTCATGTTGACCTTTTGGGGCATTTTCCTCCTTTCCGGTCTCCACAATCAGGCAAATACAGGAGCTGTGCCGTCCTAATGTCGCTGGTGGTCCTAGGTTTAAGTCACAAGTCTTGCCCGGTCGAAATTCGGGAGAAGTTCTCTTTCGTCGAAAGCCGGATCGCCGAGAGCTTGGAACGACTGTGTGTGCCGGGGTTGGCCAGCGAGGCCGTCATTCTCTCCACCTGCAACCGGGTGGAAATCTATGCGGCTGCAGACCTGCCCACTGCAGAGTTCCAATCTCGGCTTCAACAGTTTCTCGGACAAGAACATGGCCATCCGGTGCCCGTCGGCGCGGGACTTTATACCATGGCTGACGCGGCGTGTCTGGAGCACTTGTTCCGTGTCGCCTCAGGGCTGGATTCCCTCGTCTTGGGGGAAACGGAAATCCTGGGTCAACTCAAGAAAGCTTACGACCTTGCGTTGCAAAAAGGCTTCAGCAAGAAGGTTTTAAACAAGTCCTTTCAACGAGCCTTCACAGTTGCCAAACAGATTCGCACGGAAACCAATATCCAGCGCGGGAATACCAGCGTTGCGTCGGTAGCGGTGGAAACGGCGGAGCGTATTTTCGACGATTTGCGGCATCGCGAGGTCTTGGTGATTGGGGCGGGGGATACGAGTGAGAAAACCGCGCGTGCCTTATTGAGCCGTGGAGCCAAGAGTATCATGGTGTCAAATCGGACGTTTGATCGGGCGGCAGCCTTGGCGGCGGAACTGGGTGGCCGGGCAGTTCGCTTTGACGATTGGGAAGCCGAGTTTGCGAAAGTGGATATTGTGGTCAGCGCCACCGGTGCCCCGCACTACATTCTCGACCGGCCCAAGATGGAACGCCTCATGCAGTTGCGTGGTCGTCGTCCGCTCCTGCTCCTCGATTTGGCGGTTCCCCGGGACGTCGATCCCAATGTCGCCAACCTCGATGGCGTTTTTGTGGTCAATGTCGATGACCTCCAGTCGGTAGCGGAAGATCACCTTCGCCAGCGCAAGGAAGAGATCGCGCGTTGCGATGCCATAATCCGGGAAAAGGCGGCGGGTTGGATTCATTCGCTTTCTTTTCCCATGGGCTTTCGGGCGGCAGCCTCTTCCTAAGCCCCAAAGCCGGGTGGCACCCAAGATTTTACACTCATGTCGGATTCCAAATCGTTCGTCCTTTGCACTCGCGGAAGCGCCTTGGCGCTGGCCCAAGCTAATCAGGTGCTCGGATATTGCCGGACTACCTTCCCGCAATACTCGTTTGAGATTCAGATTTTCAAGACCACGGGCGACAAACTTCAGACCGCCTCCATGTCGGCCACTGATCCGGCCCTGCCGAAAGGTCTGTTTACCAAGGAACTGGAAGTCGCGTTATTGGAGAAGACCGGTGATATCGCCGTGCATAGCCTCAAGGATCTGCCGACTGAATTGCCGGACGGCCTGGTGGTGGGAAGTGTCCTGCCTCGTGCGGATGTGCGAGATGTCTTGGTCTATCGGGCGGTGGAAGCGGTTAAGGCGGAGAAAAACCCTTTGGCAGAATGGCGTCCAGGACAAAGGCCTGTACTCGGGCTGAAAGGCGGGATTCGCCTCGATGACCTGCCGAAGGATGCGATCGTGGCCACCAGCAGCACCCGCCGGGCGGCCCAAGTGCAGCTTGTCCGACCGGACATTCGCATCGTGCCCATCCGGGGCAACGTGGGCACCCGCCTGAAGAAAATGCGGGAGGAAAATGCCTTTGATGCCACCTTGCTGGCGGCGGCAGGACTGGTGCGTTTGAACCTCGATATCGGTCCCAAAGGGGATTTGCGGATTGATCCCCGCTTGCCAGCCGACGTGCGCGCAAAGACGGATGCCCCACCCGCCGGATTGCTGGCCAGCCTCTTGGAACCGCAGGAAATGCTGCCTGCGGTGGGGCAGGGTGCAGTCGCACTCGAAGTGCGGCAGGGCGACGAACGGGTCGCCGAAATCTGCGCTGCGTTGAATCATTATAACACCTTCCAGGCCGTGACTGCCGAACGCTCGTTCCTGCGGGCCATGGGCGGCGGTTGCCAAAGTCCGGTGGCGGGCTACGCCCGGGTCGTGGGCCATCGAGTGCATCTTAGTGCCGCGGCCTTTGAGAACGGGAAAGCCCGTCGGGCGGAATGGGCGCTGCCCGTGCGCGAAGCCGAGCAGCTCGGCCGCGAAGTCGCCGCTCGGCTGAAAGCGGGCTAGCCCGCGGCGAAGTAGGGCCGATTGGCCCGGGCTGGCAAGGATTGCTTCGGTTCGCTGGGCGATTGTGTCAAATCTGGCATCCCGCAGGTTGTTTCTTCCCAGGCAAACAACTGACTCTGCGACTCATTTTCCACCGATTGCATGTTTGTGACACAACGTTACGACCGTGCAAAGGTCGGGTGGCTGGAAGATTGCGACACGTCAAATTGGCCTGCTTTCGCTGAATCCATAGGGTTTTGGGCCACGTGGCCGGAGAGTGTTAGTCCATGTCCGAATAGTGACGGTCGGATTGACGCGCCGCAGGGTATCGTAAGGCGTCATGAACACGATATCTCGCACTTTAGGCATGGCCGGCTTGCTCGCCTTGGGCGCCTCCCAATCGGTTTGGGCGCTTAACTATGCCGATCAGGATTTACTCCTCGTTTTCCGCAAGACCGGTGGCAAGGACGTCGTCTACGACCTGGGCTCGGTTTCTAATTTCCTGGGACACGCCTCGGGCTTCACAACGACGGTCACCACCTTTGACAAGTCGGTGGCCGACGCCGCCTACGGTGATTTGACCGATGGGCCGTTGTTCTCCCTGGTCGCTTCGACCTCCACCAGCGCCTCTCAAAAACGCGTTTGGACTTCAGTGGCAGTGGCCGACGCCGCGCCGACACAGGTTTCGAGCTCCACTCTCGCCGCCATGATTTCCAAGGTGGTGAACGTCGGCAAGAACGCCAAGAACGCGACCGAATCGAATAGCACCCAGAACTGGGTCGTGGATGGCAGTGAAAAACTTTCCTATACGGGTGTCATGACGGCCGGTGGGACCTTGCCTGCGGGAGTCGATACCATTGGCGGGTACGTGCCTTATTTCATCGCGTCGACCATCGAGGGCAGCGTGCGCTTCTTCGAATTGCAATCCAGCACCGTCAGCCCGAAGCCCGACGCAACCCAGATCGGTACGTTCACCCTCAAAGCGGATGGCGAACTCACCTTTGTTGCGGGAGCCGGCAGTGTAATCGAAATTCAGGTTCCCCAAATTGCCTCTGTCTCCAAGGCCGGTGCGACTACTTCTGTCACCGTCGGAACCCAGGTGGGAGTCAGCTATCGGCTGCGTTATCTGGCGGGTGGCCTGACCACCGGTGTAACGGCTAACTGGACCCCGGGAACGACGGTACCAGGCACGGGCGGCAATATTGTGCTGACCGACGATTCCGCAGACACCACCCGGCTCTACGTGGTTGAGGCCTTCCAATAAGTCCTTTATCGCTGGACGAGAAGGGGAACGCATCGGGCTTCCGGTCCTGATCCCAAAATCTCCCGGCGGAGTGAACAATGCGTGACACCAACCGCGGACGGATGGGCACGAGGGTGACGAAACGGTAACACTAGGGGAATTGGCGGGGAATAATCAGGTGAAAGCGAATGGCGGCTGGGTGCTAATGGATGGCCGAAAGACGCATGCCCTGATTGAAGGCCCTATTCACTATCGGTGCGTCCGTTGGAATATTAACACATTACTCATATGTTCATGAAATCAACCCGCACTCTCGCCCTCGCCGTGGCCGTCGTGGCGAGCGCCATGGTTACCGTCAAGGGCGGCACCTTCAGCTATAACGATCGGGACATTCTCGCAGTCTTCACCAAGGTCGGCGGCCCGGACGTGGCCATCGATCTCGGGTCGGCCGAGAGTTTCAGTTCCTTGGCCAGCGTGGACTTCTCCTCCACGGCAGGTTTTGTGAAGTACAACGCCACCACCCAGTTGAAGGACATCTTCGGGGGCAGCCTCAGCGGTGTGACCTTCACCATCTTCGGTGGGCAGAAGAACAGCGCGGCAGTTGACGGCGTTTCCACGGCCAAGAACACCTCCTGGCTCTCGGTCGCCAATGTGACCGGCACGGTGACGGGCTTTAACGGTTCCAATACCGCGGGATTGATCGCCAATGTTGCCAGCTCCGTGGGTTATCCCGGTGGCACCGCTGGTTTCCTGAAGATCGCCAACGATCTGGCGACGGACGCGGTTTCCAACAACGGCACGGTCCTCGTGACCCAGCAAGCCGACCCGAACTATACCGCCTTCGGTTTCAGCTCCAACAACAAGCCTTCCAGCGCCCAACACCCTGGCATTTATAACTACATCCCCGGTGGTGCGGGCCAGCTTCAGAACGATGCCGGTTCGACCTCGGACTTTTACAAGTTCGCCCCCGGCGTCGGTAGCACCAAGGGTGCCGCGACATTCCTCGGCACCTTCAATCTCGACGCCGCTTCGGGTGCCCTGACCTTCACCTCCGTGCCTGAACCGGGCGACTACGCCTTGGTTGCCGGTGGCATTCTCCTGGCTGGCGCGATCCTCCGCCGCCGTTCCCAAAACCGCTAATTTTACCAATCAGTCCGCTTTAACTCAAAAAACAACAGTCAAATGAACATCAAGAAGTCCTTGCTCGCTCTCGCAGTGGCGACGGTGGCCAGTTCCACCTACGCCGCGACGGTCACCGTGGTCCTGACCGGTTCCACCGCCTTCCGCAGCATCGTCCAGGATCGTGTTCCGACGCTTCTGTCGGGCCTGCAGACGGTCACCACCGCCAGCGGCAATACGTACCGCACGTACATGGGCACCATGGCCAGCCTGCCTGGTGATACGGTCGTCATCAAGATGTCGTTCAACGGCTCCGTTGAAGGCATCGACGCGCTCAACAACAGCACCGCCCTCACGGTTTTGCCTGATGTAACCTATACTGGTTCCGGCACCTCCACCGCGACCCCCACGGCCTCGGCCCAAGGTGATCTCGCTTTCTCGGATGTGTTCCCCTCGACGGCCGGCCGCAGCAGCGCCAAGTTCGCCGGTGAGAACAAGCTCGGCGTGGTTCCCTACGTCTTCGCTCGCGCCCCGATCACCTCCGGTGCCGGAAATATCGCCGCGAACATCAGCAACCTGACCCAGCGCCAAGCTTCCCAGTTGTACTCCACGGCGGGTAACACCTCCTTGAGCTACTTCACGGGCAACGCCGCTGATACCGATGTGTTGTATCTCGTTGGTCGCTATTCCTTGTCCGGCACCCGCGCCACCGTTGAATCGGTGATCTACAACTCCGCGTTGTACGGCAACTGGTACCTCGACTCCCGCGACAGCACCCCCCACCAGTTCGGTGATGATCCCACGTACGAGAAGGGCGCTACGCTCCAACCCGGCGGTGTTCCTGCCTACGCTCTCGACAACGGCGGCGGAGTCTCCGGTTTCGTCGGTGGCGGTGATTTGAAGACCCACCTCACCACCTTCCCGAATGCCATTGGTTACCTCGGCATCGCGGACGTGGGCAGCAACGTCAAGATCAACTACGAGGGTGTGACGGAATCCCAGGCGAACGTGGCCAGCGGCGCCTACTCGCTGTGGAGCTACGAGCACGCTTACTATAAGACACCCGCCCAAAGCGGCCCTACCGGCAGCAAGCTCACAGTGGTCACGGCGATCATCAACGCCATCAAGAGCAACGCCTACCAGACCGACAATACCAAGGTTTATTTCACCACCGGTTTCGTTCCGCTCTCGACCATGACGGTTGAGCGTAACGTCGACGGCGGCCCGATCTCCCCGCTGTAATCCTGCGATTCAGCCATAGCTTTAGCAACTGGGCGCGGAGTTTACTCCGCGCCCTTTTTATTTTGGCGTAACAAGGTAGCAGAGACGGCTCGCCTTTGCGTTCCCCGCAACGTTGGCCAGTCATTGCCTCTTTGGAGCGGGCGTATCTTATTATTGTGAGTTCCAGTGGGTTCTTTTACCCCCTCACCCTGGACCTCCCCCCCGAAAAATCTCGGGGGCGAGGGGCTCAGCGGAGGTGCCAACGAAGCGAAGCGCCTTCCTTCGCCCCTCTGGGGAGAAGGTGGCCGCAGGCCGGATGACGGGTAGGCGTACCAGTGGCTCTGTTCCATCCCGCCTACGAAAGGAAGCTACGCCTCCTTGGAACCCTTTACGTCGTAACTGTTTCGTTACAAAACCGACATTGGACTGAGACGCACCGGCAGCAATGTCGCGGCGCGCTGCATGGAGGGATGTATTGAACTTAAGCGTGTCGAGCTGACGGCCAGTTCCGAATTGGGCTGCCAGGCCGCACATTGGCTATTCGTGGGTCTACGGACCGGCGCCGCCTATGCCATTGCCGCTGGCGGGCATCGGGCGGTCAACGGGGGCGATCTTCTCGTGCTGCCTCCCGGTGCGTCCATGGTGCTGCGCGCCAGCCAGTTGGGAAGTTGTGTCATGGTTTCCTGCGATATTAATCCGGATTCGCTATTGGGCTTGCTCACCGTCCATGAACGGGATCGCCTGCGCGGCCTGAAGTCGCCCGAAACGGGTTTGGCCTACTATGCGGCTGATACCGCATTCGCTTCCCAATTTCTCGCCCTCTCTAACCGGGCCGCTGGACTTCGGATGCAGGACCGCGTGGCCTGGATCAGTTTTGCCGCCGAGTATTGGGCGGCCGTCTTGCCTGACGAAGGAACGGCACTTGAATCGGCGGATGCCTCTGATCGATTTCGGCAATTGGTGGCACGGATCAGTGTAGCCGAGCTTTCCAAGTTGTCCGCAGGCGAACTAGCCCAGGAGTGCGGTTGCAGCGTGCGCCATTTCAGCCGCCTGTTTCATGAGCGCTTTGGCAAGAGCCTGCGCGATTTTCAGATCGAGGAACGGCTTCGGTACGCATCGCAACTCCTGCGGGACTCGCACAACAAGGTCATCGACGTGGCCATGGAAAGCGGTTTTGGGCATCTCAGCCATTTCAATGCCCTCTTCAAGAGCCAGTTTGGGGTAACGCCCAGTGCTTGGCGGCGGCGTTGCGAAACAGGCGTTGCACCTCGTGGAAGGCGGTCTGGCCTGGCAGCCTTGGCAGCCCTGGGCCTCTATCTCTTTATGTCGCCCGATTCCCACGCGGCGGCGGTCACCAATGCGCCTGCGGGTGGTGGCACCAATGCCCCGGCCAAGGTGTCTCCCCGGTTTGCCATCACGCGTTACGAGGTGGAGGGTAACACGGTCCTTACCACGAATATCATCGACAAGGTTTTAGGCGATCATGTGGGGCCGGAATGCACCTACGACACCTTGCGCGATGCGATTAAGGAGTTGCAGCTTACGTATCGCGGACGGGGCTTCGTCACGGTCAGCGTCACACTCCCGGTGCAGTCCATCACCAATGGCTTGGTCAGGCTGAAGGTCGTTGAAGGCAAATTGGCGAATATCCGGGTCACCGGAAATCGCTGGTTCAGTTCGAACAACGTGATGTCTTCGTTGCCGAGCCTGAAAACGAACCTGATCATCAATTCGGCGTGGTTTCAGACTGAATTGGACCAGGCCAACGGCAATCGCGACCGTCAGATTTATCCGATCGTTGGACCAGGCCCCGAGCCTGGCACCACCGACCTGCAACTCAAGGTGAAGGATCGCCTGCCGTTGCATGGCCGCTGGGAATTGAACAACAAAGGCTCGCCCGGAACGCCGGATTTGCGTATGGACGCGTCGGTCCAGTATGCCAATCTCTGGCAACTGGAGCACCAGGTCGGTCTACAATACAACTTCACGCCGGGCAGCATGAAATCGATACCGGCTCCGTTGTATGACGAGCCCCTGATTTCTTCGTATAGCGGTTTCTATCGCCTGCCTCTGTTCCGTCGACAGGCCCTGTTGGACAACGAAGCCTTTACCAGTTCCGATTTTGGTTACGATCCCATCACCCGGAAGTTCAAGGCGCCTCCCGCCAGCGGACGACCGGAAATGATCTTTTTCGCTTCAAGATCTTCGACCGACAGTGGGGTTATCAACGATCCCACCAAGTTCGCTGTGGGTGACCTCTCCAACCTGGACGACCGATTGTTCATAACCCAGTCGTCGCAGCGGCAGAATGTGTCGGTCAACGAAGGGGTGGGGCTTCGTCTTCAAGGTCCGCTGCCGAAACTTGGGATTTTTCAGCAAAGTCTCTCCGTCGGCCCGGATTGGAAGCACTATTACCAAAAGTCTTCGGCGACCAATATTTATAAGACATACCAGGAACAGACGCAGGAATTGCACAGTCCCGCCGATCGTAATCTGTTGCAATTGGGCCCTCCTGTCCTCCAATCGCCCGACCTGCCTGAAAGCGTCAACGACTATTTGCTGGTGTCGGCCAGTTGGACGATTTCGGAAGCGGATAAATGGGGAAGCACCGCCTTTAGTCTTACACCAGCGGTTTCTGTAGCCGATCTTCGCAATACCCAATCGGTCATGCAGCACGCGACCGGGGGCACCAACGTTGTTTCCGATGTTCCGCTGGGGCGCTTTGTCACGGTGAATGCTGGGTTGGTGCGCGACCAGGTCATTTTTGAAGAGTGGTTGCTTTCGCTGCGCGCGAATGGGCAATGGGCCAACAAAGAACTAACCAGCGCGGAGCAATTCGGCTTGGGGGGAACGACGGGCGTGCGGGGTTATCGGGACGGTGAGGAGTACGGAGATTCTGGATGGCGGGTCCTGATGGAACCCAAGACGCCCTCCATTGAACTCGGCAACTGGCAGGGAGAATCGATCATCCGGGGCCGGTTCAGCCTCTTCACGGACTACGGCGAACGCTATCTCCAACATCCGCAGGGACGGGTGCCCAGCGTCGCCGAGTGGGGTGCGGGATTCGGCATGGTTATCACGGTAACCGAGAATTTTGAAGCAAGGGCGGCAGTGGCTTGGCCGCTGCTGGATACGCCGGCGGTCAAAGCGGGTACCGGCCGGATTCACTTCAGCATTTCAGCCCAATTTTAACGTCCGGTCGCGTCGATGGCGGCAAATTGAAAGGGCACACGGTTTTAATAGAAAGGCTTTGATATGATTTCGGGAATGAATTCGGAAGGCGTTTGGCGCAGGATGGCACTGGCTGGCTTGGCCACTGCGTTGGCTCCAAGTGTCTTCGCCGCCCCGCAAGGCCCCGTGGTCAGTGCGGGTTCCGCTTCCATCACCCAGGCTGGAAGTCATACCGAGATCAAAGCGTCCAATGGCGCGGTGCTCAACTGGGCCTCGTTTAACATTGGCGTGGCGGAAAGCGTTCATTTCGATCAGCCCACGCGGACTTCGGTGGTATGGAATTTCATCAATGGCTTCGGGCCTTCCCAGATTCTGGGTAATTTAAGCGCCAATGGATATGTGGTGCTGATGAACCAGAATGGATTCTACTTTGGGCCCAACTCCGTGGTCAACGTGGGCGGATTGGTGGTGACGACCGGCAGGCCCATGGCAGGTTTTTCCGAAGGCGGATCGTGGGACTTCACCGCCATGCCGCCGCTGGCAAGCATCATTAATTATGGCGATATCAGGGTCAGCGACAAATCCTCTCTGTTCCTCATCGCCGAGAAGATTGAGAACCACGGAATTCTTCAAGCTCCCGATGGCACGATCGGACTCTATTCGGGAAAGGAAGTGCTGGTAAGTGATCGTCCGGACGGACGAGGACTCAGCGCCAAGGTGACGCTTCCGTCCGGTTCGGTGGATAATCAGGGTTCGCTCATAGCGGACGCGGGCTCGGTTGCCGTGGTCGCTCAAGTGGTCAATATTGACGGCCTGATCCAGGCGAATTCAGTTCGTGAGCGGAACGGTGTGATTGAACTGACGGCAGAGCAATCGGTCAGTCTGGGCGAGAATGCCGATTTGGCAGCCAAAGGTGACACGACCGGCGTCAGTTCGGGAGGACAGATAACCATCAAGTCAGCCGGTGAATTCAAAGACGCTGTTGGTGCAAATATCAGCGTCGCCGGTGGAGCTCAAGGTGGGAATGGCGGTAAGTTGGAAATTTCCTCGCCCCAATTCACCGCTTTATCGGCCCATCTCGAAGGTTCGGCAGCCAACGGGTACAAGGGCGGTTCACTGTTTATCGATCCGGACAAGATTGTACTCAATAAGACCGGCACCGGCACGGGTACCGCACTTTTCTTCGATGTTACTTCGGCCTTTGACACCTTTGGCGAGATTCACCTCCAGGCTAATACCGATATAACCGTCGACACCAAGGGTGTCTGGGACTTGGTGGCTACCACCGGAGTTTCAACACCGGGGAGCCTGCTTTTTCTCGAGTCCGGCGGGAATATCACCTTGAAGGATTCCAGCGTCATCAAAGCGGGCGAAGGCTGGTCCGTTTCGCTGAAGGCGGGTGTTCAGAATGGTGCGTTGACCAAGACCGGTTCCATTAAGATCGGTGGTGATACCGCTTCGGTGAGTACCCGTGCGGGAATCCAGTCCACGACGGGCGACATTTCGTTGCAGGCCCACGACGGCGTCATTGTCGCCAATGGTTCTGTGACAACGGTGGGCGGAGGCAATATCGACGTCTTGGCCAAGCAAGGCGATATTAGGACGGGCTTTGTGCCGGATTCGTACCTGTTTACCACCACCCAGGCTCCAGGTTACCGGATTTCTTCCTCCTTGGGAGGGATTAGCACCGCGGCTGGCGGTAATGTCACCTTGACCGCGGAGCAAGGCGGGGTTTTCGCCGATAAGCAGGGGTTGCTGCAGGAAGTGCCGGGGGCCTCGGGTGCCTTTGGGTCGAAGCCTGGCAATGTGACGGTCACCGCCAAAACCACGGTCAGCGGTGTTTTCAATGTAGCCAATGGCGCGGGCATTATCTCCTCGGGAGGCGATGTGGGGGTCGGCCAATCGGGTGTTTCCGACGGCCTGAGCCTCCAGTTGATCAAGGGGTCGTGGGCGGTGCAGGCGGCCAATAATATCTACGTCAACGAGGTTCGGAATCCGAGCGGCACCTTCAACAAGACGACTTGGAACACCCCGCTCGGCCGGATGAATTATTATAACGACTATGCCGGCGACGCTTCCGCGAGTTTCATTGCGGGCAACGGGGTGGTGTTGCAGGGCATCCAGGATACCGCGGCGCTTCCCCGTATCACTGTGGGATCGAATAACAAGGATCTGGCGGCGGTTTATCCACCCATCCTGAATATTGTGGCCGGGGCGGGCGGTGTTTATATGCCGACGCCCACGACCGGGGACCGCTTTCTGTTGAACGAGGTGGTGCTCTTCCCCTCCGCCCAGGGTTCGCTTTCGATCACCACGACCGGTGGTGGCAGCTTATATGGCGACGCGGGCGGCACGCCCCGCATCGTCGAATCGGACGGAGCATTGTACGCCAGCAATTCCACACGCCCACAGGACTCCGAGAACAGGTACTCGAGCTACTACGATTTCACTTACCTGGGTGCGGCCACCGCCCACCGCAATTCACCCAACCACGCCGCCGGTGGTTCAGGCTCGAAGCTGGATATCAGCGGTTCCCTTTCGGAAATCCAGGTCTCCTTTGCGCAGCGGGCCGACGTCAAGGTCGGGGGCAACCTATTCAATGCCGGATTGTTCTACCGCCAGTATTCGCCCCTGGATACGAGCACACTCCACGTGGACGGCACCATTAGCTATACTTCGGCCTCGGCGAAGGTGGAACTGGCGGGTGCGCCCAACCTGGATGTCATCACCCAGGCCGCTCTCGCGGGAGGCTACCGGTCGGACATCTTCCAGCGCCTGTTCTGGAATCCCAACACCAAGGAACTGATCTGGGTGGGAGCCATGACCGAAGCCCAGCGCGATTTTCTCTTGAGTCCTTCCATCCCCGAGATCGATCCGCGGACCGGATTGCCGGTTCTGGATGCCAAGGGCAATTTTGTTCTGCATCCGGTGGTCTTGGTGGCGGATAATACCAAGATCCTGGATCTCTACGAAAACGCCAAGAACACGGCTGCTCCCGAAGGCGCGTTTATTTCAGTGTCAGGCCCTGGCACACTGGCGATCCAATCCAAGTCCGTTGACCTGGGAGCGTCCGAAGGCATCGTTTCAAGCGGTCCGGACGTGGCCATCTTGAACTCCGAGGACTTGGCCCACACCGGCGCCAGGATCAAGATGATCGTAGATGGCAACCTGCGCCTGACTTCCTCCCGTGTTTCCTCCTCTTCAGCGGAAGGCGATATAGATATAACCGTGCTCAATGGCTCGTTGGACGTGGGCGCCCAGGATTCGTTGGTAGCCAACAAACAGACGGGTATATTCACTACCGGATCGGGCGATATACAGGTGACCGTCGACAAGGATATCAACGTCAACGGTTCTCGAATCGCCACCTTTAGGGGCGGCGACATTGCCTTGAAATCCCTGAACGGGAATATCGATGCTGGAAGGGGTGGGGCAAGCTCGCTGGAGATCAATGGCAAGCTCTTCCAAATCAGCGGTATCGCCGCTGTCGCGCTTACGGATACCGAGGTGTCCCCGGGTAACATCACGGTTAACGCGGTGAAAGGTGATTTCCGAGCGAGCCGAGGCGGCGTTTTCCAAGCTTCGTTTAACAAGAACCCTTCAATCGCTTCGATCGATATCTTCGCCGGGGGCGACGTCGATGCCGGCAACAGTGGAGTCATTGGCGGTTCCATCAAGGTGGATGCCGGTGGCACTCTGAAAGGGAACTTTTTCGGCTCTGGCGAAGTCTCGCTCCAGGCCCAACAATCGATCACCGCGAATGCCTTTGGCCAATCGGTCAACGTATCCAGTGCCCAAGGAAATGTGAGTGGCACTATCGTTGGTGGCTCTGTTAGTGTCGCCGGCAGTTCGGTTGACGCCGCCGTCATTTCCGCCAACGCCACCGTTGCCGGAAATTCGGCCGGAGCCCAAGTGGGTACGCAGGCGACCACCGGCAGCAGCGGGCCAGCGCGTACGGAGCAGACTACTGACCAGACCGTGGCACGAGCTTCGTCGAAGGACGATGAAGATGCGGACGAGCGTAAGAAGCGGCTAGCGGCCGCTCCCAAGCTCTCGCGCACGGTTGGGCGTGTAACGGTCGTCCTGCCAACAACTTCGAAAGCTCAATAATCTCTTGCAAACGTTTGGATCAGAATTGTTATGAGTCTATTTGCCGCCGCAGAAACCAGCGCGTTTGGGTTCGCCCTGAAGAATGTCAGCTTCGAGGGTAAGATCACGATGGGCATGCTCGTCGTGGTGTCGCTCTTCAGTTGGAGCGTCATTATCAGCAAAGCCTTCCAGCTCCGTCGTGCCCGGCGCATGGGCGTGAAGTTCTACGAAGCCTGGAAGAAGACGAAGGAACCCATGGAACTGGCCCGCTCCGGTGTGGAGTTCGCCGGGTCGCCCGCGTTTGAGGTTTACCGGGCCGCCGCCGAGGAAATCGATCTTCAGCTCTCGAATAACGGGATCATTGTCAAAGGGGAGAAGAAGATCAGCCTGGGCTCGTTCGAATTGGTTCGGGCAGCCTTGGAACGCACCGCTTCCGCCCAGGCGATTCAGTTGGAGAAAGGCATGATCGTGCTGACCACCGCAGTGGCGGGCGGTCCGTTCATTGGGTTGTTGGGCACGGTCTTCGGCGTTATGGAAACGTTTGCCGGCATCGCCATCAAGCAGGCCGCGAGCATCACTGCCATGGCCCCCGGTGTGGCTGGCGCGTTGCTGAACACGATCGTCGGTCTCTTCGTGGCAATTCCCGCCATGTTCGCCTATAACTTCCAAGTGACGAACATTCGCGGCATGACCAGCGAATTGGACAATTTTGTCAGTGAGCTCGCCACCGCCCTGGACCACAAGTATGTGGATAACCGGCCGCTCGCGGAGGAAATCAGGGACGCTCTGCGGTCCGACCGGAAGGGCGTGGAGGTCTAACGAGAGGCGGGCTTCCAGTGAATGCCCGATTCGCCATGAAGAAGTGTTCCAAGTCGGCTCACAGCACGGTCACGGAGATGAATATCACTCCGTTGCTGGATCTTGCGTTCGTCCTGCTCGTCATCTTCATCCTGACGACGACACCCATTACGAATGACCTGGCCTTGGAACTGCCCAAGGCGGCGCAACGCCCTGCCAAGGAACAGGCCAAAATCCAGTTTGTGACGGTCGACGCTGGTGGAAAATACTATCTGAACCGCCAGCAGATGGAACTGGCCGCGTTGCGTGACGAAGTCATCCACATGCGCGAGGGCGACCCCGACCTGAATGTTGTCATCCGGGGCGACGCCAAGGCTCCTTATCGGTTCGTCCGGGAGGCTCTGGACGCGATGCAGCAGTGCAATCTGGCCAAGGTAAGGCTGGCGACGGAAGCCTACCGGCCCAAACCCTAGTTTTCACCCATGGCATTGCCCCAACGCAGCAAACAAAAGCCATCCCGGGCGAGCTTTTATCTCTCGGTGGTTTTCCACATTTTCCTGGGTTTGGTTGGCTTCTTTCTGGCCGCCCGGGGCGGACTCTTGGGCAAAAAGGTGAGCGACATCGTCGCGTTCAAGGTCGAGGAGGAAAAGAAGCCCGCAAAGCCGAAGGAACCCGAAAAAGTCGAACCGACCAAGCCCAAGGAGGAAATCAAGGAGCCTCCCAAGACAGCGGCATTGCCGCCTCCTTCGACTCAAGCTGCACCTCCACCCGTGGCTGGACCGGCAGCGGTGGCTGCACCGGCAGCGGTCACCACGGCAGACTTCAATTTCTCGGACGGAGCCAAGGTCGTAGAGACAACCACCGATCCGGTCCAGATTTACCGTAGTTCAGTCGAGTATGCCTTTCGGTCGCGCTGGCAAAAGCCTGAGGATATCGACGATTCCCAATTCGTGGCTGAGATTGAAGTGGCGGTGAACCGCGATGGAACGGTAGCCCAAACCAATTGGAAACAGGGCTCGGGCAACGCCAAGTGGGATGCCACGGTGAAGAGTGCGATTGCTGCCACGAAGTCCATTGGCCGTCCACCACCCGACAAGTTCCCGTCGAAGTTTGTGGTGCGATTCGACGCCGTGGCCGAAACCGAGCCGGTCCAATAAATCATCATGAGCGCAGTAGCAGCAGGCAATCCTGGTCGTGGCAGAAGGCGCCGACTTTCCAAGTCGAGCCACGGAACGCTCCATGAACTGAACATCACTCCGCTCTTGGACTTGGTGATGGTGCTCTTGGTGATCTTCATGATCACCACCCCGCAGCTTTCCAACGACTTGGATATGAACCTTCCTTCGGCGCAGCCGCCCAAGAACAAGCCGAAGGAGAAACCCAAATTCCACTACGTGGACGTCGACTTGCAGGGCAATTTCAAGCTCAACGGCCAGTTGGTCGCCGAGAAGGACCTGCCTGCGATGTTTGCCGCATTGAAGAAATCCGAGCCCGATCCCAGCGTCGTGATTAGAGGCGCAGACAACGTGGACTACAAGTTCGTCGTCAAGGTCATCGACGAACTGCAACAGGCCGAAATCAGCAAGGTCGGCCTCGCCACCGTTGCAGCGCAATAACAGTTATCGGGGCACGATGGTAGTACTGCTGGCTGGCCGGGGCAGAGTACGCCAACGGGCGAGCTTGCCATCCTTGAAAACCAGTTCCGCGCTTACGAAGTCACGGAAATTGTAGGTGCGATCGGGAAACCGGTCGAAATAGGCTGATCCATCCGGTCGGCGAACTTCCCGGTAATTCCAATAAATGTACTCGTCGGTCGTGGAATCCTCGTAGAGCCACGTTTCGGACCGTCCGGTGTTGTCCTCGCTCTGCAGGGTCTGGGCAGGTTGCCCCCACGCAATGTACACGGCGTCGGGCGACAGGCCGACCCGGATCTGGCCCTTGCTGACCAGCGCTTGATCCTCAGCACTAAGGGCTTGGAAGGCGGCAGCACGTTCCTGCTGTCGTTTGGCGATATTGCGCGGGTCGGTGGCGGAGGTGGCGCACCCGGTGATCAGAACTCCCAGGACCGCGATTCTCATCCATGTGTAGAGCCGATTTTCTGCCATTGGTGCCTCCATTTTTCGTGTGCCGGGGATCGTAGCTTACAATCCGGTTGCGGTCGAGGCATGGACGGATATAGTCCGCACACGTATGAATTCTTCGCCGACACCGGCCAGCAACACTTGGCTCTTGTACACCATGATCACGGTCTTCTCGTGGGGTGTGTATGGTATCCTGCTTCACAAGGGGCAAGTGTTCATGAACGACGCCGAGAATGGCCGCTACAAGGCTTTCTTGTTTGTTGGTTTCGCTTACTTCATCACCGCCGTGCTCGCGCCCTTTCTGGTTCTTCTCACCCGCGGCGCTGCTTTTGGTGGCTACACGGCGGCGGGCGGATGGTGGTCGTTGATTGCGGGAGTGGCAGGCGCCATCGGCGCTTTCGGAGTGTTGCTAGCCTTCGGGGCTAAAGGTGCCCCGCCGGTGGTCATGGCGATTGTTTTTTCGGGCGCGCCGGTGGTTAACGCCTTGGTGGCATTGTATATCGCCCGGCACGAAATCGATTTCAGCAAGACTAACCCGTTATTCTATGTGGGCCTTGCTTTGGCCTTGGTTGGTGGTGGCTTGGTAACCAAGTTCAAGCCCAACCCCGCACCCAAGAAAGCTTCAGCAGCCCAGACGGCACCGTTGACCAAACCGGCCGCCTAATCGCGCTCTGCCCGACCCGAAATCCATCTCCAAGGCAGAATCGTGACCCCGCTTCCACCGGAAGGCCCCGCCGATGCGGTCGCACTATCGGCTCCTTCCGAGACGCTGGCTGGGTTGCGAGAACTGTTGGACCTCGTTGCGCGGCAAAATCCCTTTTATCGCCAGAAATGGGCTGGATTGGCCCTTCCCGAATCGTTGGCAGCATTTGTCCGGGACTATCCCTTTACCCATAAGCCGGAGTTGGTGGCCGACCAAAATGCCTCTCCTCCCTATGGAACCAATCAGACCTATCCGGTAACCGATTTCGTCCGCTTGCACCAGACGAGTGGGACTTCCGGCAAACCGTTGCGTTGGCTGGATACACCGGAATCGTGGGCGAACCTGCGGGAAGATTGGGCTGAAGTTTTTCTTCAGGCAGGACTTACCACGGGAGATCGGGTACTGTTCGCCTTCAGCTTTGGACCCTTTCTGGGCTTCTGGCTGGCCTTTGAAGCGGCCCAAGGCTTGGGGGCGCTGTGTATTGCCGGAGGCGGTATGAGTTCGGCCTTGCGACTGCGCGTGCTGCTGGAGAATCAGTGCACCGTGCTTTGCTGCACGCCGACCTATGCGCTGCATCTCGCCGAGGAAGCCCGAAAAGAAGGCGTCGATTTAAAGGCCTCCAAGGTCCGGCTACTGGTGGTCGCGGGTGAACCCGGCGGGAGTATTCCAAGTGTGCGGGAACGCCTGAGCGAGGCGTGGAATAACGCTCGTATTTTCGACCATCACGGCATGACCGAAGTGGGGCCGGTGACGTTTGAACATCCGCAACTGCCAGGAAACCTCGTGGTCGTGGAACGCAGCTTTTTGGCGGAAGTGGTGGATACCGCAACGGGTCGGCAGTTGGGGCCGGGAGAACGCGGAGAATTGGTGCTGACCACCCTTCGTCGGGCTGGGATGCCTCTGGTCCGTTATCGTACCGGAGACATCGTTTGTGCCCGACGTGAGGAGTCGAGCGGGTGGCTATTGTTGGAAGGAGGGATTTTAGGGCGGGTGGATGACATGGTGGTTGTCCGGGGGGTCAATGTATACCCGGCGGCCATCGACGAAATCGTCCGGGCGTTGTGCGGTACCGCAGAATACCGGGTCAATTTGGATACCCGAACGCCGCTGACGGAATTATCGATCGAGGTGGAGGCGGAGGCGGGAGTGGCAGCCGCATTGGAGTCCCAGTTGAGGCAAGTGTTGTCCCTGCGAATTCCGGTCAGTTCGGTGGAAGTGGGCGTCTTGCCGCGCTACGAAATGAAGGCTCGCCGGTGGCGTCGTTTATGAAGCTCCAGGTGAGCTTAAAGGGTGGCGGACATCCATTTTCTGTAGCTTTCCCTTGCGCTGAAGGGGAGAGACGGACTTTTTTTTCGCTGCCCAGCCACCTTTTCGAACGAGTTCGGGGCTCTCAAAAACGCCTTCTGCGGAGGGCCTCTAAAAGGTCAAAAACATTGATTTTGCGCCCAAATACGCGATTTGGCGGGTCAATCCGAATGGCTGTGGGGGAGGTTCTTTCGGTTTAGCCATCAAAAAGTAATCACCGGACGCAAAAAAATTCATTTCAACCTTGGGGCGAGTTCCCGCAAATTCCCCTGTCTCAATTTATGGACGTACGTTTTTCGAAGGTCGGCGAGGGTGCCGAAACCGGCAAAGTTGTTAGCATTCTCGTAAAGTCTGGTGACACCATCCAGGCTGGGCAAACCATCGTCGAGGTTGAGAGCGAAAAGGCCATTGCCCCCTTCGCTTCGACTGCGGCGGGCAAAGTCCTGGAGATCAAGGTCAAGGAAGGCGACCCGATCTCGGTGGGTACCGTCTTGCTGACGCTGGAAGGCGCCGCTGGCGCGACCCCGGCCCCAAGTGCCAAGGCTCCCAGTTCTGCCCCGAAAGCTGCGCGCAAGGCCGCGCCAGTGGTCGCGGATGAGGAAGACGATAGTCCCGCGGGCGACGACGACAGGGACGAAGGCGCCGATCCCGGTGCTTCGCCTTACGTTCGCAAGGTGGCTCGCGACTTGGGCATCAAGCTGTCCCGCGTAGGCGGTAGCGGCAACGGTGGCCGCGTAACCATTGAGGACCTTGGTCGCTATATCGCGCGCCTTGAAAAGAAGGTTGCCCGGGCAGGTCGTTACGCCGACGAGCCCAAGGGAATGGTCTTCCCGTTGGTGAATCAGGATTTCGCCCTTTATGGCCCGATAACCACCGAGCCACTCAGCCAATTGCGCCAAGTTATTGGTCAGCGGATGGTGGAGAACAAGGTCACCCTGCCGCACGTCACCCAGTTCGACGACGCGGTAATGGACCGGGTGGAAGCCCTGCGCAAGCAATACAAGGCGGCCTACGAGGCAGCCGGTGTGAAGCTCACGCCGACGCCGTTTATCATCAAGGCCCTGGTCGCGGCGTTGAAGAAGCATCCGAAGTTCAACGCCAGCATCAACGAGGTGGCCCAAACCATCGTTTACAAGCAGTACTACCACATTGGGATCGCGGTGGACACAGATGCTGGACTGTTGGTGCCGGTCCTCCGGGATGCCGACAAGAAGTCGATGTTGGACATTGCCAAGGAATTGTCCGCCATCGCCGAGAAGGCTCGTGACCGGAAGGTCAGCGCGGAAGACATGAAGGGCGGCACGTTCACGATTTCAAATCAAGGTGCCATCGGTGGTGGACATTTCACTCCGGTGATCAACAAGCCCGAGGCGGCCATCCTCGGCATTGGCAAGACCGCCCTGAAACCGGTGGTTTCGGCGGACGGCAAGATTGAGGCGAAACCCTTGATGCCGGTAACGGTGAGCTATGACCACCGACTTATCGACGGAGGCGGGGCGGCCCGGTTTACGGTGGACTTCGTCAAGGCGATCCAGGAGTTCCCGGAAGCCGAGGTAAAACTCTAGGCGAAACCACTCCCGACACGAACATCGATTAACTTCGGATACAGGCATTTACCGAGATTTCAACCATGGATCTGATTCAGACCGAGATCGTAGTGATCGGGGGCGGGGTAGGGGGATACACCTCCGCCTTTTACGCCGCTGATTTGGGCAAGAAGGTCATTCTCATCGAGAAAGACCCACAGCTCGGTGGCGTGTGCATGAACCGGGGGTGTATTCCCTCGAAGGCTTTGCTGAACGCTGCCCACGCGATCGACGCCGCCAAGGAATCCGCGCACCGGGGTATTTCTTTCGGTCCCGCGCACATCAACCTCGAACAACTTCGGGCTTGGAAGGGGTCGGTCCTGACCAAACTGGCCGGTGGTTTGGCGAGCTTGGCCAAGATGCGTGGGGTGACCGTGATGACGGGCCGGGCGCTGTTCGATGACTCCAACACCGTCCGCGTCGAGACTGCCGAGGGGCAAAAATACGTCCGCTTCGAGAAAGCCATCATCGCTTCCGGATCCCGGCCGTCCATGCCCCAAGCATTCGACTTGGGCAATCCACGTATCATGACCTCGACGGAAGCGTTGGAGGTTCAGGATATTCCCGAGAACCTGTTGGTCATCGGCGGTGGATATATTGGGATGGAATTGGGCACGGTTTACGCCGGTCTGGGATCCCGGGTGACCGTGATCGAGGCTTTGGATGGCATCCTGATGGGCGCTGACAAGGATCTGGTCCGGCCCGTTTCGGCGTACGCCAAGCGCGCTTTCAAGGAAGTCCGGCTAAAGGCCAAAGTGGTGAAGATGACCTCGGCCGGCAAGCAGATCAAAGTCGTCAGCGAATACGAAGGCAAGACGCTGGAGGAAACCTATGACCGCGTTTTGGTCAGTGTGGGCCGGACGCCGAATGGTAAAGACATCGGCCTGGAGAACACCAAAGTCCAGCTCGACGAGCGGGGTTTTGTAAAGGTCAACGAACGGCTCCAGACTGACGATCCGAACATTTACGCCGTGGGCGATATCATTGGTGGCATTATGCTGGCGCACAAGGCCGGCAAGGAGGCCCGTATCGCGGTGGACAATATCGCTGGTGAAGGCCTGGCCATAAACCGGGGGTATTCGATTCCAGCGGTGGTGTTTACCGATCCCGAAATTGCCTGGGTGGGACTCACCGAGACCGAGGCGAAGGAAAAGGGCATTGCGGTCCAGGTCGCCAAGTTCCCGTGGGGTGCCAGTGGTCGCGCTCTTACTTACGATCGCACCGACGGTTTGACCAAGATTCTTTTCGAGCCCGAGACCGAGCGCATTCTAGGCGTGGGTATTGTGGGGCATGGGGCTGGCGAGTTGATCGGCGAAGGCGCAGTCCTTGTTGAAATGGGGGCCACCGCACGGGATCTGGAAGCTATTGTTCATCCGCATCCGACCTTGAGCGAAACGCTGATGGAATCGGCGGAATCCTTCTTTGGCCATTCGACCCACACCTACACCCGCAAGAAGGAACAGCACTAAGCTGTTGCGGGGTAGTTAGCTGCGGAGGGGATGACGTGACAGGGGAGCGAAAAATGCCCCCTGCACGCAGGTGGCAAAACCGGAAACAGCCACCTACTAAAGGCGTTCAAAAACGTGCAGGGAGCGCCCGTGACAGAGGCTACTATACACCAGGGCCAGGGCTTCCGTGTCAGTCGATTGTAAATCGCGTGCTGGTGCCGGTCGGGAAGCGTCCCAATAGAATGGGTCATGGTTGTTAATCATGGTGGCCGTGAACCGAACTTGTGGCCGTCTTCAAAATGTCCCTTTCCATTTCACCCCACACGGGTAACCTGAAACTTTAGCAATTGGATTAGGAAATAACCGAGTCGAACAAGAACCAGTCATGGCTGCCGATAATTCCATTGTAGCAAAAGTCGAACTTCCGCCACTGCAACCGCAGGTGTTGCGGACCAAACTCGCGCCCACTCCCGCGAATCCGCCCAAGTATTCGGTCAAGGTGCGAACCCAGGGGGGGCAGGAATTAATCGCGGGCGATCCCCGGGCTACGCGGGCCTTGGTGGCGTTGATGGACGTCCACGCGGTGGTCGGAGGTGCGGCCTGTCATTGGGGCGGCCCGGCGGCTTTTGCTGAAATCAGCGCCGCGATTCACGCCCTGATGTTCAGCGTGAGCGGTCGTCAATGGCACGAAGCGTACAACTTCGTCAACGACGCCGGGCATTGCGAAAACGGCATTTACGCCATTCGCGCCAACTACGGCTTCGACGGGATGACTTTTGAGGATCTAAAGGGGTTCCGCAGTGTCCATTCCAAGCTGACCGGACATGGCGAATCCCATCTCAATCCCGAGGGCGTGCTGTTGTCCAACGGCCCTCTGAGTTCCAGCGTGGGCCAGGCCCAGGGCTTGGCGATCGGCGACAAGCTCGCAGGCAAGGATCGCGTCACGATTCTCTTGGTTTCCGACGGTGCCTCCATGGAAGGCGAAGCGAAGGAAGGCTTTGCGGCCATTCCCGGACTGGCCGCCAAGGGCAAGGTGAATCCGTTCGTAATGATCATCTCGGACAACGACA
>DATJII010000184.1:0-3135 GCA_035493435.1 Candidatus Limnocylindria bacterium | reverse complement strand
TTCAACGGATGATTGCCGGTGAAAGCAGCGCCATACCCTTGGGCCAAGTCGCTGAAATCAAGCGCGGAACCGGGGTCTCAGTCATTGAACACAAAGGACTCGCCCGGGTCGCCACGGTCGCCGCGAATATTCAAGGACGCGCCTTGTCCGACGTATCGAAGGATATCCAAACCGCCCTGAATAACCTTCCATTGCCCGCAGGTTATACTATCAAGATGGGCGGTGACATCGAGCAACTCGCCGAGACGGTCGGGTACGTTGTCCAAGCGGTGCTCCTGGCGGTCGTGATGATCTACCTGATTCTCGCCTCGCAGTTCGGTTCCATCCTGCAGCCTCTGGCCATCATGTTCTCCGTGCCATTGGCCATCGTAGGCGTTCTCATCGCATTGCTCATGACTCATGACACCCTGAACGTCATGAGCATGATCGGCATCATCATGTTGATGGGCATCGTTACCAAGAACGCCATTCTCCTGATCGACAGCGCCAATGAAAACCGGCGTGCCGGAAAGTCCTTGCACGACGCCTTGGTCAAGGCCGGTGAAGTCCGGCTGCGGCCTATCATGATGACCACCCTGGCCACCATTTTCGGCATGCTCCCCATCGCCTTCGGCATCGGCGCCGGCGGGGAGGGCCGCGCTCCCATGGCTCGAGCAGTCATTGGCGGTTTGATCACGTCAACCTTCCTGACGCTCCTGGTGGTGCCCGTGGTTTACGAAGTCCTCGACGAATTCGGCGAATGGTTCCGCGTCAAGATCCTGCGCGCCAAGCCACACTCCACGGTTCCAGCCCCCGAAACAACCGCCGCAGCCCAACCCGCGAAGTGACGGGAAGGATCTGACCGGGCCGCGTGGGTATCAAACGTTGGATTGATGCCGCGGAACCGTGTCCGCAAAGGTTCAAGATATATTCGTATAATAAAAAACGATATGATTGAAGCCATTCCAGACACCCCATTTCCTATCTGCGGATGAAAACCCCTCCCAACCGATTCCAAGTTCTTCGGATTGATTAAATATCCCGGGATTCAAGAAGGGCGATTTTATCCGCAGACTAGGCAGATTAGTGAACTCTGTTTGGACCGGTTTCCGAAGACATTTGAACCAAGATAGCGGCGATACATCACGACATGGGGACAATTTTGGTATTGATGGCCATCGCGATTCCAGCGGCATCTATTGCCCTGGCGGCATATTCGTTTGGGTATTTCGGCATCCGTTGGGTGGATATCTCGCGCCGCTTTCCCGGACGCCGAAGTATGGGCGGGCGGAAATTTCTGCTTCAAACCGGCGTGGTCGCCGACATCACCTATGGAAAGTGTCTAACCATTACGACCAATGACCAGGGCGTGTTACTCGACCGGGTTTTCCCCATGCCCTTTCCAAACGCATCCATCTTTATACCGTGGAATGCCATCCGAAACGCCCGGACATACCAGGCTCTTCTTGCTGAACGCGTGATTTTCGACCTGGATTGCCCCCCGGTCACGACCATTGAATTACCTCGGAAAATTTTTGCTGGCCACGAAGTACGCATTTCGTGGGATCCATCTGATGGAAATCCGCCACCCATTCCGCGGAGCTGGACACCCTAACCCAGCCGACAGTGAACGGATGAACTCGACCCGCGATTTCCGCTGGCAGCATATCGCGGACACATGCGATACACAAAGGTGCCGGACTGGAAATACGGCCCCTTTTAGTGGTCAGCGCACCAGCGTCGGCTGGCTATCGTCACCCCAGATATACCGACAGATTCAGGATAGTTCACCGCCCGCCCGAAACGGCCGAATGGTCCTCCAAAAATCCCGTCCAACCGAAGTGCCGACCGCGTGGGATGTCCCGCAGTCGGCCTCTTGGAACCGACTTTGCAAAAATTGCGAAATTCAATTTGCCAACAGGGACCCCCTATCGACAGTTTCGTTGGTGAACAAAGCCCATTGACGAAGATTCCTCCAGATAATTCTCGGAATGGTCGATGAAACAGCATGCCAATGCAGAAGCGGTGATACGTCCACTACAGACAAGCACGTCGCTTACGCGCCGCGGACTGGGCGCCCCGCCCGTCCGGTGGTGGTATGCTTTGCTTGCGTTGACCCTGGGCTGTTTCGTGGCGCTGGGCCAATCCATCCCGGCCTCTCCAGCATTCTTGCGCCTGGCCGATTTGGCTCGGACCGTTGAACAGTTCGGCCGCACGAACTGTTCCTTGCAATTGGAAGGCATTATTTGCGCCGTTGGGGACCGACCCGGCAGTTTTGTCTTTCAGGACTCGTCCACGGTGGAAATGGTGCGGCTGGACCCGGCACCGCAAGGCTTGCGGCCCGGCATGCGGGTAAGAATCAGCGGAAAAGAGTGCCCTGTCCTCCGTGACGGATACGGGTTGGTACTGAGCACCCTCCTCATCAACAATGACGGCATCCATCAAACGGTGGAAAAATCGGCTGCTGTTTCGTTGAGGGCAGGACTGTATCCCATCCGTGTTGCGTGGTTTAACCTGCTGGGCGACCGCGGCCTCAAGTTGGAGTATCAAGGCCCCAACCTGCCCCGGCAGGGTATCGCGACAAATCTCCTGTTTCACGCCATCGAATCAACCAACGCCGGAAACTCCAGAATGGCAGACGGCCTGGCGTACCAGGCTTACGAAGGCACCTGGTATCGGATGCCTCGTTTTGACCGCCTGGACCCGGTGAAAACAGGGCTGGTGGACCAATTTGACGACCGAGTGAGTACCCGCCTGGAAAAGGTCGCTGTGGACTTCAATGGCTACCTGAGGGTCCCCACCGATGGCGCCTATACCTTCCATCTTTCGTCAGACGACGGTAGCCAACTATTCTTTGGCCATCCGCCATTCAAACTCGAAATTACCGGCACGAACCAGGTCCCCCAGCCACGTCCCTTCCTGGGAGGTGAAATACTTGGTCCCAACGAGCCGCCTGCCCAGTGGGCCGAAGCGGAAGGAACTGTCACTTATATAGCCCGAAAAGCGACGGGGATGGATCTGGAAGTGACTTCCGGCGCAAGCCATTGGCGGGCCGAGATTACCGACGGTTCAGGCCTAACCCCCCGGCTCATCCTCCACAGTCGTCTTCACTTCACAGGCATACGCAGGAATACCCACGCCTTTGACGGCCAGCCA
>DATJII010000183.1:0-9783 GCA_035493435.1 Candidatus Limnocylindria bacterium | reverse complement strand
CGTTCGGTCCGGAAATCATTCAAAGCCGCCTGCCTCTTCGCGTGTTCTTTATCATACGCCGCCACCTCGACAAGGTTGGGGTTCTTTCCCACCGTCGGTTTGTCCCCGGGTTCGTGCGAACTCGCGAACACGCCATATAAGGAATAATAGTCCGCCGTCGGGATGGGATCGAACTTATGGTCGTGGCAGCGGGCGCACTGGACCGTCAGCGCCTGGGTGCCTCGAAAAACAACGTCCAGCCGGTCGTCGATGATATCGGGTTCGTGATTCAGGAACCGGCGTCCCAGAGTCAGGAAACCCAGCGCGGCATTGGGCGCCGGATCGGCCTCCGTGGCCACCTGGTCACCCGCGAGTTGCTGGATCAGGAATTGGTCATAGGGCAAATCGCGATTCAGAGCCGCCACCACCCAGTCACGGTAGGTAAAGCTATAGGCGTAGCTGCGTTCTTCCTCGAAGACATAGCCCTTGGTGTCGGCGTAGCGCGCCACGTCCAGCCAGAAGCGACCCCATCGTTCACCGTATTGGGGACTGGCGAGCAGTCGATCGATCTGCCGGTCATAAGCGCCGGGAGAGGTGTCGGCGAGGAAGGCGGAAACCTCGGCATCGGTGGGCGGCAAGCCTGTTAGGTCGAAGGACGCGCGGCGCAAGAGAGTGCGCTTGTCCGCTTCCGCTGAGGGGGCGAGTCCCTTGGCTTCCAGGGCGGCCAGTACGAAGGTATCCAGATCGTGACGGACCCACGGACGATGTTCGACCTTGGGCAATGGCGGAGCCATGGGCTTTTGAAAAGCCCAATGTTTCGCAGCCTGCTCCCCAATCGGCGTAATTGTGCTGCCGGCCAATCGTGGATCGGGTGCCCCCATGTGGACCCATTGTTCCAATACCGCAATCTGTTCCGCAGAGAGCGGAACCTTTTTGGCCTTTGCGGGCGGCATCAGGTCGACATCCTTGGACGTTCCTTTGATGACCTGGATGAGCAGGCTTTCTTCAGGTTTTCCAGCCACCAGTACCGGCCCCGAAGCTCCGCCTTTAGCCACTCCTTCCTTGGAGTCGAGCAAGAGGCTGCCTTTTATCTTTTCAGCCTTGGTGCTGTGACAGCCGTAGCATTGCTCGACCAGCAACGGGCGAACCTTGTTCTCAAAGAAGTCCAATTGGTCCGCAGGCAACGTGGCTCCCACCGCTGGGAACGCGCCAACGCCTGCGAGCAAAAGCTCCAGCGCCGCCGTCAGGCCAACTGTCTTAAGGGTGAACACTCAGGGAACAGTAAATGGTTTTGTGCGATTACTCCAAAAGCAAAACGTCAGGTGACCGCCGGTTATTCAAGCAAGGTTCGCCACCCACCGCCTTGACCCTGTCCGCCAACGGCGCATAATGGTGCCGATACGGGGAGCCGTTGGGTAATGGCTGAGAGTTCTGGTGCACCAGAAGACCCTTAGAACCTGCTCCGGGTCATGCCGGCGAAGGGAATCGCTTCAATTGCTTTCCCCGGAGCTTCACACCCCTGCCAAGGTGTGTACTGCTCGCGGTCTCTCGCTGGCAGTAGGAATGGCATCCTATTGTACCGCTATGATCGCCAGCGCCGAGTCGTTTAATCCGCATAGCAGCACCCCGCTGCCTAACTCCACCCGTGTCTATCTCGAGGGAACCGTCCACCCATCGGTAAAGGTGCCGATGCGGGAGATCGCGCTTAGCCCTACCAAGGCGATGAACGGCTCCATCGAAGTCAATGAGCCTGTCCGGGTTTACGACGCCAGCGGTCCGTGGGGTGATCCAAACTACCAAGGTGATGTCCGCCAAGGACTTCCGGCGCTTCGGCGGGAATGGATCGTCGCCCGTGGCGACGTCGCCGAATACGATGGCCGAGAAGTCAAACCGCAGGACAATGGGTATCTTTCCTCCCAACACGCCCAGTACGCCAGCCAGGCCGAACGCAATCGTTTGGTGGAATTCCCGGGCTTGAAGCGCAAACCCTTGCGCGCCTCGGCCGGACATTCGGTGAGCCAACTCTGGTATGCCCGCCAAGGGATCATCACGCCGGAGATGGAGTTCATCGCGATCCGTGAGAACCAAGGCCTCGACATCGCCAAGCAGAAGCTCGCCGCCACCAAGAGCCAGATGGCTCTACTCCGCCAACATCCCGGCGGCCCGAATGCGTCCTACGCTCCGTCGATTTTCAGCCGGTTTCCCCAACGACTCCCGGCGGTAATCACCCCCGAGTTCGTGCGTGACGAAGTGGCTGCCGGACGAGCCATCATTCCTGCCAACATCAATCATCCCGAGGCGGAACCGATGATCATCGGTCGCAACTTCCTCGTGAAGATCAACGCGAACATCGGCAATTCCGCCGTGGCCTCGTCGATTGAGGAAGAAGTGGAAAAGATGCGTTGGTCGACCAAGTGGGGTGCTGACACCGTGATGGATCTCTCGACGGGTAAGAACATCCATGCCACCCGCGAATGGATTCTGCGCAATTCGCCGGTACCCATTGGCACCGTCCCGATTTATCAGGCGTTGGAAAAGGTGGGTGGAAAGGCCGAGGAACTCTCGTGGGAGATCTTCCGTGACACGCTCATTGAGCAAGCCGAACAAGGTGTCGATTACTTCACGATTCACGCCGGGGTTTTGCTCCGCTTCGTACCGCTTACGGCGAAGCGCATGACCGGCATCGTCAGCCGTGGCGGAAGCATCATGGCCAAGTGGTGCCTGTCTCATCACAAGGAGAACTTTCTTTACACCCACTGGGACGACATCTGCGAAATCATGGCGGCTTATGACGTCAGCTTCAGCATCGGTGACGGGCTTCGCCCGGGATCGATTGCCGACGCGAATGACGACGCCCAGTTTGGGGAACTCCAGGTTCAGGGCGACTTGGTGAAGAAGGCCTGGAATCACGGTGTCCAGACGATGTGCGAAGGCCCCGGACATGTGCCGATCCACATGATCGAAGAGAACATGCACAAGCAGTTGGAATGGTGCCATGAAGCGCCTTTCTACACGCTGGGGCCCCTGACCACCGACATTGCGCCGGGTTACGACCACATCACCAGCGCCATCGGGGCGGCCATGATCGGTTGGTACGGCACGGCGATGCTCTGCTACGTGACGCCGAAGGAGCACCTCGGCTTGCCGAACAAGAAGGACGTCAAGGACGGGGTTATCGCCTATAAAATAGCGGCCCACGCTTCCGATTTGGCCAAGGGGCATCCTGGCGCCCAATACCGCGATAACGCTCTCAGCAAGGCTCGTTTCGAGTTCCGTTGGCAAGACCAATTCAACCTCTCACTCGACCCGGAAACGGCCCGCGAATTCCACGACGAAACCCTGCCTCAGGACGGTGCCAAGACGGCTCACTTCTGCTCCATGTGCGGCCCGCACTTCTGCTCCATGAAGATCACCGAAGACGTACGCAAGTACGCCGAGGCAAAGGGTCTGGCTGACGAAGAGGCGCTCAAGGCTGGCTTGGCCGAGAAATCCGCCGAATTCCAGTCCACCGGCGGCGAAGTTTACCGTCCGGAGTGACCCCGCATGGCATCACGCCCATTGCCGCCTTGAGTGGGTCGGCGAACTAGGATAGTTTCAACGCACTCAGGTAACGGAGGGGCCTTCCCAGCGGAGCTCTTACACCAGAACGGGTGTCGAGAACACAGCCGGACAAGGTTATTCCGTGCCTTGACGTCTCCTTGGAAACATCAATGGACACACTGGAACACTTGTTTGCCAAGAATAAGGCATGGGCGAAGCGGATGCTGGTCGCCGACCCTGGTTTCTTTGCCAAACTCTCCGGCCAACAGACTCCGGAATATCTCTGGATCGGTTGTTCGGACAGCCGGGTCCCGGCGAACGAGATCGTCGATCTCCTGCCGGGAGAATTATTCGTGCATCGGAATGTCGCCAACTTGGTGGTACACACGGACTTGAACTGCCTTTCGGTGATGCAGTTCGCCATCGACTTGTTAAAGGTTAAGCACGTGATCGTCTGTGGCCACTATGGCTGCAGCGGTGTCCGGGCCGCCTTGCGGCAGGATCGCTTGGGTTTGGCGGACAATTGGCTCCGGCATCTCCAGGATGTTCGCGAAAAACACCGGCATCGCCTGACTGATCTCAGCGAAAACAGTAGATCTCTAGATCGGCTCTCGGAGATCAACGTGGTGGAGCAGGTACTGAATGTTTGCCAGACCACCATCGCGCGGGATGCGTGGGAACGCGGTCAGGACCTTACTATTCACGGCTGGATTTACGGGTTAACCGACGGGCGGTTGCGCGACTTGAACATGAGCATCACTGCCGAAAAAGACGCCGTTCCGGTGTACGACGCCGCCCTGGCCGCTCTCGCTTGAACCAACCGACCAGGCCGTCCCCGCCCGAGTGGCGGCTGCGAGTGACTTTACATTGTTAAAAAGCGCTTCACTCTAGCCCGAATGATTGCCCTGGAGGAATCCCGGCTTTGCCGCCATCTGAGTATGGCGGACCGGCGCTTGGTGAAGGATCGGGTTATTCCGAAGGAATTTGCCTCCGGAACCTGTATCTTTGAGGAGGGGGCGGCGGGTGACGGATTGTACATTCTCCTCGATGGCGAAGTGGAGATCATCGCGAAATCCACCCCGGAACGACTGCACATCCTGTCGCGCATGGAGCCGGGCGACTACTTTGGCGAGATGTCGCTTTTCGACGGCGGAGGCCGCTCGGCTGGCGCCTATGCCAAACGAAATTCTTTTCTCCAGTTTCTCCCCTCGGAAGCCGTTTTCGAACTGCTCCAGCGCAGCCCGATGCTGGCGGTTTCAATTGTTCGCGACGCCAGTTTGCGTATGCGGGAGTTCAATCGGCGATTTCTCCGGGAATCCCTCAAAGTGGAACGTCTCGCCCTCATGGAACGGGTGGCTCGAACGATTGTCCACGACTTCCGTAACCCGTTGAACATCATCGGCATCGCCGCCGAAATGGCGGCCGATCCCACCAGTTCGTCGCTGGCGCGAACTTCCGCCAAGGATCGGATTCGGCACCAGGTGGAAGTCCTCGATGGGATGTTGGAGGAGCTTATTGATTTTACCAAGGCATCCAGCCACGGCGTGCTGCTGCCCCGGATGAGTTACTCCGTGTTTCTCGAGCGCACGCTGGTGGAATTGCAAGCGGCGGCCGACCGCCGTGGTGTGCGCATTAAGGTGGTGGGACCGTTGCCCGAGGTCACGGTTCGTATGAATCCCACGCGCTTTATCCGGGTTTTCACCAATCTCAGCGAAAATGCGTTCGACGCCATGTCGGGACGCCCCGACGCGGAATTGACCATCCGGTTTGAAACGGATGAAAACCGGGTGGTGACTTATATCATCGACAACGGCCCGGGCATCGCGGCCGAACACGTCGGGCATCTTTTCGAACCTTTCTTCACTTTCGGGAAAATACACGGGACCGGTTTGGGCTTGGCCATTTGCGATCGTATTGTGAATGAGCACGAAGGCCGCATCACGGTTGAGAGCGGTGAAGGGGTGGGAGCCGTTTTCCGTTTTGAGCTACCCTTGGCCAAGGCTGGCGATACCGACCGCCTGCAAAAAGCCACGCAACCCTCGTCCGACACCACGTCTATCTCGCGCAAATCCGTCAAGTGAACCGCATCCGACTCCTGCCAGAACAGGTCGCGAACCAGATCGCGGCTGGCGAAGTGGTGGAACGCCCGGCCAGCGTCGTCAAGGAGCTGGTCGAGAACGCCCTTGATGCGGAAGCTCGGCGGATCCTGGTAGAAATTGGTGCCGGTGGCCGCAGTCTGATTCGCGTCACCGATGACGGCTTTGGCATGAGCAAGGACGACGCCCTGCTCTGCCTCGAACGCCATGCCACCAGCAAGATCCAGAGGGCCGAGGACCTGGCCTCCATATCTTCCATGGGCTTCCGGGGTGAAGCGGTCCCCAGCATCGCCAGTGTGAGTCGGTTTACCCTGACCACCCGCGAACGCACTGATTCATCTGGTGCCGGCACCCAAGTGGTGATCAATGGCGGAAAAATCCTGGAGGTCAAAGCGGCTGCGTCCCCGGCGGGCACCTCCATCGAGGTTCGGCAGTTGTTCTTCAATTTGCCCGCCCGCCGGAAATTTCTGCGGGCGGAGGAGACCGAACGAGCCCATATCCAGCATTACCTAACCCTCGCAGCACTGGCGTTTCCCCACGTCGATTTCACCTTTGTCAGCGATGGTCGAACACTCTGGCAACTTTCGGGGGTATCCTGGACCAATATCGACGAACGTTTTACGGCCTTACGCGAACGTTTGCGCCAATTGCACGGCAACGAAACACCGCTGCTGGCGCTCGATTTTCGGACTGAGATAGAAGAAGCGGTTCAGCGAACGGAATATCCGGAGGAACCCGCCCCCCGCACCAAGGTGTCTTTCCGTCTCTGGGGTTTTATCGGAGCGCCGGGAGTTTCCCGCTCCAGTCGCGACGAGCAATATATCTTCGTCAACCAACGCCCGGTGGAGAACCGGGGTCTAAGTTTCGCGCTCGTGGAGGGCTATCACACCTCCCTGATGAAGGGGCGATATCCCGTTTGTTGCCTGTTCCTGGAAATCGATCCCGCGGCGGTGGACGTCAATATCCACCCCCAGAAACGGGAGGTGAAATTTCGCGAGGAAGCCGCGGTGCGCCGACTGGTGGCCCAAGCCCTTCGCGACACCTTGTTGCGATTTCATTCTGGGGGAGTGCCACCGGCCACGCCGGTTTCTGGAGCTGTGGCGGCGAAAGCGGAGACCTTCAAGGCGGCGCTGCCTATATCGGGACTTCCGACGGCCCAGCAGGAAATCCTTTCTATCGAACCGAGCCAGGAATTGTTACCGCTCCCGCCTGCCGAGCGCAAGTCGAGCACCGCAGCCACCTTGGCCCCAGCTGCATCCCCAAGCGTTTCGTCCGATCCAACCCCTTCTCCGCAGCGGGCATTACCCACAGCGCAACAACTCACCGCCGTCTTTGCGCCGCCCATGCTGGCACCACGCCCGGCGTCGGCGAAGGATCCCACCGGAACCTTTGAAGGACCAGTGCCGCTGCTCCACGTTCCGCTGCGCATCGTGGGAGTCATAGGACGCCTCTATGTGGTGCTGGAATCCGACCGGGGCCTTGTATTATTAGATCAGCACGCCGCCCACGAGCGGGTCCTTTTCGAGCAGATGCTGCACCGCCTGGAATCTGCCGAGCAAGCTCCCGCGCAGCGATTGCTATTGCCGGAGACCCTGGAATTGTCGTTCAAGGACGCCGAATTTGCCCGGCGTCATCTGGAGACCCTTTCCCGCCTGGGTGTTGTCTTGCGGGAGTTTGGTGAGAAGACCTTCCTGCTGGATGCCCTTCCCCCCTTTGTGAAAGCCACCCATCCCAAGCGCTTTGCGACCTCTTTGCTGGATGAGCTGAAGGCCGCCGGAGCTGGCGTCAACTTATTGCGGTTGGGCGAAGATGTCGTCGCCAAGACGGTTTGCCGCCATGCGGTCAAGGCCAACGACCCGTTATCGGAGCCGGAGCTGCAACAATTGGTGCTGGACCTCAAGGCGTGCCGGATGCCGTACACCTGCCCGCACGGGCGGCCCACGTTGATTGAAATGAGCTGGCGAGAACTTGAGAAACGCTTCGGTCGAAGTGCTTAGACACCGACGAAGAACATCCCTGATATACAAAAAAGGGCGGCCAGAAGGCCGCCCTGATAAAACCCGGAATAGCTGAGTTCCTTACGCTTGGGGCGCGGGAGCAGCCTCAATAGCCGGTGCCGCTTCGGGCGCTCCAGCCACTTCGGTGATTGTCCCGTTCATCTCCACGAGATCGAGCACCTTGGCGGTCACGATTTCCTGGGCGATCGCCGGGAAGGCGTCCTGGTCTTGGAGCGCTTTCACCATCTTGTCGGGAGTGGTGTTGTTCTGCTGGGCCAGGCCATACACGCGTTGGAGAATTTCCTTATTCTCCGCCTTGATATTTTCCTTCTCGGCAATGCGGTTGATGATGAACGCGGCCTTGACGCGATCCTTGGCGCTGATGTTCGCGTTGGCGAAAATCTCCTGCCTCTTCTCCTCGATCACTTCGGTCGAGACACCACGCTTCTGGTTCTCGTTGACGATGTTGTAAACCAAGCTCTTGGTTTCATTCGCCACGACGGTCTCCGGGAGATCGAATTGGACCTGGTCGAGCAGGGCCTTAAGCAACTGGTCGCGCAAGTCACGGCGGGAACGGAAGTTCAGCTCGTTGGTGAGATCACGGCGGATGCCCGCCAGCAGTTCGTCGGAAGAACCAGCGCCAAAACCCTTCGCGAACTCGTCATTCACTTCGGGGAGCTGCTTTTCCTTCACGCCCGCCACTTCGATCTCGTAGACCACCGTCTTGCCGACGAGATCCTTGACCACGAAGTCTTCGGGGATCGTCAAAGTGGCCGTGCGCTTGTCACCAACCACGGCGCCGATCAGGGGATCGGTAAAGCCAGGAATAAAGGCCGGATGATCCACGAGGACCCAGAAATCACGCTTCTCGGTCAAGCCACGGGCGGCCGGAGCGAGGTCGGTAATAGGTTTGCCGTCAATCGTTCCGCTGTAGTGGACCACCGCGATGTCCCCGGCTTGGATCGGCCGAGCAACGTCGTTGTACTTCACCTGCTGCTCACGGAGGAGATTCAACGCCTTGGTGACGTCGTTGTCGGTCACGGCCACGACCCGGCGGGTAGCGGTAAGTCCCTTGTAGTTCGGAATTTCGAACTCCGGAGTGTGCTCCAGGGTTACCGTGTACGAGAACGGCACGCCACGACCGAAAGAAAGCTCCTCGACGTTCAGGGTCACCACGATGCGCAGCTTCTCCTGTTCGGCGGCTTCGCGGTAAGTCTCCTCGAAAAGCCGGCGATGCGCCTGGTCCTTGATGTGGCCTTCGTAAGAACGAATGACCAAGTGCTTAGGCGCCTTGCCGGGCCGGAAACCAGGCAACTGAGCGCTTTTTTGAACTTCGCCGACGACCGCATCGAAAGCGCCGTTCACGCGATCCACAGGGATCTCAACGCGCAGCAGCTTCTTGCAGGGCCCCAGATTTTCAACCGAAACGTTCACGATAGTCTTCCCAAAGGTTTAACCACAAACATACGCGGCGGCTCCCATTGAAACCGCAGCGAAAGAGTCGGGAATTAAAGAGCAACCGGCACGACCGGTCAAGCGTCGGTACAAGGTTATTCCCCGCCGCCGCTGAAGGGCATGGATGCCCGAAGCTGGCTGGATATCTGCGCGGAACCGATGCAGCGCGACCAAAGACTGGCCGCCGCCCCGCTGGCGACTGCCGTGGCGGGCGAGGTGCCGGAGACTGCCCACATCTGGTTATTGTACGGCACGTAGCTCGTGCCCGGAGCCATGAGGTCGATGAAGGAACCGCGGTTGGCGTAGGGAGCAATCTGCCCCGGAGCGGACGCGGCCGTAACTGCCAGGACATCGGTGTAAGCGGCCGGATACGTGGGTGTGGTGACGGGCGTATTTCCCGCCGCAGCAAACACCAACGCACCTTGGGCCGTGATGGAATGGATTAACTCTTGCAGCAAGGCACTATCTCCAGAACCGCCCAAACTCAAATTGATGACGTTGGCCCCGCCCTTTACCGCCGTCTCAATACCCTTGGCAACGTTGAAGGTCGTGCTGGTTTCGCTGCAGCCGTACACGTCCACTGGGAGTATTTTCACAGTGGAGGAGTTACCTTTTTCCAAGGCAGCCACGGTTCGCAAGATAGTCTCCGCCATGGCCGATCCGTGCCCCAGTTGCCCGCCAGCCGACTTACAGTCCACAACACTTTGACCCGGCAA
>DATJII010000182.1:0-29634 GCA_035493435.1 Candidatus Limnocylindria bacterium | reverse complement strand
CGCGGAGGCGCGGAGACGCGGAGGAAGAAAAGACGAGGGAACCACGAAGCACACGAAAAACACGAAAGCTCTGTGCGTGGCGGGCCCCGTTCTTCCCGCCCTTTTCGTGTCCTTCGTGTGTTTCGTGGTAAAAACCTCTTCCCCTCTGGGGCTCCGCGGCTCCGCGTGAGACAATTCCCTTTTCTATTTATCATACCCGGCCCGGCACACTACCTTTTCTCTGGTTTGGTGGCGCGGACGGTCAACACGGGGCAGGTGGCGTGGCGGACGACGCGTTCGGCAGTGCTGCCGAGCCAGACGTGGCTTAGCCCGGTATATCCGTGGGTGGTCTGGACGATTAGGTCGGCGCACACCATTTTCGCGAGTTGGCAAATCTCCTCATAGGGATTGCCTTCGCGGACAGCTACTGAAACCGGGATGGTTCCTTCGCGGCCCCAGATCTCTGCGAGGCGATCCAAGCTGCTTCGAGCCCGCTTTTTCAAGGGGGCAATGGAGTGCTTTGCGAGTTCTTCACCCACGAGGTAGTCGATCGGATACTTCTCGACGACGTGGAGCAGGATTAGTTCGGCGTCGTGTTCGATCGCCAGTGAGACGGCCCACGGCAAGGCATCCTGCGACAGGTCGGAGAAATCGAGTGGCACGAGGATCTTTTTGACTCGGAACGCGTCGCCGTGCCCTGATGACTTGGGGCGGTTGCGGGTCGGGACCGTGAGGACGGGACAGTGTGCGTGGCGGACGACACGTTCGGCGGTGCTTCCCATCAATACTCGTTGGGCGCCCGTATAGCCATGGGAAGCGAGGACGATCAGGTAGCTGCCTGACTCCTCGGCCTCCGCGGCAATTTCATGAAAGGGTTTTCCAGTGCGTACGGAATACGTTGCCTTCACCCTTTTTCCGGCCTCGCGTTTGGCGAGCGCCGACAGGTGCGTGCGGGCCAAACGGATCATCTCCGTCTCGGTACGCGCCAGTACGACCGATTCCATTCCAGAAAAAAGCGACGGTGGTTCGATGACGTGGAGGAGTGCAACGCTAGCCCCTACATTGGACGCCAGCGACATGGCAAAACGGACGCCTTGTCGGGATTCCTCAGAAAAATCCGTTGGCGCAAGAATTTTGGTTATCTTGAGAGGCGTGGCCTTTTGCCTCGAACTCCTCCGAGGCCGGGCAGTATTAAGGTCTTTGGTGGATTTCATAGGTGTCCGTCCTTATTTGGGAGGTTTCTGGTTGCTGGGTTTAGACGCGTCTCGCCGTGTCGTGGCATTTTTGATCAGCGTTTGGGCTTTGCGGAGCCATCGGCGAGCCCATTCAAACTCCAGGGCCAGGATTCCCAATCCGGCGGGAATCACGAGAAAGGCCGGTCCCGGCAAAACCAATAGTGCTATACCTGCGGCTAGAACGGTACTGCCAATCAACAAGACTGCCACTCGCCGAAATTTTTTCATTCACGCTTCGTTCCAAGATAACCTCCTCTCCTGGCGCCGATTGTCGATAGCTAAATTCCCGCGCAGCGGTTTCCGATGCACTGGCGGCACAGCTCTTCAACGGAGCAGTCTTTCACAGACAATTCCCTCTTGTAGCCCTTATCGAATAGGGTCGTTGAACGCCTGCTTCCACGCACGTCTTTGTTTGTTCACTGCCAACCTTTTCTTGTGGTTTGTTGGCCGGGCCAATCCGTATTGCGAAGGTTCGCTGCGTTTCGTATAAATGAAGCGGGGATGAATGATGCCGAATGAACTGAAAATCGTCCGGGACGAGGGGGAAGGGATTAGCCACGATAGTTCCTTAACGGCTGGCGCATTGGCTTGGCACGCCCAGGTACTGGAAGGGCTTTTGCGACACTTGTCATCGTCTCCTGACGGACTGGCGGGCGCTGAAGCTGCGATCCGCCTGGCAAAGGCTGGCCGCAACGAGTTACGTGAGGCCAAAGGGATCCAGCCCTTTAGAATATTTCTGCGGCAATTCAGCGGATTGCTGGTCTGGATATTAATTGCGGCAGGGGTCATATCCGGTGTTTTTGGAGACTGGCTCGATTGTGGGGCCATTGTCGCCATTCTCGTGTTGAATGCGGTGGTTGGCTTTTATCAGGAACTGAGTGCGGAAAAATCGGTCGCGGCGCTTAAGCGCATGGCCGCTCCCAATGCCCGGGTTCGGCGAGACGGACAGGTGGTGACCCTTCCGGCGTCCGACGTTGTGGTGGGCGACGTACTGGAACTTGAACCCGGAGACCTGGTGGCGGCCGACGCGCGCGTGATTGAAGCCGCTTCGCTCCGCTGCAATGAGAGTTTCCTGACTGGGGAATCCAATGCCGTCACAAAAAACGTGGCACAATTGGACCTGGAGACGCCGCTGGCCGAGCGCGAGAACATGTTGTTCATGGGCTCCAGCATTGTTGCCGGGGTTGGTCGTGCGGTGGTGGTCGCCACCGGGATGTCGACTGAGATTGGCCGGATCGCCGGTCTGGTCGAATCCGCAGCCGAGCAGGGGACACCGCTGCAAAAGAGGCTGGAGAGCCTCGGCCGCTCCCTGGTTTGGGTAGCGCTGGGAATTGTGGTTTTGCTTTTTACGTTGGGCTGGGCCCGGGGTCTCGATTTACTTAGTCTCTTCATGACGGTGGTCAGCCTGGCCGTGGCGGCGGTGCCGGAAGGATTGCCGACGATCGTGACCATTGCCCTGGCGTTGGGGGTGATGCGGATGTCGCGCAGACAAGTATTGGTTCGGCGACTGGCGGCGGTCGAGACGCTGGGATCCACGACTGTCATCTGCACCGACAAGACCGGCACTCTAACAATTGGAGAAATGACGGTGCGGGAGTTGCAGGTGGCGGGCTGCAACTTTCAAGTTACTGGCGAGGGCTACGGTCCCCACGGTGAAGTGTTGCTTCAAGGCCAGGCAGTGAAGGCTCAGTATGCCGGTCCCTTGTTGGAAATGGCGAATGTGCTCATAGGATGCAACAACGCGCATGTGGTGCTCAATGATGGTCGTTGGGAATTGTCAGGTGACCCCACCGAAGGCGCGCTGTTAGCTGCTGGCCACAAGGCCGGCGGCAATAAGGAGCACCTGGAGAGAAACTTCCCCAGGCATCACGAAATTCCGTTCGATTCGGATCGAAAACGTCGGACCGTATTAAGATTGATGCCTGACGGAAGGTTGCGTGGGCTCGTGAATGGTGCTCCGGACCTGTTGCTCGGTAGATGTTGCAACATACTGACCGGCGATGGGGTTCGTCCGCTGACCGACACCGATCGTCATTTCATTGCTGATGAGAATAACGCCATGGCAGGGCGCGGTTTGCGCGTGTTGGGTTCGGCTTATCGCGATTTGCCTGTTCAATCCGGCGCGGTGCTCACCGCCGAAGAGGTTGAGCGTGATCTGGTGTTTGTGGGGCTCGCGGGGATGTATGACCCGCCGCGACCTGAGGCCAAGGCGGCGGTGGCGGAGTGCCACGGCGCCGGCATTCGGGTGGTAATGATCACCGGCGACCATCCCCGAACCGCGTTGGCAATAGCGCGTGAATTGGGGATTGCCTCGGCGGAAACCGAAGTCATGGCGGGCACCGAGCTTCAACGGTTCTCCGACGGAGAACTGGCGGATAGAATCCCGAGCCTCGCTGTTTTTGCCCGAGTCACGGCGGAACATAAGCTGCGGATTGTGCGGGCATGGAAGGGAATTGGGGCGGTGGTAGCCATGACCGGGGATGGAGTGAATGACGCGGCGGCCCTCAAGGGAGCCGATATTGGCATTGCCATGGGGCGTTCGGGCACAGAAGTCACCAAGCAGGCGTCGGATATGATTATTACCGATGATAATTTCACCAGCATTGTGGCCGCCGTGGAAGAGGGGCGGGGTATCTACGCCAATATTCGCAAGACCCTTCAGTATCTTCTCGCCACCAACACGGGTGAATTGCTGCTCATGGCACTGTGCCTGATCCTCGGTTTGCCGATGCCGCTCCTGCCGATTCACCTGCTGTGGATTAACTTGGTCACCGATGGACTGCCGGCGTTGAGTTTGGCTACCGGCCCCTTGGAGCGGGGACTCCTCCGGCGTCCTCCGCGTCCGGCGACCGAACGGATGGCGGACCGCAGCTTCCTGTTTACGGTGGCGCTCACCGGAATGTCGACCGGGCTGACGTCCCTGGCAACGTACGCGTGGGCCTTGCGCGCGGGTTCGGGCGACCTGGCCAGGACCTACGCGTTCGCCACGATTGTTCTGGGCCAGCTTTTGTGCGCGTTTAGTTTCTTGAGTGAGGTTCAGCCCGTATGGCGGCTCAAAACTGGAACGAATCGACGACTATGTTTGACCATACTGGGGACCTTATCCATGCAGATTTTCCTCTTCCACAGCACTGTCGCCGCACATTTCTTCAAGACCTCACCTCTCTCCTGGCGGGCTTGCCTGGGTTTGGCGTTGGTATCGCTTATTCCCCTGGCCGTCCTGGAAATTGCAAAAATGGTGAGGGTGGCAACTACTGGTAAATCCCAATATTCGATCGTGGCTGTTACATAGTAGGTGGGTATGTGCCCATCCAGTAGTGCAACGAGGTGGAAAATTGAAAAACTATCTCACGCGGAGCCGCGGAGGAAGAAAAGAAGAGGGAACCACGAAGCGCACGAAAAATCTGTCCGTTGCGAATCCCATTCTTCCCGCCCTTTTCGTGTCCTTTGTGTGTTTCGTGGTCACAATCTCTTCCCCTCCGCGGCTCCGCGCCTCCGCGCGAGACAATTCCCCGTTCTATTTATCATACCCGGTCAGGTTGGCCAGGCGACCCAGCGCATCGGTGGCGAAGATCAGTGGATATAGTTTTTCGTAGTACCAGAGCTTGGCGAAGTAGAGGCCGATTGGCGCGGCAGGGAGTGTGTTTTCTTTTTCCACCCGATCCAAAAGCCAGCGTGTGCCTTTTTCCACGGAAGAACGGGCCCGGGACCCAGAGGCAAGGGCGCTCAGCGCGAGACTTGTTTCCTCTATGGACGGCTCCAATCCCGGGGCACCGGACCAGCCACCTTCGGCTGTTTGGGCCGAAATCAACCAATCCTGTGCGGCCTTGAGTTTTGCGGACAGGACGGGAAAGCCTGCTGCTTCGTGAGACGGTAAAGCCGCAAGTACGGAGGCGGTGCCGTAGACTGGGTTCTCCTGATGGGAAGCTTTTTCGTTACCGAACCACAGTGGAACCCAAGTACCGTCCGATCTCTGAGATTTGATCAGATAACCTACTGCCTTGGCAGTGGCCAGCTTCACCCGGTTCCGTTGCCGGTTATCCAGCAGGGGAAGCCATTCCATCCAGGCGCGTAGGGCGTGGGCGGTGAGTTCGGGAGTGCTTTGATCGAAGGGGAGTGCGCCCCATCCGCGGCAGAAGGTCGGAATGCCGCCGTCGCGATTTTGGAGACCTAGAAGCCAGTTTACCCCGAGGCTGACTGCGCTGCGCAACTTTGCGTGATCACGGGACGGTGTTACCGCATTCGCCGCAACGTCGTGGTCTCGGAGGATTCCTAGCGCCACGAGTGCTCCCGCCGTGTCGTCGGCGTCGGGGACGCCACCCGGAAGATCGGTCCAGGCCCAGCCACCTGGGGCAGCTCCCGTATAAGGATGGATCTCGCGATATTGTTGTCCGAGGAGCCAATCGGACAAACGGCTGCGTTGCGAGACTGAAAGGGCCGCTGGGGTATACCGCAAGCCCTTGATCGACAGGGTAGTGGCCCAGGTCGCCAGGTTGGTGTCGATAGGCCAACTGCCATCGGCCCGGACGGAATTCGCCAGGAATTGGGCTCCCTTTTTTGCCACGATATGCCTCGCCTCACCCATGCTAGCGAGGCTCATCGTGACAAAACTGGTCAGTGGAACGGCTTCGAGGAATCCGCCATTCGTGGGCTGAATGCCGGTGAGGACTTCCAAGGTCCGTTTCCGCGCCAGCGCCCGCAGGGGGTTTAGGGACGCCCGATGAAAATAGATGGTCTGTCCGATGGCGATCAGGGCCGGCAGCGCGTAACTGACGACGGGCAGCCGTAGCGCACCAAAGAATTCCCGTGGCAACGCGGCCAATTCAAAGGGGAGGGGATGGACCTTTTTCCATCCGTCGGTTCCCAGACGTCCTGAAAGGGCCAGGGTCATGACAATGGGAACACTGAAGGTGCGGTCCTTGCCGTACCGGCCTTCAATGGTGGGAACCAAATGTTCCAGGGAACCGGCCTGGAGTTCTAAATAGTTTCGAGCCCGGTCGACGGTAGGTCGAAAAGGGCCATCCGTCCCGGTGGCTCCAAACGCCGCCCAGCAGAGGGCGGAAGTGCTGAGATTGCTCAGGCTACGGATGGTGTCGCCCCAGCCGCCATCCGAGTTGGCATTCCGGGATAACCAGGAGAGTCCTCCCTGGATCAAGGCGCCATATCGAACCGGATCCATCGCATTCAGCGCGATAACAGCGGTGGCAGTCGAAAGGGCACTCGTACTGAGTTCTCCCGTCCAGTGGCCGTTTGGTTCAAGCTCCGCAACGAGCACGGCGCTCAAGCGGGCATGCGCGGCGGCCACCCGCTGTCTCAGTGGGTTCTGGCTAGCGGCATTCATTAGATTGGGAGTGGGGTACCCGGAAATATGGACAAGCGGCCGGCCATGCGAGCCTGCCCGTGAATAAATCTCTCCCTTCTAATCTGTGTAAATCTGCGTAATCTGTCGACGAATCCTTTCCGTGCCTCGTTTTTGAAAGACTCACTTCAGACACCGGGTGGAATCCGCCTCTCTTGGTGATCCGGAACGGACGCTTGTGAAGGGGAATATTATCCACAGATTACGCAGATTCACACAGATTAGGGAGAGAGCGAAAAGCTACGGCAAGATCCTTCATAGGCTCAGGTGGCCCAATGCCAGCAGGCCGTAGTAAGTATATTCCGGGTCCAGAAAATCGTCCGCCCAGTGGCCGTGGAACCCGCCTTCGGCTGACCACAGCGTGTCGATGAAATCGAGGCATTTTTCGTGGACCCGGCTGGGTATGCGGCGATCCAGGCATGACAGCGCATGCAGAGCGGTGGCGGTCGAGAGCAGGTCGGGCAGCGGAGCCCCGGGAACCGCCAGGAATCCGCCTTCAGGATGAATCTGGTTTAGGATCCAGGTCCCGACTTCGTGGTTCACCGGAAAACCCAGATGACGGATCAACGTCACGGCCCCGGCCGTGGCATTCAACGCGCCCGTGGGCATGCCTGGGGCGTTGCTCCACGCGCCGTCGGGTGTCTCCAGGCGTTTCAGGCAACGGATGAGTTCCAGGATTCGCGGCGGGGTTTTGCCTAGATCCTGGTAGGCACCCAGCGCCACAAAGGCGCCGTAAGCCGTTCCGTTCGAAAGTCGGACATCGCCTTCGTACCCGCCATCGGATTTTCGATACCCCTCGATACGGGCGAGGAGTGCGCGATCTAGGCCATCGGGAAGCCTCTCCAATCCAATAGCCGCCCAGCATCGTGCCAGAGCCCCGAGGTGTACAAAGTCCAATCCTGCGCCTTCCCCAAATCCATGCAGCCACTTGGCAGTACGGTCGACGGGAAGCGGGACGTCCAGCGCCTGGGCGCCTGCCAGGGCGAAGATCGTATAATATAGATCGGGCTTGCCGGCGCGGTCGCAGGCGGCGCCGTTTTCGTTAAACGAACGCCGAAAAAACTCACGCACCAGGTCCGTGGAATCGGCCAATAGCCGAGGGGACAGTCGGGCGACTTGCAGAAGTTGGAGGCGCAGACTCACGCCGCCACCGGCGCCGACTCCACGTTGCCGATCTCGGCCAGGCGGGACGCGGCATTCCGCTGTTCTTGTTCCTTGCACCAGCCCTTGATCTCGACGTCGTTGAAGATTTTGCCCACCACGCGCCGGAGCAGCCCTTTCAGGCTCGGATTGTCCAGCAGGGCGAGGGAACGGATGGCCTCTTCCTTATAGCTCTCCAGCAAATGCTCGCAACGTTCATCTGCCTTGAGTTCACGATAGAGCGCTTCAACGGCTTTGGAATCTGGGGCCAGTTCGCGCCGCCACAAGCGATCCAGGAAATCACGATTTTCACCATTGGCTCGTTCGCGGGCGATCGCCAGGAGCAGGCTTGGCCGCATTCCCGCGATATCGTTCGTTTCCCCCTGGTCACCCAAGTCGCTGAGATCATCCCGAATCTGGTAGGCGATACCCAGGGCGCGGCTATAGGCCCCGAGGACATCTTCGCATTCCTCATGCTGGCCGGCATAGATCGCGCCCAACCTGAGGGCAACTTCAAATGCGGGAGCGGTTTTTTGGCGGAAAATATCGACGACCTGCAAGGGCGTGAGTACACCCGGACGCCGGGACCAGATGAGTTCCGCGCCCTGGCCACGGCAAAGTTCGCGCTGTCCCTCGGCGGCCACACGCAGCATTTCGGCCTTGGCTTCGGGACTCGCTTTGCAGGCGGCCAGCAAGCGATAGCCTTCGCCGATAAGGAGATCCCCGACGTTCAACGCGATCGCGACGCCGTATTCTTCGTGCAGCGTTTTTTCGCCATAGCGCAGTGCGTCATTGTCTTCAATATCGTCGTGGATGAGCGAGGCCTTGTGGAAACACTCAATCGCCACGGCGACCTTGCGAAGGTCATCCGGCATCGCCGAGTCGGGCTTGCCGCTGAGGGCCTGGTAGGTGGAGACCGTGAGGAAGGGACGCCAGCGTTTGCCGGCGCGCATCAGCCATTCGCGGGCGATCTTCTCGGTCTCGCCTTCGGCCCGGCCCATGATTATCTCGAGCGAGGCGGGCGTGAACCAGAAATCCACCTCGTCGCGCAACAGCCCCAGATCCAGCCGCCGGGTGGTATCATCCGCCGTGAGGTGGATATATTCCCAGACCCAATCAAGATCCACGTTGGTATCGATGCAGTCATCCTGCAAGAGCGGCACTGCCACCCCGGGAATGGCGGCCGCTTCCATATAGGGAAAAGCGCGTTCCAAGACGCTCAGGCAGCTAACCCCTACGATGGCCTCAATCTTGCCGGTTTGGATCAGGCTCATGACGATGGCGGACCCCTCCGCCACCAGCACTGCATAACCAAGTTTTTCAGCCTCGTTGGTGAGGTCCTGGATCGAGCACAGCCCGCATTGCTTGCAGAGCAGACCGAACTCGTCGAAAGGCGCCGGGCACTTGGCTTCGACGCGCAGGCACTTGGGGAGCAGCAGGAGACGTCGTTCGAAGGGGACTCCTGCGAGTTGCTCGCGCCAGATCTCGTTGTTTACCAGGACCCCGACAAAATCGCGAAAGATCGGATCGCAACCGAGCTCGGCCACCAATTTGTCGGCGTGGATTTTAAGATCGGGCGAAGGCAAGGGCGGCACCGGCTTGACCCGCGCCACGTATTCCCGCACGGCCATGAGTATATGCTGCCGCTGGACCAACGTCGGCGGGATATTCTTCTTTGGTGCGCGCCATTTCTGCAATGGCACCAGCCGGGGCAGGGCGGTGGGTGCGCTCGAAACGAAATTAATAGGGGCGGCTGTCATGGTTGATGAACGGGATTGGGTGTCGAGTGCGGGATCGTTTGCAGGGCCATGGCTTTTTGCGCGCTGTCATGGGCCACGTTGCGGTAGGCTCCAAAGTCTGAAAACCAGAATTTCTTGGCGATGCGATACATCCAGTGCATCTCCGGCACTTCCTTGCCGGGAAGCCATTGGCTGAACCGCGGGGTCATCGCATCCAATTCGGCCATCGCCGTGCCGCGCAAGGTCGTGTCGCGCGCCCCGTGTTTCACCACCAATTGCTTTACCAGGTCGGGACGTTCCAGCACCACGCAGCCACGAGTGTGCTGGGCGCTTAGATCGCGGAAATCCTTCAGGAACTCCGAGTCCCGCATCGTCACAAACACGCCGCGCGAATCGCGGATGTTTTCCTTGGCAAATTGGATGATGGGGCAGGGTTCGATTTCGCCCTTGGGACTGATATGATGACTGATGCCGGTCGTCATGGGGCACAGGGCCTGGCCCTTGTCATCGTAATACGCGTCGATGATCGCAATGGGCATCTTGGCGCGCATGTTTACGACGAATTCGCGTGTTCGCACCAACTGGTCCGGACGTAGCGCGAGTTGCGGATTCATCTTGGGCCCTACTGGCCGATAGGTGTGGTACCAGGCGTAGTGAACGCCGCGATCGATCAACTCCTGCAGCCACTTTTCCGTGAGCAGTTCATCGATATTGGTCTGGCAAACGCTCGTGGCTACTCCCGTGAGTAACCCCGCCTTGAGGCAGTGGTCCAAGCCGCGCAGGGTCCGTTCGTAGACGTCCTTGTTGCCGCGCCGCGCATCGCTGGTAATCTCGCGGCCTTCAATCGAGATCAGGGGTGTGGCGTTCCCAATTTTCTTCAACCGTTGGGCCACCTTCTCGGTGATGAACTGGCCATTGGTAAAGACCTGGAAATAACAATCGGGATGCGCCTCCAGCAGGTCCAGCACCTGCGGGTGCATGAAGGGTTCACCACCCAGGATGCCGAAGAAGGCGTTGCCGTGTTTCTTGGCGTCCGTAATCGTGCGATTCAGCGTGTCGAGATCGATCTCGGTGCGTTCCGCGGCGACATCCACCCAGCAGCCCTGGCAGCGCAGGTTGCAGGAATTCAGGATCGAAATATAAAGAAAGGGCGGAAAGTACTCGCCCTTGCGGAGGCGGGCCTTGAATTTCTCCACCGACACCAGCCCCTTCACGCCGAAGTTCCAGGCAAATTTCCGGATGCACCGGAAATCGGCGTTGCGCAGGGTTCGAAAGACCAGGGTGGGGAGCATTGATTCTAGTTAGTTTGGTCGCCTGGAGTTTTCATGCGCTCAGAGCCGCCTTGGCCCGGGCCGCCGCTTCCTCGGCCTTGCGGGCAATTTCTTCGGGTGACGGCAGGCTCATGAGGACTTCCGGGGGGATATCGCTCATCACCGAGGCCAGCTTGGTCAGGCATTTCTGGCGTTCGATCAAGGCCTTGTCCGAGTCGCGTTCTTTGGAAAAGCGTGATTTGGCCCGCTCGCTGCGGGTCTTCAAGAGGGAGTAAACATCACCGCCGAGCAGCGCGGAGATGTCGATTTTCATCTTCTCGCGATTCAGGTCGGAATCGCTCACGACATCGCCATTGATCGGTCCCGCCTTGTATTTCGGGAACATGATCGCCGCCTCGGGACATACGCGGGAGCAGGCGGGACAATTCGTTTTGCAGTTGTCGTTGTTTTGGACCTGGATGCGTTTCCCAGTGTCGACGCCGTACACTCCGAACAGGCAAAAGCTCAGGCACTGCATGCAGTTCGTGCAGCGGTCATAGTCAATGACCGGAAACCACGGTTTCCAGGCTCCGGGCGACGGGGCTCCCATTGCGGTCCGGGTGGCTTCAGCCCTGGCTCCGAGTGTCGCAGGATCGAAATCCGCCATTTCAACGCGGGTTCCGTCGATCGTCTCCGCAGCGGGCGGTGTTCCAGAGTCCCAACGGCCCACTACCAACAAAGGGCTGGAGTCGGCTGGAGCAACAGGACGACCCGCCCCCACTCGGGTGACGCCGAAGCCTTGACTCAGCAAGGCGGTCACCGCTGCGAGACGTTCTTCGGCGCCCATGGGTTGGGCACCTTGGCCTTCGTACAAAACCACGCGGATGGGAAGATCAGTCAGGGCCATGCTTAAGCAGGGTTCGACGGAGTTTCGTTGGCCACCGCCTGGGGAGCATCTCCCGCAGTGACTTTTCCGGTGGGCAGATTCGGCTGTAAATTCTGGTTGAGCAAGGTGTCGGCGGCAATTTCCGCGGATAGCGTCCGCATGTTAATGACCTCCGTCGCTCCCAGTGGTAACGGAAATCCTGCGCCGGAGAATAGCCATTTAACGGCCCGGGGAAAGCAGGCCGCGATCTTTACCGGCCCTGCCGCGGCCAGCCGCTGCAGCGAGGGGTCTCGCCGTGCCGCCAGTTCGCAGAGATCGGGAATGGCTTCAAAAGGCACATTAGCATCGCACAACCGCTTCAATACGGCGGCCTTCACGTCCGCCGGAACCACTTGGGCGTATTGGCAATGGCAATAGAGAATGGCGGGGCCAGCGTCACTCATGAAGCGGGAAAGGGTTCGTTCGTCACGCGATGAGTGGGGGTGGGGCGGCCAGGCCGGAAATGTTCGAGATGTTCGAGGCGCGCCGTGAGGCCCGAATGAATGACCGGGAGTCCCTCCACGGTTTCCCTGATGGCTGCCTGGAGTTCATCGGGATTCGCTTCTGCCCGCAGGTTGATGACAATCTGGCCAGCTTCCGCCGGTCCATCCAGCGTCAGGCTCAATTCGGGGATGTAGTCGCTGCGCACCAGGCTGACGGCGGCAATATCTCCCAGTCCGGCCTCCGGGCTGAACGTCATCTTCAAATGGGCGATCTCCGCCGCCGCGAGACGTTGGCGAATGGCTTCAGCCAATTGACGCAAGAGTACGTTGGCGTCAAACGACTCGGTGGAGCGAACTTCTACGGTGGCGTTCAACCAGCCCAACAGAGCCTCTCCATCGGCGTAAATGTCGTAATCTACCGCCATGACGGGGCGCTCTACTGCCGTCGTGGAAGTCAGATGTTGGAACCACTCTTCCACGCCTTGGCCAGTTCGCACCGAGACTTCCAAGACTTCCTTGCCCGGGAATTCTTCCCGCAACCGACAGACAAGTCGTTGGCGGCGACTTTCGTCCAGCAGGTCCACCTTGCTGAGGACCAGGAGGTCTGCTTCTTCTGCCTGTTTGCGCCAGATGTAGAGGATCTTCTCGGAGAATTTCCGACCTGGCGCCAAGCCAAATACTTGCTCGGTCCGGACGGGGTCCACGAGCACGCTCAAGGGAGCGATCTGAAATTGATTCCCGTAGATGCGCCGGAGCGGATAGGACACCGTGGCAATCAAGTCGGTGCAACTACCGACGGGTTCGGCGACGAAGGCATCCGGCCGGGTCTTCGTGTTCAATTTGTTCGCGGCGTCCACCAACGAATTGAACCGGCAACAAAAACATCCCCCCGAGATTTCTTCGGTGGCAAACCCACGGGCGCGCAGCATGGCAGTATCGACCAACTCGCTGCCCTGATCGTTCGTGATCAGGCCGACCTTGGTGCCACCCTTGGTCAGATACTGGGCCAAAGCGGCAACGGCAGTCGTTTTGCCCGCGCCGAGAAAGCCGCCGATCATGAAATAGCGGGCGGGAACCTCGGGGCTGGGATGGGGGAGTGCGCTCATTCAGTGGTTTCGCTCGTCTTTTGTTTCTCCAGAATGCGGTCGATGGTGACGTCTAGCAAATCGCAATAAACGTCCAGAGGCATCGATCGGTCATCCGGTTCCCCAGTGAATTCGTAAAGCCACCCCGTTGTGTAGGGCTCGCGGGCGATTTTTTCGAGGTCATCGCGTAGTGCGGGATTGGCGCCGGCGAACTGTCCGCTGCCCACGCAATAGACGTCGCTCAGGGCCTTAAATCCCTCAATGGACCCGAGGATATCGCCAGGCTGGACGGCCGCTCCCACCTGTTTATCGAACTGGATATCCACCAATTCCCCCAGCATTCGGAGCGCAAACTTCGTGTAGCCGACCCGCCACGAACCCGACTCGGTACGCGCGAGCCAGCAATGGGTGGGCGAATACCGGTGAGTGACCGGTAGCTGGGTCACAAACGTGGCTCGCTTGTAAAGTCTTGTGGCGGACAAGCTCATGGGCAGACGGGAGCAAAATACGGTATCTTCAGGGAGTTGGCAGGACAAAAGGGCGCATCTTCAAATTCGGGGGCTGAGGTGGTTGAGACTGCGGGTGAGCCCAGGTGCGGAGGTTTGGTTTTGTCCAAGTGCGACGATCCCGGAGGGATCATAGCGATTAGCCGGTCGGTCGAGCGTAGCGATACCACCGGTACAGAAGCCGGAGTTGTCGCTCGCGGCGAAGGTGTATTTTCCCTCTGGTGCATCGCGAGCGTTGAAGGAGCGGAGGATGGTCGAAGAGGAAAGGTGATCGGGCCTGATGCCGGAAATAGAGCCTGAACCCATGCTCGCGATACGCGAGAACACAAAATACATTGCGGGCGCGAGCCGTTTATTCTGCGAATGAAACCGGTGGTTTCGCAGACTCAACTCACCGGCTAATGGCTTAGATCCCTGCGGGATCGACGGGCTATTCGATTTCGGTGCAGGAGGGTCGTTATCACCTCGTCAGTGGTGGGGCCTCGGAAAAATCCTGGGAAGGGTATCTCCCACGATTCGAAAATGCATCTGGCCAAAACACGGGCTCCGATTTCCTCTGACACCCTTCCCTTTACGCATCACACTATGCGGGTGCGGTATTTCGATCATAACGCCACGCACCCGTTGTCCCCAGTAGCCAAAGCCGCCTGGCTGGACGCGGTCGATCGTTTTCCCGGAAATCCCTCGAGCCCGCACCGCCTTGGAAGCCGGGCCGACGCTGCGTTGCAACAGGCGCGAGAGCGGTTGGCGGGGTGGTTGGGTTGTTCCCCGTTCGATCTCGTCTGGACCTCCGGGGCGACCGAAGCGAACAACGCCATCATCCGCTCCCTTGCCCGCGCTACGGAGGGGGAGGTCTGGTTCAGTGCCATCGAACATCCTTCGGTATTGGCCAGTGGCGACAGGTGGTTGCCGGGGCGACATCGATTCATTCCCGTCACACCTGGTGGGGCGGTGGATTTGCCGTGGTTGGAGGAATCCCTCCGTGTTTCGCGTCCTAGTGCAGTCTTCGTACAGGCAGCCAACAACGAGACGGGCGTGCTGCAGCCGTGGCGGCAAGTGTTGGATCTTTGCCGACAGTGTGGGGTGCCGTTCTATTGCGACGCCGCCCAGTGGATCGGCAAGCTCCCGGCAGCCGGGTTGGGCGCTTGTGATGCCGTTACCGGATGCGCCCATAAGTTCGGCGGTCCACTCGGCGTCGGCTTCATGAAATGCCCGGCCGGTTTCCAGCCGTTGGTAGTCGGAGGACCGCAAGAGGAGGGACGACGCGCCGGAACGGAAAATGTGCCGGGAATCTTATCCATGATCGCGGCCTTGGCAGAATGCGAAACATCCCTTGCCCAAGGGCCGGTTGCCGAACGATCAAGGTGGCGGGACGCCTTTATCGAAGGGCTTCGACGCGATCTGCCCAGTGTCAAAATCGTGGGCGAACCATCGGAACGCCTTTGGAATACCGTGTCCGCCATCATGCCCCCCGCCGCCGACTGCCGCCAACGCTGGGTGGTAAAGTTGGACAAGCAAGGCTTCGCAGTCTCCACCGGCAGCGCCTGCTCCAGCGGTGAGGAAAAGCCGTCGCACGTCCTATCGGCAATGGGCTACCCACCGGATGAAAGCGACCGCATGCTGCGCTTCAGCGCGGGATGGAATACCGCTGAAGCGGATTGGGAGGCATTAGGAGCGGGAATCCGCGATGCTGCGAAGATCCTGCAAGTCTTCTGAGCGGCTGTCTTCAAAAGCAGTTTGGGTCAGATTGCGATGGGAATATCGGAGTGGCGCAAGCCTTCGATGTGGCTGAGAGTGTGATTCCGACGCTCACCTCGGATGAATTACAGATTCGCCATTTTTTGGCGACGGATTAGAAACCGGCCCTCGCCTCTTCGGTCGATTCCTGAATAATAGATAGCTCCAATCTTCTTGAGATTAAGCCAGATTCCATAACTATCGGGATGTGGCCGAGTGCGAATGGCTTGACATGACCAGCGTGCGGGAGTGGCGGGAGAAAGTCCTGGGCCAGACGCCACTTTTAGGAGCAGCGGCAGTGGTTACAAAGCCCACGTGAGCGCAGCCGGTTCTACGACGATTTGATTCCAGTTTGTGGGCGGAGGATCCTCAATAACTTCCTGACCACATCTTCAGTCGGAACTTGCCGAGGTTACATAACATACAAAACCAGCAGATTGGGCGGATTTTACAATTTGGTTTGCTTCCAATTGGTACAATTCAAGGCAGCGCGTTGCGCCGTGATCCGGCTCGACTACCAGAATGGAAAGATAAACGCCGGTTGGGAGTTCGGTTACCTGAAAAACGCCTTCGCCCTTTAGGCGTTTTCCATCTACCTCGAAGTCAAAGGAAACGGGTTGGCCATCCAAATCTTTGGGGGGCCATTGATTGAGCTTCACAACAGAATTGGGGCGTCGCACGGCCCGGAAGGTTGCAGACGTTCGAGCGAAGTAAAGCGAATTTGGATGAGTGATAAAAACCACTTAACTCCCTCGTTTTAAATGCTTTCCGAATACAAAAATGAGCCTGCTTGACAGGCTCTGTAGGCTGTAAACTGGGGACGAATACATAAACTCTTGCTTCGGAGGGGTGCGCACAGAAGTCTCCCCGACAACCACGCTCGCAGAGGGCGCATTTCCACTTACGAGCCGCAATTGTGAAGGGTTGATTGCGGCGTGTTCAGGTTAGGTTCGTTTGGCACGTCTAGAAGCCAGAATTGGAAGCGCCGAGCGACCCTTTCTCCGGGCCTGAAAGGCCCTCGAATATTAGGCCAGGCTAAGCGCCTTCTGAAGCGCGCAGGCCTGGTTTTTTCGGCCAGTTTTTTCCGTGAGCGCGAGGAGGCGTGGATCGCGTCGTCGGCCAATGCGCGAGCTTTGAGTGGGGTATTTTATGGCAATGAGCCTGAAACAGGCTCGCGCTTGATCTCGTTGGCAATTTCAACCTGTCGGCGCTCGCTTTTTGTGGACGCGATTTTTACCCAGGCCTGCGCTCGGCAAACCTCGCTTTGCCTGGGCTAAATTGCGGCGGCCTTTCAGGCCGGAAATCTAGGGCGCAAGGACTTCCTTCTCAACTGTGTGAGTCCGGCCAAGACCGCAGGGCAGGGCTCCTCCTGGTTGTCCAGCCTACCCGGCGGGTCTGCCAAGAAAGGTAGGGCGAGACTCGGTCGAGCCGTAACCAACGGCAGGGTGTTACGTCTTGGGACACAACATGTTCCAACGGAGTATCAAATGCTGGGATCTCCTCCTTTGGGCTTCGATGAGCCTGCTCTTTCTCGGAACGAAGCCTCTTACCGATAGCAGGGTTCGACGGAGTCTCACCCTCCCGGGTTTTTGACGGCCTTGCGGTTGGCCCAGGCTGACGACGATCACTCTGGTTTCCGGGGCAGTGTCAAGATGCGCCCAACTACCAGTGGCGGTCCCTAAAAACTTCCTAACATCCGCTTCTCTCCGCAGTCTGACGCGTGATGCCAATGAAATACCTTCGACCTATTCTGAGAGACTGTTTTAGAAGTGCAACGGGGTCGGCTGCCGGTGAAAAAGAGCGAGGGCGTGGTTGTCCTTCGGTCACAGATCTTTGCAGATATGCTCCTTCAGGACGCCTAGCCTCCGCTCTTTTTCCCTGGCGCATCCGGTCCAATCTGTTTTTGAACCGGTCTCTTGGCCTTGTATGCCTCTTTGCCGTTATCATTGGCGTCACGGGCGAAGAACTCACCAACAAAACCAGAGTCGATGGGAGTCCAACAGCCGCTGCGGAACTGAAACTTCTCCAGGGAAAATGGGAAGGAATCGCGGCGGGTGACGGGGCAAGCGACAAAATCGTCATCACGATCTCCAGCAATTCCTTCCATTTTTTTCGGGATACGAACTTTTGGTTTGATACGACCATTGCGCTGCCTCCGAGCACCCATCCCAAGCAACTAATCGCCACCATCAAAGGTGGGCCGAAATCTCAGGACAGCAGTGTGGGCAGAGTGGTCGGAGCCATTTACAAGATTGAGGACGGGACATTGACCGTGGCCACGGGAGGTGGCGGTGCTGAAGAGACTCCCAAGAGTTTTGATGAAACCGAAAATAAAGGACTGACTCGCTTCGAACTCCGGAAGGTTCAATCTCCAGAGAAGAACGCTCAACCGCCCAAAACCAAATGAACGGCAAATGCTTGGGGTGGGCTCCCAAAATCGAGGGTAGATGTGATCGGAATCGCAGGTGAGCCGATGCCCGTGGGTCTGTTTCGACTGGAAGCGCATCCGGAGGATGCCAGCAATTAGCCGGGGGTTGAGCGCAGCAAAACCCCCGGTACAGAAAACGAAATCATCGCTCGCGTCCAAGGTGCATTTTTCCTCTCGCGTATCGCGAGCGGTGATGGCACGTGGGAGGCTCAAAAGAAAATGGTTGTTCAGACACCAGAAATGTCGCCTGAACTCCGTGCTCGCGATACACGAAGACGCAAAATACGTTGCGGGCGCGAGCCTTCTATTCGGCGATGGATACCGGTGGTTTCGCGGACTCAACTCACCGGCTACTATCTTTGATCCCTGCGGGATCAGAGGTGCATTTGATCCAGACGCAGGTGAGTAGTTGTCCCGTTAGCGAAAGGCTTTCGAGGAAGGTCTGAGAGAGGCATGAAATGGCATGTCCCACGATTTCAAGACGCGCCCTATACTTTTGATTTGCCGGTGCTCAACCCGTTCAACACGTGCCCGATGACTTCGGGCACGATGACTTTGAGGGAATCACCTTTGATTTTGCCATCCACGGAAATGGCTACTAATCCTTGGACCACAGCAGCTATAGTGAGGGCTAGGCGGTAAGGATCGCCGGGAACAATTTTCCCTGCCTCCTGCCCCTCTTGCAAAATCCTGGGAAGGTGCGAAAACGCCGTTTGCAGGGCCGTGTGCAGTTCCGGCGGCAGCACCCGTTGTCGTTTCGCTTCAAACATCAGGGCCAGCAGCGCCGGATGCTTGAGTGCGAATCCGAGGTGCGCGAGCGCCACCTTCGTCAGGCGTGCGTTGAAATTCTGACCGCGCGCCGCCACCGCTTTGGCGGCGATGGCATCGAATCGTTGAAAACCCACGGTGGCGAGCGCGTTGAGGAGATCTTGCTTGGTCGCAAAATGCCGCTGTGGCGAGGCGTGGCTGACGCCCAGCTTGCGACTCAATTCGCGCAGTGACAACTGCTGCACGCCGCGCGCTTCCAGCGCCGCCTCGGCAGCCCGCAGCAGTTCCTGGCGCAGATTGCCGTGGTGGTAGGGGCGATTCGCGGGTTTCATCGAGGAGCAGCTTACAGCCGGGGCAAAGCGCTGGCAAGATGTAGCCATTGACAACAATGAGGTCATTGTCTACATCACCGTTGCGTGAATCCTATGGGCGCTGGCGATTTGCCTGGCCCACTCGCCAACCATCTAAAAAGCCACCCTTTGTTTTCTTGAAAACCAACGATTATGACTGCACCCGAAATTAAAAACACCGCGGAGTTCGAGGCGGACGCAGCGGATTCCGCGTCCCACGCGCCCGGCCTTGCGCGTTCGCGGATCATCGTTTTTGTCGGCGTGTTCCTTTCCATTTTGCTGGTGGCCAATTGGCTCGTGGGTGCGACCTGGGACCATTTCCTGGGCTCAACCGCCGGGCCTGCGTGGAAAATCATTCCGCTCGGTCTGACCTTCACGTTTATCGCCGCGACAATATTGGGACGGCGTTACTCCAACTTTGCACTGCGGCTGGCGTATCGGATTTCCGCTGCTTGGCTGGGAATCCTTAGTTTCAGTTTTTTCGCAGCCTGCGCCATCTGGATCGTTTCAGCGGCAGCCACTTGGCTGCACTTGCCTTCTGTGGACAAAGCCATCGCTGAAACCTTTTTTGGCGCGGCCGCGCTCGCCAGTATTTACGGCCTGGTGAACGCGAACCGGCTGAAGGTCACGCGCATCACGGTGAACCTGCCCAACCTGCCGACGGCGTGGCAGGGGCGAACGGTTGCGCTAGTGACCGATCTGCATCTGGGCAGTGTTCGCGGATCCCGTTTCACGCGGCGCGTGGTGGCGAAGCTGCAAAGTTTGCAGCCCGCCGCCGTCTTCATCAGTGGCGATTTGTTCGATGGCCCAGAGGCGAATCCCGACGCGTTGGTCGAGCCGTGGAGGCAACTGTCCGTCCCGGAGGGGACTTTCTTTGTCACTGGCAATCATGAGGAATTCGGCGACCGCGCGAAGCTCGTCGACGCCGTGCGGCGCACTGGCATTCGTGTTTTGCACAACGAGAAGGTGGACGTGCAGGGGCTGCAGATCGTGGGTGTGCATGATCGCGAAACCGGCGATCCACAAGAATATCGCGCGGTATTGCGGCAGGCAGGACTGGACAGCGGCCGCGCTAGCATCCTGCTCGCGCATCAGCCGGCGAGCTTGGCCATTGCCGAGGAGGCCGGCATTTCATTGCAGCTTTCCGGCCACACGCACGGTGGACAGTTCTGGCCGTGGACGTGGGCGGCGGCCCGCGTTCATGGTCGGTTCAACTACGGACTGAATCGTTTCGGCAAACTGCAGGTTTACACGAGCAGCGGTGCGGGAACCTGGGGCATGCCCCTGCGGGTCGGCACAAAATCCGAAATCGTCTTAATCCACCTTAGCCGGAATCAAGCAGTCGAATCAGTCATGCCTGCTTGATCTTCCTTCGATCTGCTTCGTTGTTCGAAGGGAGGGAACCTCAAGCCAGGATCCCAACTCTCCATCCTTTTGGCATTGGCCCTGTGGGCGTCACGATTGCTGGGCAACGCGTTGGATGGCTTCGACGAGCTTTACCACGCTTATTGGCTTTTCGAAGTGTTCGGAGAATCCCGCCTCGCGGCTTTTTGCCAAATGCTCCGGACTTCCGTAGGCGGTCAACGCTATACCAGGAGTGGCGTAGAGTTGGCGCATGAGTTTCATGAGTTCGTAGCCGGAGAGTCTGGGTAATTCCAAGTCGCTGACGAGCACGTCGAAACGCTCGGATCGTGCCAGGGTCAGTCCATCCAAACCGTCGAGCGCCGTGTTGACGGAGAAACCCACGTGACGGAGTACTTTGGCAAGTGCCTGGGACGTTGCGAGGTGATCTTCCACCACCAAAACTCTCAGGCGACAGATTTCGTTGAGTCTTTCCGAGAGCGACGCAAACAGGTCGCCAGGTTTTGCAGGACGCATCGGTAGCCGGGCCGGTAGTGCGATTTGCTTGAGTGGAAACTCCGCCAAGCTGGGCCATCCAGTCTCCAACTTGGGCTGCGCAAGTGCATGATACCTAGTGTGTAGAGCAGGCATAGTGAGTTCTAAATGTGTCACCAGGGAAAGGCGACGCAACCTGACAGCGCTTGGCCCAGCAAGACTCTGACCGGGTGAAGCTCGGGGCGGTAAAACTTGTGTGTCGGGAGTGCCTCTCTCGTGCAACGTGGAATATGGGTACTTTCGATGATGGTACCTCCGTAAAGTATCCATTGGAGGAATGATCAGGTCGTCGAAAACTCGGCTGATGCCTATGGTGCGATCCGATCATACTGGGGACGAAGCTTCCCTGGTTTTTCTGACGTTGGTCGGGCCGCCTTCCAACGGCTGAAATAGGTTACGCCCCGGCCCCGGTGGCCGCAGGCAATATAACACCAAAAGTGGTGCCTACACCGGGAGTCGATTGGTATTCCAAAATCCCGCCGTGGCTCTGGACGATTCGAGCGGCTATAGAAAGTCCGAGCCCCGTGCCAGTGTCTTTGGTCGTATAAAAAGGGTCAAAAAGACGTTTTTGGACCTCCGGGGGGATACCTTTTCCGTTGTCCTCAATTTCAATAACCACCACGTCCACAACCTTGGGGCCGAGCCGGCGGCGAGCGGTCTCCGCCCTCAATTTGATGACTCCCTGGTCCGTGATCGCTTCGCCTGCGTTTTGAATGAGATTAATCAACACCTGTTTGATCTTTTGCGGGTCGGCATAGACCGGGAGGGACGAGGCTTCAGGGAGCAAAAGTTGCACGCCGCGTAGCGCCAATTGAGGGGCCAGGAGAGCCGCAACTTCCCTCAACTGGGCATCGGCATTGATGGGTCTCGGTTTGAAATCGCCCGGCCGGGCGAAACTTAGAAAGTCATTAACAATCTGTTCCAGTCGGAGGATTTCCCGTTCGACAATTTTTGAATCGGAATAATCCAGGGAGGCCCGGGGGAAGCGCTTTTGCTGGATAAACAGCACCGCCTTGATCGCCGTCAAAGGGTTGCGTATCTCGTGAGCCACGCCGGCCGCCAATACACCCAATGAGGCCAGTTTTTCCTGCCGCTCACGCAGTACCTCGCTTTGCACCAATTTGAGCCGGAGCGGCAGGATCATGTCACGGTAGACGACCACCCCCAACCCCAGGGCAAAAGCGAACACCAATCCCAGTGATACGAGCACAAGCAGTTGTAGCTGGGTGATAACCGTGCTGGTTCTGGTCCAGATCTGATCCCGGGAAGCCAGGTGGGCTCTTGATAGCGTTTGGACCAATTGGAACAGCCGCTGCGAGCGCCTTCGCATGTCGGTATATTCGTCCATCGTAACGCTGACGTTTCCGAGCGCCTGCAGCCGGGTCAGCAACTCCTTCGCGGCTTGGAGGTATTCGTCGTAGGCCGAGTCAATCTGACGCATGATCGCCTTCTCTTGCTCGGTGGTCAGCCTGGTTTGTTGCGCCTCGATCCAAAGGTCTAATTCATGGCTGGCTTTGTTGAATCCGTTGGCATCCGCCGGGATGTCCGAACGTCCGTAGTGATACAGGGAGTCATTGAGCTGTCGTAAGAATTCGGCGAATTGGTCGGCGATACGAAAACTCTCGGAATCGATCTGCTTCAATTGCGCCCGCAATTCCATGGATTGCCGCTGCAACTTCATCGCCAGGAACCCGATTCCCAACCCGATCAGGAGAATGATCCCGATGAGGCCCATCAACCTGCGGCGTACGTGAATGTTTGAGCTCATGTGGATGCCGACTATCCTCCCCGAGCAAACTTGCTTTCATCCGGCGGTTTCGTTTGGAGCACGTTCTGGCTAGCAAACTCGTTGATAGCCAGTCTGTACGCAATTCGCGTGCCGTTGGCACGTTTCACGCTCAACCCATTTGGAATGACGCTCCGAAGAAGCGAATGCACTTCCCTAAAGACTCCTTCGGAGAGGCCTTATGGATTCACCGAGCTCCCCATCTCACGCGACGTCCCCCAAAAAGAGGGTCCTGCTGGTGGATGACGATGTTGGCGTGCGAGAGACGCTCGGACGGGTTCTGGTGTCGGAGCATTTCGACGTGATTTTCGCCGCCGACGGGAACGAGGCCGCCGCGCAATTCGTCGCCGGACGTCCCCATATAATCCTGCTGGACCTGAATATGCCGGTACGGGGCGGCTGGTCTGCCTTTCGGTTCATGCACACGGCTCGACCAGCGGTTCCAGTGGTGGTCATCACGGCCCGGCCCAACCAGCATCCCCAGGCCAGCGAGCTGGGAGTCGACGCACTCATGGAAAAGCCCCTCGACCTGGCAGTATTACTCCGGGCCATTGAAGCGCTGCTCTCGGAGACCGACACGGAACGAGCGAACCGCCGGACAAATCCCGATTTCAAAGCGGCTAACCTGAATGTGGCGTCGAGATGGATTTAGCGCCTTCTTTCCGGGGCTCGTTGATGCTGGGAAAAGCAGGAAGGAGATTGGGAGGATACCAACCCCAAAGTGCCTACGAAGCAGGCTCCTCCTTGTGGTTTGGGAACACCTGACGCGTAGGCCAAGACCGGGAGGGCGAGACTCCTGACGAGCCCTAACTAGCTGTGAGTGGCTTCGTCTTGAAAAGGCGACTGATCGAAACGGAGGCTGAGGTGTTGGCAAGCCTTTAACGGGCCTCCCGCTTCGTTACGTGTGCCTCTTTCCCGAAACGAAGCGTCCTGCCGAGGCTGGGGCCTGTCGGAAGCCTCGCCCGAGTTTGGGTCGCCTTGTGATTTGCCTAAGCCCATGGTTGTGTTGGAATGGTGATTCAGCCCTTTGAACTTCGCTTCAAGTATCTGTTAACTGGCCAGATCACCTAGGACACTCCTGCATTCGTCGAGCTGTTCTGTGCGACGGGTGGAGATCATATATTTCTTTGCGCTTTGGAAGTGTTTCGTAGCTTCGTCCAAGTTGCCGAGACGTCCCAGGGCGCAAGCGAGGTAAGAGTGAATAATGCTCAATAGAGCTGTACGGAATGGGATGTGCTCCATTCTTTCGAACTTTTCGAGTGAAATACGGAGCTCTTTTGCCGACTCAACATATTCTTTCTCCCAATAGGCGATGATCCCTAGATCGCGATGTTTGAATGCGACCATAACTTCGGTCAGGATTGATTCTTCGATTTTTTGCGCGGCAATTCGCGCGGCGGCCGGATTTCGTTGATAATGTGCGAGGCGAAAAACCAAATCGAAGTGGGCTGTTGGGCCATCTGAGTTTTCCGCCACCGCTTTACGGCTAAGTTCGATGGCGCCTTCGTGGTCTTTCGCACGCTCGTGAATTCCAGACAGGTGCAAGTAGTATAGCCAAATTGGCGTGACCGGGTCAAATTGGACCGGTCGGAACACTGCTAATGCTTCACTGAGCTGGCCTTGTGCTGCGAGCACTTGCGCTCGTTGTCTTAGCAGCTCGCGTTTGGGCACTGCGATGGGATTAATTTTGCCTAATATCTCAAGCGTATTTATCGCATCGTTCGCCTTGTTCCATCGGTGCCATTCCATGGCATTCAATAGGCGCCGATAGTAGATGGACGACAACCCAAACCAGAGACGCCAACAAAGACCTGCGACGGCGAGGACCGCGGTGCAGGCAAACAAAATCGGGTGATGAGTTATGGCTGAAGTCGTCAGGAGAATTGCGACCCAGAGAAAAAGCCATGCATTCTGCGAAACGCCTTCCCAGATAAGCCGCGTAAACGTGGGAGGCGGCGTGTTCCGATTGTTTATTCGATACTCCGCTGGGGCCTGGACCTCCTTTCCGCGAATAACAACTCTGGATGTCGATGCTGTTTCATCCTCTGCGAGTTCAACATCCGTGTAGCCTTTGGATATCAGATCCTCTTTCGCTTCGCGGGCCGAATTTGACTGGAATTCAACCACCCCTCGTTGGCCGTGCTTGTCGGTGGCTAGCCATACGAAGTTTTTCATAAAATCGCCAATCGTGAATTAATTTTTCGGGTTGAAATCAACCGGTCGAAACACACTGCATTTTCGATTGATGTTCGGTCAATACCTTTGACCCATGCCGGAAACTTGAACTCGATCTGTCTGATGAAAGATACGCTGAGGTTTTTTTCAATTCGGGGATGTGCGTCAATCTCTCGAATCGTTTGAACACGTTGATATTCAATATGTTACATCCATATTTCCGAAGGCAAGCCGTGCTGTTCCAGGTTCGAACAATCCGTCAGGGGGCTGACTGTGACGCCGCCAAGCGCAGTTCGGGTATTTGGAGATGGAAGTATTACAGCGTTAAACAAATTTTCACGATCGTGATCGCGATGGCCGATTGTTCGACGGCGACAATGCAGTATTTCATTGATCGTGTTTTAACTCCCTGCTACCCAAGCCGCGGCCGTCCCGGCCTAGCGTATGTTTCTCGTCATTCCAACTGGAGTTGATTACCGGACCGATCGAATGCCCATGGTCACGTTTGCGCTCATGGCGCTCAACACCCTGGTCTACATTGTCACCTTTCTCATTTCGCTGGGCGTGCCTGGTCCCGAAGGCATCTCTCCCGGGGAATTGTGGGTGTACGAAAACCTGTGGCTGATTCCGGCGTTGGGCAAGGTTCACACCTACCTGACGTGTGTCTTCGTCCACGGAGGGCTGTTTCATTTGCTGGGCAACATGGTTTACCTCTTCCTCTTCGGTTCCTGTGTCGAGGATGCCTTGGGCCGCTGGCAGTACGTCGTCTTTTACTTGCTGGGCGCGATGGGAGCCAATTTGTGCTACATCATGTTTGTCACCGGTCATTTTGCTTCGGAAATCCCGATGGGTGGCGCGTCGGGGGCGATTTCGGCGTGCATGGGTGGCTTCGCCTGCCATTACCTGAAGACACGCATCAATTTTCGCTACTTGATTCTCTTCTTCTTTCGGTTGTTCACCGGAGATTTCTGGCTGCCGGCTTGGTTGGTGATGTCGTTCTATTTCATCAAAGATCTCGTATTTGGAATCCTGGACATGATGGGCGAGAGCACGGGTGGCGGGGTGGCCTTTGGAGCCCACGTGGGAGGCTTCGTGAGCGGGCTGGTCATGATGCTGCTCTGGCGCGCCTTCATCCATAAGCCAGAAGACGACGAGGAGAAGCACGGCTTTTCACCGGCGATGGCCGCCACGCTGCCGCAAGGAGACATTTATGTGTGGGAGAACGACCGCCAGTTGGGACCTTATCACCAGGATACACTACAGGAGATGATCCGCTTGAAAGTGCTGAACAAACATGCGCTCTACTGGGTGGAGGGCATGGACGATTGGCGGCCCGTGGTGGAACTCAAGCAGAAGTGAGCGGGATGTAAACTGCCCACCCCGCCGTCTCACCCCGCCGTCAAAGCCGCCCGGGCATCGTTCCCAGCGCCGGTCTTCTCCAGATAATAATCATAGCCACCAGGATAGGCCATGACTTGCCCGGCATTGACGTGCAGGACCTTGGTGGCCAGGTGGCGGATGAAATGGACGTCGTGTGAAATGAAGACGAGTGTTCCCTCGTAGCGTTCCAGAGCCAGCGTCAACGATTCCACCGTCGTGATGTCCAGGTGAGTCGTCGGTTCATCCATTAGGAGCAGGTTTGGCGGATCGACCAGGAACTTGACGAGGTTGAGACGGCTTTTCTCTCCGCCGCTGAGGACGTTCGTTAACTTATAGATCTCTTCCTTGCGGAACATGAAGGATCCCAGAACCGCCCGGGCTTCGTCTTCGCGCAGGGCAGGGGCGCTGGCCAGGACTTCGTCCAGGACGGTTTTGTTGGGATCGAGAGTTCCCGCGCGGTGCTGACTGAAATAGCCAATCTTGGCGTTGTGACCCAGGTTGCGGTCGCCTTTCTGAAACTCCACCACGCCCGCCATGATTTTCAGCAGGGTGGATTTGCCTGCACCGTTGGGCCCCACGAGCACGGTGCGTTCGCCGCGTTCGATGGTCAGGTCCAGGCCGGTATAGACTTGGTGCGTCCCGTAGGCCATGTGAATGCCCGTGAGGGAAATGGCTCGCTGCCCGCCTCGGGGCGGCGGGGGGATCTGGAATCGGAAGGGCTTGCGGGGCGCGAGAGGTTTCTCGATCAATTCCATCCGCTCAATCTGCTTGAGCTTGGCCATCGCCTGGGACGCCTTGGAGGGCACGGCGCGAAAGCGGTCCGCGAATTCCTGCAACGACTGGATTTCCTTCTGTTGGTTCTTATACGCCGCCGCTTGGGCTTCGTAATTTGATTCCCGTTGCTTGAGGTAATCCGAGTAATTCCCGGTGTAGGCGATCAGCTTCTTTTCCGCGATCTCGTACACCTCGGTCATGATCTCGTCCATGAACTGGCGATCGTGCGAGATCAGGAGCAGGGCGCCGGAATACGTCTTGAGATAGTTCTGGAGCCAGAGCAGCGAGAGCAGGTCCAGATGGTTCGTCGGCTCGTCCAGCAGCAGGAGGTCGGGTTCCATCACCAGCAAGCGCGCCAGATGGGCACGCATGATCCACCCGCCGCTGAGTTCCTTGGCCGAACGATTGAAATCGGCTTCGCGATAGCCCAAACCAGCGAGCATTTTCTTCGCCTTGGCGGCCACTTGCGGGTCGTTTAGCGAGTCGTGCTTGGCATGCGTCTCCAGATACTCCGGTGACGATACGTCGCCAGCGGCTTCCAGTTCGTGCAGGCGTTTTTCCAGTTTCGGCAGTTCGCCCGCGCGTCCCGTGGCGACGTCGAGCACCGTTTCGTCGCCCACAGCTTCCGCCTCTTGGGGTAAGTACCCCACCATGGTCCACTCGTCCCGTTCCACCGCGCCTTCGTCGGGCACATTTTTCTTCAGGATGATGGAGAAGAGAGTCGATTTGCCCGCGCCGTTGGGACCGACCAACGCCACCCGGTCGCCGTAGTTGACCTGCAGGTTGGCGTTTTCGAACAGGACCCGTCCGCCGACGGACATCTTGAGGTTGCGAATGGTTAGCATGAAATAGATTGCCGCAAAAAACTTACACCGCCTTGCCAGAGCCTACTGCGTCTTTCCAGTTCGCGCCACCGAGTCTCTCCCGGATTCCCTGGACGATATCCCGGACCAAACCAGGACCTTGGTACACCAGTCCCGAATAAATCTGGATCAAACTGGCGCCCGCCGTGATTTTCTCCCACGCGCTTTCCACACAGGAGATGCCTCCGACGCCGATGATCGGAATTTGCCCCTGGGTCTGGCGATAGAGGTGGCGAATGACTTCCGTGCTCCGCTGTCGCAACGGGGCCCCGCTAAGTCCGCCCGTTTCCTGGTACACCCATTGTGCCACCGGATCGTTGGTGGGAGGCCGGGCGATCGTGGTGTTCGTTGCCACCAGGCCGGCCAATTGGCGAGGCGCCACGAGTTCCACGATCTCATCCAAGGCATCCCAGGAAAGGTCGGGCGCCACTTTGACTAAGACTGGTTTTGGCGCTGCTCCCTTATCGCGCGCCAAACGGGCGTTGGTTACTTGCAGTGCAGCGAGGATTTCGTCCAAGGCCGACTTGTCCTGCAACTGACGCAGATTCGGCGTGTTGGGCGAACTGACATTGACCACGAAGAAATCGGCCAAATCCCAGAGGGCACGGAAAGACTGGGCATAATCCGACGAAGCCTCGGTCAGGGGCGTGATTTTCGATTTTCCCAAATTAATCCCGACCGGGTGCGCGGGCCACTGGCCTCGGGAGCGCCATTCTGCCAGTCGGACTGCCAACACAGGCGCTCCGCCATTGTTGAAGCCCATGCGATTGATCAGTGCGGATTCCGCCACCGCGCGGAACATACGGGGCTGGGGATTTCCCGGCTGCGCGTGCCAGGTCACACCACCCAATTCCGAAAAACCAAAGCCCATCGACTTCCAAATCGGAACCGCGCGGGCCTGTTTGTCCATCCCGGCGGCGAGGCCGAGCGGATTGGGGAACGTAAGGCCCATCACATTGACCGGCAGCGTGGGAACGTCCGCCAGGCCTTCCACCAATTGGCACAGCGGACCACACCGGCTGGCCCAGGCCAGGCCATCCAGCGTGTGGTCATGGATCCTCTCCGAGTCCTGGGAGAAAAGCAGTGGGCGGGCTAGATTTTGATAAAACCAACTCATGGTGGCGGCGGTCGTCGGCAAAAAACGGAGCGGCCCTCCGTGGAACTGTTTCCACGGAGGGCCGTGTTCCGAGGCAATTACATGTGGGCGATCAGATTGTCCCCAAATTCGGAGCACTTGATCTGCGTGGCGCCTTCCATCTGGCGGGCGAAATCATAGGTGACTCGCTTGCTGCCGATCGCGCCATTCAGGCCCTTCAGGATGAGGTCCGCGGCTTCGATCCAACCGAGGTGCCGCAGCATCATTTCGCCCGAAAGAACCACGGAACCGGGGTTCACGAGGTCTTTGTTGGCGTATTTCGGGGCGGTGCCGTGGGTGGCCTCGAAGATGGCGTGGCCGGTGATATAATTAATATTGCCGCCCGGCGCGATGCCGATGCCGCCGACCTGTGCGGCCAGGGCGTCGGAGAGGTAATCGCCGTTCAGGTTGAGCGTCGCGATGACGTCGAAATCTTCGGGGCGGGTGAGCACCTGTTGCAGCGTGATGTCCGCAATGGAGTCCTTCACCAGGACCGCACCACCGGCCAAGGCGGCCTTCTGCTCCTTGTTGGCAGCATCCTCGCCCGAGGCCGCTTTCGTGCGCTCATACTGCGCCCAGGTGTAAACTTTTTCCCCAAAGAGTTGTTCCGCAGCGGCGTAGGACCAGTCGCGAAACGCGCCTTCCGTAAATTTCATGATGTTGCCCTTATGGACAATCGTC
>DATJII010000181.1:0-5989 GCA_035493435.1 Candidatus Limnocylindria bacterium | reverse complement strand
TCCCGTTCCCTGGAAGGTGTACGTATCGCGCCCAAAAAAAGTCTCTAATAAACCCTCCCCCGCCAGTGGAATGCCGTTGGTCACCACCGTTCCCAGCGAATATGTAAATTGTTCATCACTGACCGGTGAGAGCTTGAAACTATAAGGACCGCTTGCGGTGCTATTCGGACTATAAATACGAAGCTGGTAGTTGCCTTGCCTAGGGAGAGTAATCCGTCCGCCGGCAAAAGTGGGCTGGTCGACCACCACCGTCCCATCCTCAGTACTCAGTCGCCAGTAAAGCTCGGTATATGGCGATAGTAGGCTGAAGTTCACCAGTAGATTGGTGGGTGCGATGAAAGTGTAAGAATCGTATTCCCCGAGACCGGTTAAATTACCGGCGCCGGTCAATGGTACACCATTGGTGACCACGCTACCTACGGAGTAGGCAAATTGTTGATCAACAATCCCGGTCACCCTCAAGCTGTAGGGCCCGGTCAGAGTGCTGTCGGGACTATAGACCCGAAGCTGATACCCTCCTGGTTTCGGCAGGATAACCCTCCCGCCTGCATATGAAGGCTGGTCAAAAACTACTGTCCCGTCACCGGCACTTAACCGCCAATAGAACCCCGTGTATTCAGATAGCAATTTGAAGTCCGCCAGTAGATTGGTCGGAGCGGTAAATATGTACGTGTCAAACTCACCACGACCCGACAAATTGCCAGCGCCGGCTGATGGGACACCGTTCGTGACCACACTTCCGAGAGTGTAAGCGAATTGCTCATCGGCGATCCCGTTCGCCCTGAAACTGTAATCACCGGTTAACGTGCTATCTGGACTGTAAATCCGAAGTTGATACCCCCCCGGCTTGGGGAGGGTCATTCGTCCGCCAGCATAAGTGGGCCGGTCAAACACCACGGTCCCGTCATCAGCGGTTAGTCGCCAGTAGAACCCAGAGTAAGTAGAAAGTAAGTTGAAATTCAATAATAAATTACCTGGGGCGACGAAGGTATAGGTATCATACGCTCCAGCAACGCTTAAAGTGCCTGCGCCTGCCAGTGGCACTCCGTTCGTCACCACACTGCCAAATGTGTAGGCGAATTCCCGGTCAGTGATCTCGGTCACCTTAAAGCCATAAGGCTCGCTGACTTTATTGCCCGAATCATAGACTCGGAGCTGGTAACCTCCGGGTTTGGGCAGAGTCACGCGCCCACCCGCGTACGAGGGCCGGTCAAAAACAACAGTTCCGTCATCGGCGCTCAACCGCCAGAAGAGTCCGTTATAGGGGGAAAGAAAATTGAAATTCGCAAGTAGATTGGTGGGAGCAGTGAAAGAGTATGTGTCGTATTCACCGGGACTTGTGAGAATACCTTCACCGACAAGCGGCACCCCGTTGGTGACCACCGTTCCGATAGCATAAGAAAATAGCTGATTTGTCACCGTGCTGGCTTGGAAACTGTACGCCCCGCTGATGGTGCCGTCTTGGCTATATACCCGGAGCACGTAGCTGCCCGGTTGGGGTAATTGAATTCGACCGCCAGCATAGGAGGGCTGATCAAACACCACACTGCCGTCCGGAGCCGTCAACCGCCAATAGAGACCTGAGTAAGCGGAGACGAAATTGAAACTTACCAAGAGACTGTCGGGCGCAGTGAATACATAATCGTCAACCGTTCCGGGCGATTCCAAGTTGCCAGCGCCGGTAAAGGGCACCCCATCATTTACGATCTGTCCAAGGGAGATTGGGTAGGCGACATTCAGGATGGCATTGGTACTCGCAATGGCCCCGTAAAGATTGGTCACGATCACCGAGTAGGTGCCCGCCTTAGCTTGTGAAAGATTCGTGAGGACCAGAAGCGGCGTGTTGGCGCCTGGAAGATTGGTGCCATTAAACTGCCACCGATAGGACAAGGGAGCGGTGCCTTGGGCTACCACCGAGAACCCTGCGGCTCCTTTCAGCGATCCGACAGTGGATTCCGGCTGCTGGTTAAGGCCCGGGGGCAGTTTGTCTTTGCATTTGCCACTCGTTCCGGTCGCGTAAATGGCGGAGATTTCACTGGCAGAGAGCGCCCGGTTGTAGATGGAAGCCTCATCTACCATGCCATCAAAGAACCCGCTATTATCGGGGGATGCTCCCAAGGTGAATGGCATCGTAAAGCCTTTCAAATCGAAGACGACTGACTGGCTGGAGAACAACGATCCATTCAAATAGGCCGCCAAGGTTGAGCCATCGAAAGTGACCGCCAGATGCTGCCAGATTCCCGGAAAAAGGTTGATCGTGACCGCCGATCCTCCGCCGGAGGCTCCGAAATAGGCGTTTCCGCCAGAATCTACAGTCCAATAGTGGCCGCCCCCGCCCGAATTGCCCAGCGATAGAATCCAAGCCTCCCCAGAGGGCAATGAATCTATCCGAACCCAGGCCTCAATTGTGTGGGGCGTATTCCCATTCGTTAACCCAGTAACTACGGCGTTCATCCTCCCGGAGACGCCATCGAACCCAAACGCCTGCCCCACTTGTCCCGTTACGAGGCTTGCTCCGCCTGTTAGCACTCCGCTGCCGTTTGCGGAAATAATGTCCGCCGCATTTCCTTTGGCTGGCCACCAGTTGATGATGCCTGTGGGAGCGACCACGCAGTCAGTCGCGAGGCATCTCCAACTGAATGATAGCAGGAGAAATGCGACATACGCACGGCGATAAAGTTGGTTCATCTTTGGGTCCTTGGACGGTCTGGGCGTCGCGAATTGGGCTGCTACGACTGCCCGTTTGGGTTTCGGGCGAAACAATGCGCGAAACTGGAACCCTCTTTCAATCGAAATCACGGTCAGATGTCATTTTGTGTAAGTAGGCCCCACCAGATCCTTCGATAGCCCCTCTCCAAATATCATTGGCAGACACGGCGCCTGCTTACTTGCTTCCATTTCCCGATGAGTCGACGAGTATCGAACAACGCGACTGATTCGACGGTCTGATTCTGGCTCCGTACTTGCCAGATCCTGGGAATGATGCTGTTACAAAGCTGGCCGAAGACCCAAGTGCCTGCGACGTTTCTATCCAGGTAAACTTACAGACGCCGACAATCCAACTCGATGGGCCGCATCTCGAATCTCCAAAATCTACGGGGCAAAACAACAAAATAAGACTGGTCCACTGAGTCTTCAACCGGGCCCTAGTCGGCGGCTTATGGGTATGACCGTTCCACAAGCAATCATTGTGGTTTTGGTCCGCTAGCGTTGTTGGTATTGGTGTGGAGATTCCGCTGTCGGGCCGTCCCGTGCCACGGCTAGCCTTCGCGTTCATTCTAGGGGCGCCGGCGGTGACGCCTATCGTGCGGGTCTTCAACGGGCCCGAGGATGGAGTCAGCACTTGGTCGAAACACTGCCCTTGGGAGTTCCTGCGCCAATTTCTGGCCACCGCTTTGCCGTGGCATGGGGTAAGGGACTGGTGGCTCTGCTTACGTGGCGGCTGGCTTGGCTGTTCCCATGATTTCCCTAGATTTGCTGGCGTGCGCCGTAGCGGCGCATAGCGGCTTTGCAGTTTGGGAAGGGCCGCTCGGCGCACTCGGCAATGAAGGAGGCTCAAGGAGTTCATCGGACGATCGCTTGGCGCGACGATGCACTGTTTTTGGGGTATCTCCACGGCCAGGCATGTGTGGCGTGCCACGCGACAATACCGGCGTCTACTTTTGCATTGGAATTTGGCGCTATTGCTTCCCGCAATACTGGACGCGCTTGCCAACCCCAGACCAGACATCTGGGCATCCCTCACGACGCTACGATCTGAAACAACGAATCCATTTCCGCAACCGAAGCAACATTTCTTCCTACCTAGCATTCTATTAACGTTAGCGGCCTGGGTACTAGGAGGCTGGTGTTCGGGAAATGCTCACCGCAGCGCTGCCAACGGCCTCCGCGTGGTAATTATGGGAATGGGAACCTGATTGAAGCTTTGCTGCCCGCCGAGCCTGCGAGGTAGGCTTCCCGCCTTCGCTGGAAGCTTCGGACCGGCAAATCTCGTGGAACGAGATTTGGTGGCTGGGGCCGGAATCGAACCGGCGACACGCGGATTTTCAATCCGCTGCTCTACCAACTGAGCTACCCAGCCAATCGGAGGGCGGGCAATCTGGAGAGTCCTGATGCTCTTGGCAATCGGATTTTTCGGATGATAGGCTTTGGATTTCGGTCTGCGCGTCCGGGAGGTCGTTCCCTGCACTTCGACGGGCAGGTTCTGACTCCTTCCCGCAAACAAAAAAGGCAGCGGTTGGTGACCGCTGCCTTGGCTAAAGATTGAGAGAATCCTAGGCGACTTGGAGCCGCTTTTGGTTCGCCATGTCCACCTTGCGCTGGTGGAGGCTGCTGAAGAACTCGTAGCCTTCACGGCAGCGGCGCACGAACACGCCCTTGTCTTCCAGCATCGTCTTGATGATGCGGAGGATGGGTTTCGGGCGCAGGTAGTAGGTCTTATAGAACCGGTCGACCTCTTCGAAGATTTTATCCTTGGACAGGCCTTCGTATTCCAAGGTCGACTGCTGGAAACCGTCGGTATGGACGATGTCAGTCTTGTCCTTCTTGGCAAACCAGCCGTTTTGGCGGGCCATCTCGTAGAGCTCCGTGCCGGGGTACGGCGCGGCGAGCGATACTTGGATGGAAAACACGTCGAGCTCCTGGGCGAAGCGAATGGTGTTCTCAATGGATTCCGGCGTCTCCACGGGCAACCCGAGGATGAACGTGCCGTGAATCACCACGCCAGCCTTATGACAGGCCTTGGTAAAGCGGCGCATCTCGTCGAGGGTCACGCCCTTCTTGATGCGAGTGAGGATGTCCTGATTACCAGACTCGTAACCCACGAGGAACAGACGCAATCCGCAGTCCTTGAAGAACTTGATCGTGTCGTAGTCGAGGTTCGCGCGGCTGTTGCAGGACCAAGTCACACCGAGCGGGGCCAATTTCTTGGCGATTTCGCGTGCACGGGGCAGGTTCGCCGTGAAGGTATCGTCATCGAAGAAGAACTCCTTCACTTGAGGGAAGCTCTGCTTCATGTACGCCATTTCGGCGGCCACATTCTCGGGCGAACGAACGCGGTATTTATGTCCGCCGATCGTTTGGGGCCAGAGACAGAAAGTGCACTGCGCCGGACATCCACGACCCGTGTACATACTGATGTACGGGTGCATGAGATAGCCGATGAAGTACTTCTCGATCTGCAGGTCACGCTTGTATACGTCTGACACCCAAGGCAGCACGTCCATGTTATGGATGAGTTCGCGCTCGGGGTTGTGCTTGATGCGATTTTCGGAGTCGCGGTACGACAGGCCGGAAATCTCGCTCAGCGGACGGTCTTCACAGACTTCCTTGCACGTGAAATCGAATTCCTTACGTCCCACCCAATCAATGATCGGCGAGGCCTTCAACGTCTCAGTGGGCAATACTGCGGCGTGCGCGCCCACGAAACCGATCTTGGTCGCCGGACGGGCGCTCTTGATCGCTTCGGCCACCTTGCAGTCGTTTTTCAACGACGGGGTGGAGGTATTGATGATGACGTGGTCGAAATCCTTGGCGATCCGCAGGCATTCCTCGATGCCGATGTTGTGGGGCGGGCAGTCCAGCAGGCGGGATCCGGGAACGAGGGCGGCGGGCTGTGCCAACCAAGTCGGATACCAGAAGGACGTGACTTCCCGCCGAGCCTGGTAACGCGCACCGGCGCCACCATCGAATCCATCAAAGCTCGGAGGGGAAAGAAAGAGTGCTTTGCTCATTTACGATTAAACTAAACTAGTTCGACTGCTTGGACTGTATCTTGGCGATGAGTTCCTGGCGTTGCGAGGTATCGCCGGTCGAGCACGAGCCGCCCTCGGCCCCGCCTGCGAGTTCCTTGCGGACGGTGGCCTTGGCTTCCGCCAAGTGGCCTTTGCCGACCGAAAATCCGTTGAACGCGGTGCGTTCCAATTCTTCACTAGCCGTCCAAGGCGCCGGTTTCGCACCGAAGTTGAACTTGATGTTCATCCAGCTATCG
>DATJII010000180.1:0-12813 GCA_035493435.1 Candidatus Limnocylindria bacterium | reverse complement strand
GGCAGGTCGTCACGCTCGCGGAAGGTGATACGGTGGATTTCCAGGCCGGGAGGGGGGCGGACGGGACGCTGTACGGTTCCGGGTTGACGCTGCAGGCAATGTTAACGCCCTTGGCAGCCGATGGCGCCGTGACGGTTTTCCCATCAGGCGGATACTTCACGAATGACGTCCAGATCACGATGGTCTGCTCTGTTACCAACGCGGCGATTCACTACAGCCTGGACGCTTCGAAACCGACGGCCCACTCGCCCATATGGACGGGAGGTTTGGTCCTGACGAATTCAGCCGTGATCCAAGCCCAAGCGTTTCTCGGTGACCTGCCGATTTCAGAATCGGTGGTCACGACGTTCCTTCGGGTCTACGCCTTTGACAATGATGGCATTGCGGCAGATTGGCGTTTGCGCTTTTTTGGGCCCGGATACCCCACCAACCCCCTCGCAGCCGCCTCCGCCGATCCGGACGGCGACGGGGCGAACAATCTTAAGGAATATCAGGCGGGCTCGAATCCCCTGGATTCGTCCTCCGTACCCCTATTGCTGGCCGTGCGGCTGGCACCCATCATCAGTTGGGACAGCATTTCCAATGTGGTCTACCGGGTCCAGCGGCGAATTCTCTCGGAAACAAACTGGGTGGATCTGGCCCCAGATGTCGTGGCCACGGGCAGCATGTCTAGTTATGTCGACCGTGACGCGGTCAAGTCGGCACTGTACCGCGTGATCATCCCGTGACGGAAAAGGCAGCCAGTTTCGGTAGAGGGCGCATCTTCACTTTGTAGGTGGGATGCGGTTGGAACCACTGGTGCGCCTACCCCCTCATCCTGCCTGCGGCCACCTTCTCCCCTCCAAGGGGCGAAGGAAGATGCTTTCTTCAGTTCACTTTTTCCTTAACGCGCAGGAAGCGATTGGTGCGGGCGCCGAGGGGCAGATTGTCGCGGACGACAATAGTCTGATTTGGGGAGCCGCTACGGCTTACCTCGGTGGTGACGCCATTCGCGGCGGCGGCGTTGGTCCCTTGATAGACGGAACCGGGCTGCCAAAGGCTGAGGTTATCGGACGCTTCGACGCTGTGCGTGACATTGGTAAGATTCGCCTGATGTTTGAACGCGATGGCCAGGTGGGCGGTACCGCTATTGGTCACAATCAGGGGTTGGGTAAAATTCTCGTCCTTCCAATAACGCAGGAGTTCCCGTAGTGCCAAAGGCTTGTTGGTGGCCACCAAGTGTCCCGCCTGGTCCTTGGAGTTGACCCCGTGACAGGAAGTACAGGTACGGATTTCTCCGGGCTGGAAAGTGATCCAATAGCGCTCGCGGACGACGGGTGACCCATCGGGCGCCGTGATTTGCCAGCTCATGGCGCGGCGAGCGGGAACGAAAGCGGCGATCGAACCGTCTGTGGCAATCGCGACGCTGGAGGGCGGTCCTGATGGATCGGGAGGGTTGTCGGCCAGCGGTTCATGCTGACGTTGGGCCAGGACGCGCCGTCCGGCCTGGGGGGCATTGTTGGGATAGAGGCCCTTGCCGCGTAGGAGGTCGCCCTGATATAATTGGAAATGGGCCACATCGTAAACCTTCCCTGACTTGCCGATGGTTTGGACGCCGCCGGGAACCCGCAGGTTAAAGGGTTGTTGCTTGTCCTTATGATCCCGGGTAGTCACGTCGCGGGAGATGATCAATGCCAGGCTGCGTTCCCGGAGGTATTCCTGAAGCTCTGTGGTATCCACATTTTCCTCGGCAAAAACCGCTTGCTCCGGCGCACCCATCGTTTCATGCAGGGGTGTCGGGGGAACCGAGGCGCGCACTTCCACTGGGTCCAATTCCCAAAGCAATCCGGAGTAGGCGACCTTTGCGTCAGGATCCCACCACGACACGGAATTGGATAGCCCCGGGGTCAGGAATGCTCCGGGGGACCAGGTGCCGCCAGAGTTCTGTAAGAGTTTGAGGCGGAAATCGTAGCGGGACTTGGGTTGGGCACCGGTTCCGGCATTCTTGTCAGCCCGCGTTTCGGGGGTATGTATCGCGGCCAATTGGCCATCGGAGAGAGGCAGGGGATTCCGGTAAAGACCAGTATGCGAGGGTGGCGGTAATTGGCCATCCTCAGTGAAGCTGGAAGTAGCCCGGGGCGTGAGGTAGTCGATCTTCATCTGGTCCGGGTTGATGTCCGGCCGCCCATGCAGCGCGATGATCTGTCCAGCGGCGTGGGTGCTGAATTCTGGGGCGTCGATACCATAGTACAGGCCCGGCGATGACACGGATTCCCGGATCTGCAGGAAGTTGTTGATAATGTTCGTATTGGGCAGGCTGGAGAAGTCGTATAACTCCTGGAGATTGGGATCGTCATTGAAACTGGTTGAACGATAGCTCCCGCCGAGTTCCTGGCGGCCAATGTGATTCAACGTCTCTTCCTCGGTGCCGTCCTGGTGTATCATCCAGGGGAAAAATTGGTTGAACGTGTGCGGGTTTTCCCGACCGCTGCCGATGCGGGATTCCGGGAAGATCTCCGCACGATTGTTGGTGAGTATCAGGGCGGAGGCCGTTTCGTTGTTGTAATTAAAGGTGTAGTAAGTCGGGGTGCCGCCTTCATTATCGGTGTCGGCTTGCTGGTCACGTTGCAAGTGGTCCCAACGCACGAAAACGACCCGGCCGAAGCTGTCGACCTTGGGCGAGAACACGCCAGAAGGTGAATGATTCAGGAGAAACAGGTCGCCCGTCGCGGGATCGAGGCTCCATAGACCCGATACCGTGGGAGCCTCCTCGTATTCGTCCAGTTGCGGATAGGTATGGCGCAGGCCGTCCCGGGGACGATCACTGGTAAAGAGGATACGGTTATCGGAACCGTAGATGGGCGAGACGTTGTTGAAATTGGCCGGCTGGTTGGGGAGCTTTGTGATGACGGCCTTTTCCCCCTTGCCAAGTCCCGTGATCTCATAGATTTGCCAATAGAAGGTGCTGACCTCATATTGTTTTTTGGGCGCGCCGATCACCATGCTGAAGAGGGCTTTCTTGCCACTCCAATGGACGCTCGGTTCCCGAACGGCAATAGCGTTTGTCCCTTGCAACCCGGTCTGCCCGAAGCCTGCTTCCTTGGTCAGGTTCCGCAGAGTTTCGTCGGGATAGCGAATCCAGAGATCGCCTCCGCGGGAGACACTTTCCAAGTCGGCCTTATGGTTGCCGAACACTGCGCCGACGGTGGTGAAATCGCCGGGGACAGGCACTTGCGTTACGAAGAGGATCGGGTTGGGCAGGGTGGCAGCTTCCACCAACAGCGGGACGGAGATGGCAATCGCGGCCAGGGTTGGCAACCACTGGCCAAGGGCAAATCGATTCATGGGTAGGCAAAATGGCTGCGCTGAAGGGATCAACAACGCAACCCTGATTTTGATATGACTTGTTAAGCCACCTTCGAGCCAGTCTCAAAAGTGCAAAAAGACTGCCGAGGAAAAAAAGCGAAAGGAGTGTCGCCGGTCGGCAAAATTTTGCCGGAAGGCGACACCCCGAAGCTTTACGCGATGACCACTCGCTCTCGACCCCTACTTTGGGCCTGCGAAGCGCCAGTCTATTTCTTCTTCGATTTCTTGTCGGTGGCGTCGTCGGGGGATGCTTCGCGGTTGTCCCGGGCATCCTGTCCGATGTTCTTCTCAAGTTCGCGCATATCCTTCGAGGTCACCCGTTCCTCGCCCGTCAGCCGGGCAGCGTCACGGGGATCCTTGATGATCGTGGGGCGGAGCATGACCATGAGTTCGGAGCGATCTGTCTGCTTGCTATGGGACTTGAAGGCATTGCCGAGCAGGGGGATGTCCTGGAGGAAAGGCACGCCGGAGTGGGCCTTGCGTTTGGTGGTATTGATATAGCCACCAAGAAGAATGGTGTCACCGGTCATGACCGAGACCGTGGAGGTCGCCGAGCGTTCTGTGGTGGTGGGAGGTACGCCAGTGGTGGTGTCGCCTGCGCTGTCGAGATCCTCGATGGTCTGGGTGACGTCCATGGTCACCAACCCGTCCGGCGTCAGGTAAGGAGTCACCTGCAACTGCACGCCGACGAATAGCTGGCTATAGTAAGACGAGGTGCCGCCGACGCCGTAGGCGTATTCGCCCTGCTTGAAGGGCACCGACTTGCCGACCGAGAAACTCGCCGGGGTCGCGTGCGAAGTGAGAATTCGCGGGCGTTGGATAATGTCCACCCGGCTGTCGTTGGCGGCAGCGTTCAAGGTTAGGCCCCAACTATTGCCAATCTGGGCGAGGTAAGTGAAACCGCTGCCGGAGGCGAAGGCGTTGGTGGCGAGCCCCGAGATGCCGCTCAAGGGAGAACCACCGCTGGTGGACGGGTTGTTGATGGATCCTGCGCCAACAACCTTGGGATCGCCGTTAAACTGCTTGGGAGCTTGTCCCGCCGCGACACCGAAATTGAATCCATCCCCAACTGACACACTTAACACGATGCCTTCGATGAGCACCTGCGAGAGCAGCGTGTCCACCTTGGCCAGGACGTCCTTGATGCGGGCGATGTCTTTCTTGCTGCCGTAGATGATCAGGGAATTCGACCGGGCATCCGCGGTAATGCTGGCATTCTGGAGAATCTCCGCCAGGCCGCCCGCGCCGCCCACGCCACCCGCACCGCGATTGATATTATTATAACGCTGGGCGAAACTTCCGGCGCCCTGGGTTCCGGTTCCCGTGGTACCCGTTCCACCGAGGTTTCTATTCTGGCCCTGGGCGTAGGAATTAACGCCACCGCGGTTCATCCCCGATCCGCCATAGGAGTTGTTGATGCCTCCGTTGAGCCCGCCTGAGGAGCCAATGCCGCCGGTTGAACCGATGCCTCCCCGAGTGCCACCGCGCAATCCCCCGGCGCCTGTTCCGCCAGTACCTCCCGTGCCGGGTCCGCCGGTAACGCCGCCCGAGCCGGAGATGACGCTCGTCAGGGCGCTATAGATTTCTTCCACTTTGCCGTACTTGATGGGGATGACCTCGAGTTGGAAGTCATCTTCCACTTCGATGTCGATCTTCTCCAGGACCTCCAGCATGCGTTTCACGTTGATGGCGAAATCGCGGAGGATGATGGTCTTGGTGCTTTCGAGGGCGACGATGCCGTTTTGGTTCTTGGAAAACTGGCGAAGCACACCGACCGCTTCCTCAATAGGGACATGCTTGACCTGCACCACGTGCGTGACGTACTGGGCTGCTTCGGGATATTCTGCCGCCGATTTATTGGCGAAGGGCGGGGGAACGTCGGTCTGGTTCGCGTTGGGAACGGCGGTCACAAACTTGGTGCCAGTCGGCACCATGGAAATGCCGTTCAAAGCGAGCAAGGTATCAAAGGCCTGAAGCATTTCATCGGTGGTCAGGTCGGACTTGGTATCCAGCGTCAGGTTGAGCTGGGGCAGTCCCTGGCCGCGGAGAATCGTTTTCTGGGCGTAGTTGGCATAGACGTCAGAAAGGAATTGCTCCAAGGGCATGGCCTTGATTTTGAGCGCTCCCACGTCGCGTTGACGGGCCTTCTTGACGGCTTCGTCATTGAGGGCTTCGTCTTCCGCACTGGCCTTGTTGGGATCTACCGGCCCGCCAGGTTTGGCGCCCGGCCCGGCGCCGTTGCGGCCTCCCGGACCACCGCGCGGTCCCAAAGGATTGTTGCCTCCCGGAGTGGTGCTGGGCGTCACGGTGTCGGGTCGTCGCAGGGGCTTCGGAATGGAGGACGGGCGGTTCGTCGAAGCGACGGGGGCGTTGGTGCCTGCGAGCTTGAGTCGGTCTGCGCGACTCACTCGCGGAGGAAAGGGAGGGATGGCAGGAATCGTCGTCGCAGGGGTGGGATTCGCCGTCGCTGGAGGTGGTGCGGAGGCATCGTTTCCTGGTGGCGGAAGTTCACCTGGAACCGGTACCGGAATTGCTGGCACCTGGGCGGGCACCGCGTTGGGGTCGTTTGGGTCCTGGGCCAGCGCCCTGCCAGCCAACCCGGCCAAGGCAGCGAGGATGAAAATATACTTCTTCACGGATTAAATCTTTTTCGCGGTTTTGTTGGTGGAGCCGCCCGATTTCTGGGGGGGACCTCCGGCTGGTTTGGGCGTGGTGGGACTGGGTCCTGCCGGTCGCGCTGGCTGAGTGCTGGGCGCCGATGCGGGGCGCGCCTTTTTCTGGAAACTGGCAACGAGCGTCAGGTGTGCGGTGAGCTGCATTTGCGTGGGATCCAAGCGGAGCCCCGTGATTTCACGCACCCGGATCATGGAATCTCCCGATCCGAGGGCGTAGAGAAAGTTGACCAAGGGTTCTTCCTTGGCGAGGAGGTCCACCGCCAGCACCTGTTCGTCAAAGAACTGGTTGGTTTGCTGGTTGGCCATCCGGGCGGGGAGAATTGTCGGGGTGATCTTGGTGATATAGACCGAGTGCGCCTGCGCGGCGGTGATCACGGTGGTTTGGAGGCGGTTCGCTTGTTCTTCGGGCACCACCTGGGCGCCAGCGCGCTCCAATTGCTTCATTTGCGATTCGTAGGTGGAGAGCTTGCCGATTTCACTCATGAAAACGGTCCGACGGCTTTCCTGCTTGCTCCACTCCCTGCTGAGTACGCCCCAATCCGAAAAATAGGGCCAGATGGCAAAGTAATTGATAAGGAGGGCGAAGACGACCAAGCCCACGATCACCAAGCGCCGCTCAAATGGGGACAGGTTGAGTTTATCGAGGAAAGTGGTCATGGATTGTCCGTCCGCTTGAGTTCGGCGTTGAAATCCCAATTAAGCACCCCGCCCTGGCCGCGCTGTGCGATCTTGGCTGGTTGCACCTCGGCGAACTGCGGTTTGCCATCGATGGTGGCTTCGTGCAACTGGGTATTGAACCGTATAATATCGGTACGGGCGTCTTCGGTGGCCGTTCCCCTTAGCATCAGCGTATGACCTGCCCGGAAGTCCATGCTTTCCAAGGTCAGAGTTTCCGGCAGCGTTGACGCGACCGTCTTCCAGCAATCCAAGGCGGCGTAGCGCAGGGAAACCTGTTCCTGCAGAATCTGCACCTGGGCCTTGAGCTGGATGGCGTTGGTATAACGCCGCGCCATGCCGTTGACCTCGTCCTTCAGGTTGTCAAACTGGTATTGCCGGACATTCAGGACGACCATATAGATCAGGACGATGGCCATATAAGCCACGCCCGCCGCGGCTAGGCCCCGCATCCATAGCCCGTCAATGAACTGTTGCCGATGGCGGGTCCGGATTTCCTCGGGCACCAAGTTGACTGATCGTTCCTTGACGGCCTCGCGGACCGACAACTCAGCGATGGCCCCCAAATCCAGCCGCGCATGGGTGTGTACTGGAAGCCCGGACCATTCTTGCAACGCCGGGGTCAGGCTGGCAGCGGCCACCGGGAGCGAGTGCAAATGTATCGGCAACGCGGCCTGCAACCAGCCGTCCATCTCGGCCGCCCACGCAGTCTGGGTAAGCTGGTTGACCAAGTTTTGGGCGCCTGTGTTGTCGTCGGGTACCTGGAAGATCGCGACGTCCTGCAATTTTCCCGACGTGAACCAAGCTGCCAGGCAGTTCAACATCCCAGGCAGTGCCTCAACGATTAAACGGATACCGTTTTCGATGGCGGGCAAGGACCGGAGTTCCCGAACCAGCGGATTGTCCAGTCGATCCACGACGTACTTGGACTGCTCCAGCGTGCCCAGGAAAGCCTCGACGTTATTCTGCGACGCAATCGTGACCAGAGCCACCTGGGGTTCGCCCGGCTTCGAAGGCATCGTTTCCGCCGTCCAAACGATTTGGGTCAGCGGAATGGGCGAGAGGCGTTCCAACTGGAATTCCACCATTCCCAAGACCTCCGCAGGATCGCCAGGAGGCAGCGTCACGGAACGAACAAAGATGCTAGAGGTAGGCAGCCAAGCGATATCAATGCGTGGCTGGACGAGCAACCGCCAATCGCGGTTGATGCCCTTGACGGGAAGGGGTTGGTCGGGAACGTAGTGGTTGTCGGAAGACCGGGTAACTTTATCGCCCGAAATATTGAAATACCAAAGGCGCTTTCCTTCTGGAAGCAGCGCGAGGACGTTGGCTCCTTGGAACGATTGGGTTCGTTTGCCCTTGCTCACTTGCCCACCGCCTTCTCGTCACCAATCAGTCCTTTGACATGCTCCTCGGACTGGGTTACGCGGAGGACTTCCTCCACCGTGGTGGTACCCAACCGCACCTTGCGCCAGCCGTCTTCGCGGAGGGTGCGCATCCCCTGGTTACGGGCCGCCATTGCAATGTTGGTCGCGGGCGCACGATTCATGACCAAAGGCCGGATGGCTTCGGTCACCACGAGCAACTCGTGGATGCCCGTTCGTCCTTGGTAACCCAGCATGCGGCATTCTTCGCATCCCACTCCCTTGCGGAACGTCGTGGTCGCGATTTCGTCCGCCGGGAAACCAATCTTGTGGAGATAATCGGCGTCCACCTTCTGCGGTGTTTTGCAATGTGGGCAGATCGTCCGGACGAGACGTTGCGCCATGATGGCTTCCACCGAGGACGCCACCAGGAAGGGCTCGATGCCCATGTCGATCAGACGGGTGAAAGCGCTGGGAGCGTCGTTGGTGTGCAGCGTGCTGAACACCAAGTGACCCGTGAGGGCGGCGCGGATGGCGATTTCGGCCGTTTCCAAGTCACGGATTTCGCCGACCATGATCACGTTGGGATCCTGCCGCAGGATATGCCGGAGACCGACGGCGAACGTGAGCCCAATGTCCGAACGAACCGGGATCTGGTTGATACCCTTGAGTTCGTATTCGACGGGTTCCTCAATCGTAATGATCCGCTTGGTGACCGAATTGATCGTGGAAAGGAAAGCGTACAGCGAAGTGGATTTGCCGGAGCCGGTGGGGCCGGTGACGAGAAAAATGCCGTGGGGTTTGACGATCAGGTCATTGATCGCATTGGCCTCGTCGTCGGCGAAGCCCAGCTTATCCAAGCCGAAATAGATTTTGCCGCGGGTCAGCAAACGGAGCGAGACGGACTCGCCCCACACGGTCGGAACCGTGGAAACGCGGATGTCAATTTCCTCGCCCTTGATCCGGACGTTGATACGTCCGTCTTGCGGAAGCCGCTTTTCCGCGATGTTCATTCCCGACATGACCTTGATACGGGAGATGAGGGCGGCTTGGTACTTCTTGATCTGTGGCGGGAGGGGAGTCTGGTGAAGGATGCCGTCGATACGATAGCGAATCCGCAGTTCGTCTTCGGATGGTTCGAAGTGAATGTCTGTCGACCGATCCTTGAAAGCTTCCCAGATCACCTGGTTGACGAATTTGATGACGCTGGCCTCTTGGTCATCACCCGTGATTTCACGGGTATCCATGTCGAGCAACTCGATCGATTCGTCTTCACCCTCCATTTCATCGAGGGTTTCGGCGCCTACGCCGTAGTACTTCTTGAGGGATTTTTCGATTTCGGCCTGGGGAGCCAGAGCGAATTTCACCGGCCCCCGTGCCTCGAACTGGACCGCGCTTAACATTCCCGCATTGAACGGGTTACAGACAGCCACTTGCAGCGTAGTGTCATCGAAATGGTAGGGAAGGATGCTATACTGGAAGGCGACCTTGGTGCTGATCTTTTTCTGCACCTCGGGAGGCACGCTCAGTTTCGCCAGTTCCACAAAAGGCCAGTCCAGTATGACGGCCAGTTTCTGCAGGAAAGCATCTTCCGTCTGCCCGGATTCGCGGGCGAAGAAGCCCAATTGTGACTCGGTCGAACCGCCTTCAACAGCAGTGCGCCAAGCGCGAGACCAATCGTCGAACTGAGTCTCATTGACCAGTCCGCCGCGGCTCAAGATCGCCTTTAGAGGTACGTATGCCATGCAAGTGGTTCTTCGTCCGGTAATTGAACGGCGGACGCTGCTAAAAGTTGCGGGGGTAAGTCAACTTTCGAAGGAAAGAATCGCCTGCGAGGTGGGACTCGCAGGCGTGAACGGCTACGACATTCGGTCGCACGCCCCCGAAAACAGCCGAGCGACCGAAGTTCGTTGAGGCATCTTCGGTGAAGAACTGGGCTTTCGGTGGTGCGTCAGTTTCCTGCCGGATTCAACTGGAAGAACCGGGAGGTATTCGTGCCCTCGTCCAAGTTCTGGTACCACAGGCCATTGCTGAGGTAGGCGGCACCGGCTTCGGTAGGCCAGCCATTTGAGGTTCCCAGATCCGAGGTGCCAAGGACCGGCAACGGGCCCAGATCGGCTGCCCATTGGAGTTTCAATTGACCAGGCGTACCCACCAAGTGAGCGGCGATCGGCGAAAGCGTCGCGGTAGGGGGCTGGAGGTTGAAACTCGGTATTGCCTGACGGGTCAGCCCGGTACGCGCCCAACTTAACTGGGCCAAGCCGTTGCCCGTTTGGTTTCGATACTCCACCACCAAGTCATGCCAGACGCCGGTCAGGAGGTTGGTCTGGAAGGAGGCCTCGTGCTTGGTGTGAAGGGTCCAGTCATCAATGACGAGTTTGCCGTCCCAATAGAGGCGCGCACCGCCCGTGGAAACCAAGTAGATACGGTGGGAGATCGTGGCCGACGCGTTGACCCGTCCTGTCCAGCGAATGGAAAAAGGATTTGAAGTGATACCCGGAGGCAACCCGGTCGCCGCGTAGTCATCGCTTACCGTACTCCGATAAAGGCCGGCGACGGGCACGCCAGCCAATTGGTCGTTATCGAAGTACTGAGCCCAGAGACCCGCCCGTTGAGGCTGGAGCCGGTCGGATGGGATGACGCTGTTGGTGCTGCCTGGAGGTTTCCAACCCAGTCGGACACCGGAGGCGCCGCCAATTTGCTGCATTTCGAGCCGGATCGGTACGGGAGCATTGGTCGAAAGGTTAATGGATCCGGTCAGTTCCACTGCGCCTTGGAAGCCCCAGTTATCGATGATTTTTTGTCCATTGACCCAAAGGCGTGTGGCGTCGTCCGCCCACACGGTGAACTGGTAGGTTCCATTGGTAGGGGCGTTGAGCCATCCCAGCCAGCGTCCGGAATAGGTGGTTGAGTCGATGCCGGGAGTCGGAGCATCGCTGGCGTAATCGAAGTCCACCTGGGGATCGAGTTGGGTCACGCCGGGGCTGCCATCAAGGGTTTCGACGTTATAATACTCGGCCCACAGGCCGGAGTAGGACGGCATCAACTGTCTGGCGGGAATGACCTCGCGCACGCCACCCGGGGGCGTCCACTGGAGCGAGATTTCAGCGCCACCGGTCCCTTGGTAATATTCGAGGACGACATCGTAAGCCTTGTTGGCGGCGAGTGAGAGGCTCCCGCTATCGTCGCGTGGGGCGTGGTCGGTCCAAGCATTGACCATGCGCTTTCCATCCACCCACAGGCGGACACCGTCGTCGGAGGTGGTCGTAAACTTATATAGGCCGGCGTTCCGGGTAAGCACCTTGCCGGTCCAGCGCACCGAATAGCTGTCGCCGGGCAGACGTGGGCCAGGCGTCACGCCGGTCGGGAAATGGACGATGGGATCCAGCCGCGAGAACACCAGGTTGGTCAGCGACTTATTGGCATAGTACGAGCCCCGTAAACCGCCAATGGAAGGATAGAGTTTTTCTGGCGTGAAGCGGGACAATCCCCCGGCCGGGGTGGTCCATTGCAAATCCAGAACGGCGTTGGTGTCGGCCGCGGAGAATTCGACTTGGAGGGAGCATGGTTGCCCTTCACTGAGTCGAACATACGCGGTGGCCTCCTGGTTGGTGCCGAGGGCGGTGAGGCCGCCCGAAGAGTCGCCATTGACAATCAAACGCACGGAACCGCTGCCCGTTGCATGCAGCAAATAAGGCCCGGCAACCGGCGCGTTGAACAGGCCGGTCCAACGAACTGATTTGGCTCCTGGGACAACGGTCGAGGGGAAACGGACGGCAGAATTACGAGCTACCTGTTGGAGAGAGCCGAAATTGTTGTCGGAATAATACTCCACTCGCATGCCACTGGTGTCCGAGCGATTGAGGGTCGTGAAGTTGGCGCCCGACACGTTGCGGCTAATCACCAAGGGGGCCGCCAGCCAGGATTCGAAAATGAAGTCATCGGACACGGGGTCAGAGGCCGCGAGACTGTAAGTGCCCGCTGGGACCTCGGTGATGGAATACGCACCGTCGCTGTCTGTGAAGGCGTAGTGCGTGTCGTCCGCGCGGACCTGAATACCTTCCAAGGGCGAGCCATCCGCAGCCATGACCTTGCCGGCAACCGTGAAGCCGGTGGGAGAGCCTATCTTGACCAGCACGCTCTCGGTGGACACACCGCCTTTCATGTCGCTAACCTGGCAGCGGATATTATAGTATCCAGCGGTGGCGAACACGTGGGTCACGACATTGGTATTCTGCGCCACTGGGCCATCCGCTCCGTCGCCCCCAAAGTCCCAGCCGTAAGCGAGCGAGTCGCCGTCCGCGTCCGAGGCGGTCACAGTGAACTTGACACTTCCGCCCACCCCGGCGGCGGTGCGTGAGGCTGCCAAGGTGGCGGTGGGAATATTGTTGGAAGGAAACGGTCCGATCGCCACGACCACGTCGAGAGTAGCCGGGGAGGTCGAAAGGATGGAAACCGGAGTGATGTGAACGTCGCCGACGGGATCACTGAAGGTGTGGCCCAACGCCAGTCGATTGGCGCCTAGCCGGTTCGCACCGATGTTGAGCCACCAGGCTTCCGACCCGTTGGGCGAACCCCAGCGCAATCCGAGACTTTGGCTGGCTTCGGTGGCATCCATCCAACTGCGGCCACTGCGGTACTCGAGCCAATAATACTGGCTATACTTCGGGTGCTTGATTCGTGCGGCGCGGATTCCCGAGGTGTTGTCGTCGAGAGTCGCGAGGGATATATGCCTGAGTCCGGCGCCGGTTACG
>DATJII010000179.1:0-8068 GCA_035493435.1 Candidatus Limnocylindria bacterium | reverse complement strand
CATGGCCGATTCCGGGGCGTTGGGCAGCCTTTTCGAATTGGCCGGGCCGATCAGCATTTTCGTCGCCGGAATCGTGTCGGACCGATTCCTGAACACCCGGCGAAACCCCATCTCCGTGGTTTGCCTCACCCTCGCCGCCGTCCTCCTCTGTGTGATGGATGCCCTTCCCCATACGGCAACCATGCTTGGCGGGTGTCTGTTTCTCGTAGGCCTGATGCTCTTTGCCCCGGATGCTTTGGTCAGCGGCACTTCTGCGGTGGACTTTGGCACCAAGAAGGCCGCCGCCACAGCAGCGGGATTGATCAACGGCTGCGGATCCATCGGTGCCATCCTCGGGGGGACGCTTCCAGGTGTTTTGCACGACCGGTATGGATGGAACGCAGTTTTTGGCGTGCTGGCGGTTACCTTGTTCATCTCTGCGGCCTTGCTGGCCTACAAATGGAACGCCCTGCCGGAAAGCCGAAGCTTACCGTCCGGCGCTTCACCGACGGCTCCGAAAAAATGACGAAAGCCAACTGAGCCACCCATCGTCACTGCTGCACGGCCCGGAAATATAAGGCGGCGTCAGGACTGACGGCGTTGGTGTAAGATTCTCCCGTCAGGTTGGTTGACACCGGTGTCCAGTGGACCAGGTCCGGCGAACTCTCCACGATCTCTTGCAGTCCCGATTTGCCGCTGATGGTGAACCGAAATAATCCGCCATCTATCAACTTAAGCGCTTCCAGGGTCGGAGGGGTATTGGTCGGAGTTTGGACCGTGACACTTCCATGCATTCCCGAAGTGAAATTGGCCGAATGAACCGTGCAGCGGAACGGATAAGTACCGGCATTGGCGTAGGTGAAAGAGAATCCCCAAGGAGCACTTTGAGCCGTGGGATGGCTGCCGCAAAAAGCGTCGGTACCCTGGCAGACGACACTGTGAAATCCACCCTTGTTGGTGAAAGTGATGGTGTCGCCAACCTGTATGGTAAGATCGGGAGGGCTGAACGAAGTGCCGCTGAGGGTGACGATGTTGGTGGTGCCGGCGGAAACGGATGCGCCCCATCCTGCAAGTAGTAGCAACCAGCCAGGGAGAGAGATTATAGTTTTCATGGAGACCTGACGGACTACCCAACCAGAGCCGATCCTTCCATTACCTCCACGACAGGCAAGTCCAATCCTTGTCCTATTCGCGGCAACGTCTGGCTCAATCCGTCCGGATGCAAAATACGGAATAAAACCCGGCCACAACCCGATATGTAAAAAACACGACTTGCCTCGCAGAATTGCAACCAATTAAACGGCAATAGGTTGCGATCCAACCAAAGGCTAAAGCCATTCCCCGTGAATTCGGGGATTGGCAAAAACTGGGGGTATCCGGCAAAGTCGGTGCAAGTGGTGTTCCATTCGCTATCCCCAGAACCAGACGATCACCGGCCAATGGCAAGGTGACGCCCCGAACATCATTTACCTCCAACCGCATGAAAGACCCTCGCATCAGAATCGCCGTCCTTCTAGCCCTCTCACTGGGTGGAACTCTGGCCATTCCCCCTCAAAGCCAGGCCGCCGTAGTCATTGGCCAATTCTTCAATCCGGGAACCGATGTTCCCGACTCCGGGACCATCACGGACACCCAAACGCTGCAACTGGAGTTGAGCAATATCTCCGACATCAGCGTTACGCTTAGCATCAGCGGACGTGGTGACAATGGCGGCTACAACGGAGAATTGGTCGCCACCTTGGATTTTGCAGGCAAACAGGCCGTGTTGCTGAATCGAGTAGGCCGTTCCACGTCCGATCCGGTCAACCTCTCGGGATATTCGGACTCCGGCGGCTTCTTGGGGGTCTCATTCGCCGATAGCGCCCTGGACGACATCCATACCTATCAAGACACCTATGGTGTACCAAACCCAGGTGATCCAGTATCCTTTGCCGCCTTTCAGCCAGATGGCCGCCTGACCTCCGATGCCGGGCCTGACGGCGTCGATATCAACACACCTCGGAATGGCATGCTCAGCCAATTCCTGGGCGAGTCCGCCGCAGGAGCATGGAGTTTGGCCATCCAAGATACAACCTCGGCAGATACACTCCATCGACTGGATTCGTGGGGCATCGTCGCCATCGGAGAAACCGGCACCGGCATCAGTGTTTTTACGGATGGAACGTTGATTGCCACCGTCGATGGCTGCGAAACCTTCCACAATCAAGTCACGTTCCTTGGTACGACCCATTTTCAGAACGCCGATAAACTTACCTTTGCCGGGCCAGTCACGCTTGCCGCCGATACCACCCTGGACGTGGCTTTCGCGCCCGTTCATCTCAAAGGCAACCTCACGGAAGTTACCGCAGGCACGAAACTAACCAAACTCGGTTTCGGCGACTTGGTCCTTGAAGCGAGCTCGGTTGCGAGCCACACGGGGAGGACCAAGGTCGAGGAAGGCACCCTCGTAGTCGATGGCCAGATTACCTCCAGTCACACCTACGTGGAGTACTATGGCGCTTTGGCAGGTAACGGAACGGTCGCCAAGGTTACCCTGAACGGCGGAGTACTGGCTCCCGGCAATCCTGATAACAATGCCGCCATTGGCAAGTTGACCTCGGGCGACCAAAAATGGAACGCGGGCAGCCTGATTGATCTGGAACTTAACAACGCCACCGGCGTCGCGGGTACCGGTTGGGACTTGGTGGCCATCGTCGGAACCCTGACCCTCTGCGGTGACTCCAGCAACCCCACCTATATCGGGTGGTCTACCGCGGACATATGCGGCTGCCCTCTGCTGGCACAGAATTTTGATCCGAACCAGAATCGTTCTTGGACCATCGTCACCACCACCGGCGGGATTATCGGATTTCACGCAAACGAGTTCGTCGTCGATACCACTTACTTCCAGAATGACACTCCCAACGGTCAATGGGCCTTGGTAAATACCGATCCGAATACTCTGGCCATCACCTATACGGTGGTTCCCGAGCCCGCCTCCGTAGCGGGTGCGATCGGCGCCGTGTTGCTTGGTTGGGGGCTCCTGCGACGGATTCGCCGGACCAACGCTTGAGGCGAGTTAGTCCCTTGGGATATCCGGAAATTCGTGATATCCAGGCCTATTAATTAATATCCCTATTTCAGTTCGACAGGCGCGCCTTTTCGTTGGCCGCAATCCGGCGACAAGAATTGGCAAAGTGCCGGAAGCGTGGGGCCGTCAAGACCGCTATAACAGGGGCTGTGCTGCGCACTTCGGCCAGGGTGGGTAGCGGGCCGCATTGGCACGGCGAAGCTGTCCGACAACAGCTTGGCCAACGCGGGCGGATTCCCGTTTTGAATCAGCCCAACCCACCCTGGTTCGTTTCCTTCCGCCTCCTTCAGTGCGGGAAATCGCCGCAAGCTTGGTCCGTCTGACTCGGAAAATTTTTTGCCGCTCTCCTCTTGACGCTCTAGGAGAAGCGTCGTATTGCTTCTCCTAGAACGACTAGGAAAGCGATGAACAAACGAAGGCTCGATCTGTTGCAAGGCACACTGGACATGCTGGTTCTCAAGGCGTTGCGCCTCGGTCCAGAGCATGGGTACGGCATCTCCGTCCTGATTCGCAATATGTCCAACGAGATTCTCCTCGTCGAACAAGGGTCCCTCTACCCCGCGCTTTACCGCCTGGAAGACCAAGGCTGGATCAGCTCGGAATGGGGCACCTCCGATAATAACCGCAAGGCCAAATTCTATCGGCTGACCGAGTCCGGCCGAAAGCAACTCCAAGCGGAAAAGGACAATTGGGTAAGGATGTCGGCGGCCATTAATCTCGTTTTAAACGCAACTTAGTCGCCCCCTGCCGGGTATTGCACTCCGGGTCCTGGACTCCAGTCATATGAGTGTTCTCCATAAGCTATTCCGCAGCCTGCGTGGCGTTTTCCAAAAGCGGGCCATCGATCAGGCCATGGACGATGAAATGCGTTCGCATATCGAGATGCAGACGCGAGACAACCTCGCGGCTGGCATGTCGCCGGAGGAGGCAGCCACGGTGGCCTGCCGCCAGTTCGGGCGCGTCGAAGCCATCAAGGAATCCTGCCGTGACCAACGTCTGACAAGTTGGCTGGAGAACCTGGCACGGGACGTCGCCTTCGCCTTCCGGCAACTGGGTAAGAATCCCGGATTTACCGCGGTGGCAGTCATTTCCCTGGCCCTCGGGATCGCCGCCAATTCGACCATCTTCAGTTTCGTCAATACCCTGTTGCTTAGTCCACCACCCGTAGGTGAACCCAACGAGCTGTGGCAGATCTGGCGCCTGAATGCCAAACCCGCTTCAGAACTAAAACGCTACCAAGTCTGGAGCCGGCGAGAGATTGCTTATCTACGCGAGCATAACCAATTGTTTACGGGTATTGGCGCCTTTGAGTTCGAACCTCAATTCACCACTTGGAATCGCAATGGGACGGGCGAATCGGTCCAAAGTCTCTTGGTTTCCGGAAACTTTTTTGACCTTTGCCTTATAAAGCCGGCACTGGGACGATTTTTCCAGCCATCGGAGGATCGGACTCCCGGTACGCATCCAGTGGTCGTGGTCAGTTACGGATTCTGGCAACGGCAGTTGGCGGCCGATGCCCACGCGATCGGCCAGACTCTAATGATAAACGGAACGTCGCTGACCGTCATTGGCGTCGCTCCCAAGGAATTCAGGGGCCTGGTTGCTGGAATCTCACCTGACCTCTGGGTGCCCTTCATGATGGCCCCATCGGTTTTGCGTGACGCCGACTGGCTTACCCGGATCGATTCCCACTCGGTGGCCGGTCTGGGTCGCCTGAAACCCGGTGTCGAAATGGCCCAGGGAACTGCCGAATTGACGCTTCTAACCCGTCGGTTTGAGGAAGAGATTCATGGTCCGGATCTCCAGGACGGCGCGATTCTCACGCCGTCGCTCATGGTACCCGTTTTGCTGCGAGGTTTTGTTCGCGCCTTCACCGGCACTCTCATGGGGGCCGTATTCCTCGTCCTGCTTATTGCGTGTGCCAATGCCGCCAATCTCCAATTGGCCCGTGCCGTGACCAGACGCCAGGAGATGGCCGTGCGCTCCGCGCTCGGCGCAAAACGCGGACGCCTCATACGGCAACTCCTGACTGAGAGCGTTGTCCTCGCTGCGCTAGGCGGTGGACTTGGCCTGCTCATCTCGCTGGGATTAACCAGGCTGGCGGGTCATTTGGTGCCTGCGACCCTTCCGATCCGACTGGCTGTGGATCTCGACTGGCGCGTGCTCAGCTTCACCGCGGTTGTTTCCGCCATAACTGGAATTCTGTTCGGGCTTGCCCCCGCCCTTCGTGGCACCCGGATGGACGTGGCCGACACGCTAAAAGATGAAAGCCGGGGCACCGCTGCCGGGCGATCGCGGTTGGCGGGTATCCTGATCGCCGGCCAAATGGCACTTTGCCTCGTGTTGTTGTTATCGGCCGGCCTTTGCCTGCGCAGCCTGCTGAAGGCCAGCGCCTTCAATCCCGGTTTCGAAGTAAAGGAACGCATTACCGCCGGTTTTAACTTGGGGGACTTTGGTTATAGCACCGCCCAGGCCAGAGAGTTCTATACCCGTTTGACGGAGCGAGTGCGCGGCTTGCCCGGCGTTCAATCGGCGGCCCTGGCGAGTTTCCTGCCCTTGGGAACCGAGCACAGCAATGGGATTTTCCAATTGGAGGGCGAAAAACCGCCGGGGGGCGAGTCGGGCGTTTCGTTTCACCAGTTCGGCGCCGGCCCGGGGTATTTCGTCACCATGGGGACGAAGGTCCTGCAAGGCCGCGAGTTCCAGGAAACAGACCGCGAAGGAACTCCGAGGGTGGTGATTATCAATGAAGAGGCGGCCCGCCGCTATTGGCCGGGCAGGAATCCACTTGGGAGACGTATTTATATTGGCGACGTCCGGACAGAAAATGCCGCCGAAATCGTGGGCATTGTCCAAACAGGCCGTTACCAGACTTTGGGCGAGGACCCCATTCCGGTTTTTTATGAGTGCTTCGACCAGATCGACCGTTCGCGGGCCACCTTGGTGGCTCACGTTCGAGGCAACTCGCAACTTGGCCTGGCGGCCATCCGCCGCGTCACCCTGGAACTTGATCCACGTCTGGCGCTTATTGGGGCCACCACCCTGGAACAGCACTTATCCTTGGCTCTCTTTCCGGTAAGGACCTCCAGCCTGCTGCTGGGCGTGTTGGGATTGGTCGCCTTGGTGCTCGCGGTATCCGGGCTGTTTGGCGTCGTTGCCTATTCCGTCTCACAGCGCACCCGCGAGTTTGGCATCCGACTGGCCCTGGGGGCCCAACGACACGACGTGCTGCGCCTGGTCCTGGGTCAGGGCCTCAGGCTGGCCGCGTGGGGAATCGTTGCCGGGTTGTTCGGGGCTGTCGGCGCCAGCCACCTTTTGCGCAACCTCCTTTTCGGCGTCGGCCCCCTGGATCCGGCCACCTTTCTCGCCGTCCCACCCTTGCTGCTGGCCGTTGCGTGGCTCGCGTGCCTCATACCCGCCCTCCGGGCCTCCAGCCTGCCACCGATGACGGCGCTAAGGCGCGAGTAGCCGCCACATCGTCCGGCTTCGTCCCGCAAATCCGTGACTCACTATTTATAACAGCGTATGAAACTTCTCCGGGCCATTGGAGCCCGTCTCGCCAGCCTGTTCGAACGGAACAGAAGAAACCAGGAAATGGACCTGGAAATTCTGTCGCACATCGAAATGCAGACCCGGGACAACATCGCCGCGGGCATGTCTGGCGAAGACGCCCGCACGGCAGCATTCCGCCAGTTTGGAAGGATGGAGGCCATCAAGGAAACTTGCCGCGACCAGCGCCGGATCGCGTGGCTGGAGAATTTCTTGCAGGATACCCGTTTCGCCGTTCGCATGCTGGGCAAGAAGCCGGGATTCACGGCGGTGGCCGTTGCGACGCTGGCCCTTTGCCTGGGAGCCAACCTTGCCATCTTTGCCGTCACGAACTCGATTCTCCTGCGGTCTCTGCCTTTTCCCCAGGCCGGGCGGCTGGTGGCATTATATAACAGCTACCCCCGCGCGGGCGTCGACCGGGATGGCTCTTCGGTGGCCTGCTATTACGAGCGCCGGCAAGCCATCCCGGCTTTCCAAAGCCTTTCCATCTATCGTCCCGATAGCGCCATCGTGGGCGAAACAGGGGCTACTGAGCGGGAGGAAGTCCTGCGGGTTTCCCCAGAATTCTTCGCCACGCTCGGCATTCAACTGCCCCACGGACGAACCTTCATCGAGGAGGAAACAACTTATGGTTCCGATCACGTGGCCATCATCACCGACGCCTACTGGAAACAACATTTCCAAGGAGCCTCCAATGTCTTGGGACGGACTTTGCGGATGGATGGATATCCCAAAACCATTATAGCCATACTTCCCCCCGGATACCGATTTCTTTCACATCGGGCGCAGCTATACCTGCCCCTTTCATCGAACGCCAGCCAGCGGACAGCCATTGAACGGCATTCAGGCAGCGGAACGGAAATGATCGGCCGGCTTCGTCCCGCGGCGACTTTGGCAGAGGCGACAGCCCAGGTTGCCACCCACAACGCCGCCCTGGCCGACACCTATCCCCGGGCCAAAATGATCGCTGAAGCCGGTTTTCATACGGTGCTGCTTTCCTTGCATGGGGACCACGTGAAATCCGTCCAGCCTGTCCTCTTCTCGCTCCAGGCCGCCGCTTTGCTGCTCTTGCTGATCGGCGGGGCGAATCTCGCCAATCTCTATTTGATTCGGGTGACGGACCGTGCCAGAGAATTCGGCATTCGCCGGTCATTGGGAGCGAGCCGCCCTCGCATGGTCAGCCAAATCGTCACCGAGACCCTCCTTACCACGCTCGCAGGGGGTATTCTGGGCCTGGGCGTAGCGGCCATGGGGTTGCGCCTCCTCGGAACCCTCGGCGTCCGGCAACTCCCCTTGGGCGGAGAAGTGGTGTTCGACACACCACTGGCTATAATCGGTCTTTTACTCGCCGTCCTGGCGGGTCTGCTGATTTCGATCCCGGTCGTCTGGTTTGGCCTGCGGGGCGATCCTTCGCGGTCGCTTCGTTCCGAGGCGCGGGGAGCGACCGCCAACACTGCTTCGCAACGCTTG
>DATJII010000178.1:0-37364 GCA_035493435.1 Candidatus Limnocylindria bacterium | reverse complement strand
TGAAAGAAAAACCCGATCGAGGCATCACGCCCCGATCGGGTTTCTGCAGCAAATCTGCCTGTTACGACCGGAGTCGCACGGGATTAGTAAATCATGTCCGCCACCGTGCGGTTTGCAGGGATGAACGGCAGCACGTGTTCGGTGTAGGGCACCACGACGTCGAGCACGTAGGGAGTCGTGGCCGCCAGCATGCGTTCGAGCGCGGGGATCAGGTCCTTCTTATACACCACGCGTTCGCACGGCACGTTGAAGCTGTTGCAGACGCGGACGTAGTCGGGATAGATGCCCGAGGTGTTGCGTGGGTCGCCCAGATACGTATGGCCGCGGTTACCGGCGTAGAACTTGTCTTCCCATTGCACCACCATGCCGAGGTGCTGGTTGTTCATGATGATCGCCTTGGCCGCGATGTTCTCGATGTAGGCCGTGGCCAATTCCTGGACGTTCATCAGGAAGGAACCGTCGCCATCGATGTCCACCACCTGCTTGTCGGGCAAAGCCACCTTCACCCCCAAGGCGGCCGGGAAGCCGTAACCCATGGAGCCAAGGCCGGCGCTGGTGATGAATTGGCGCGGGTACTTATACTTATACCACTGGCCGGCCCACATCTGGTGCTGGCCCACGCCGGTGGTGATGTACGCCTCGCCCTTGGTCAGGCGATGCAGTTCCTGGATCACCATCTGCGGGATGATGTATTCCTCGCCTTCCTTCTCGAAAGGCTTCATGTGGTTCGAATCGACGATCTGCGAAGCCGGCGTATAGCGGAACGGAGCCTTCAGCTTCCATTCGGCGATCTGGGCATGCCAGGCATCGTGCTTCTTTTGGATGCCGCCCCGCTTCTCGATCAAGGCGTTCAACCGGGTCAAGGCATCCTTCAGGTCGCCATGGACGGTCAGTTGCGCACGCTTGTTCTTGTTGTGCTCGGAGCGATCGATGTCCAGGTGGACGATCGTGCCATTCTTGCAGAACTCCTCGAACTTGCCGGTCACGCGGTCGTCGAATCGGACGCCGAAAGCCAGCAATAGATCCGCGCCGTCCTTGAGTTTCACCATCGGCTCACTCGGATCCTTGCGCTGTTTGAACTCGCCGCTCACCGCCCAGTTGGCGTAAGCCGCACCGTGCATGCCCAACCAACGCATCGACAAGGGGTGCTCCTCGGGAAAGCCGCCCACGCCCATCAAGGTGGTCGTGACCGGAATACCGGTGGATTCGGCAAACTTGAGCAACTCGGCTGAAGATCCAGAGGTGATGATGCCGCCGCCGCAGTACAGGACCGGACGTTCGGACTTCTCGATCAGCCCGATGATCTCGTTCAACGCGAGCTCGTCGGCCCGGACGTCGGGATTGTAGCCGCGCAACTTGCTCTTCACGTCCTCGATCGTAGGCCAAATTGGACGGGCCTTGATCTGCTGGACGTTCTTGGGGAAATCGATGACCACCGGGCCGGGGCGGCCGGATTGGGCGATGTAGAACGCTTCCTTCACGATGCGGGGGATGTCCGCGATATCCGTGATGAGATAGGAATGCTTCACGATCGGCATGGTCACGCCGATCATGTCGGTTTCCTGGAAGGCGCCGCGGCCAATCATCGCTTGGGGCACCTGGCCGGTAATGGCGACCAGCGGGCAGGAATCCATGTAAGCGTCGGCGATGGCCGTGACGAGGTTCGTCGCGCCGGGACCGGAGGTTCCCATGCACACGCCAGCTTTGCCGGTGGCGCGGGCATAACCCTCGGCGGCGAAACTGCCGCCCTGCTCATGGCGGGGGAGGATCGTACGGATCTTGGACTTGGTCAGCGACTGGTGGATCTCCATGCTGGCCCCGCCCGGATAGGCAAAGATTACCTCAACACCCTCGCGCTCAAGGGCTTCAACGAAAATATCGCGTCCGTACATGGACGGACCGACTTCGGGATACGCGGACTTCGGAGCGCTCGCCGGAACATTGCTCACTGTGCTCACTGTGCTCATTGCTTTCTCTGTTTTTACTGTGTTTGGCCGCAAATCGCGACAAGAAAAAACCCACGGTCGTTTCCGACCGTGGGTTTTTTGTCAAAGCGTTGTTTAAGCGCGACAAGCCCCCCCGGCGGAAAATCCGCCTACGACGAGGACTACTACAAGGTTCACGCCCAACATTTCCGAGATTGAAGAGGACAAACGACGGGAAAGTCAAGCGCCGGATTGAAAATTGCGGAGCCGACAATTTCAGCGCAGAGTCCTAACTCGCCTTCGAGGGCGCATCTTCAAATCGTGGGCCGAGTTGGTTGAAACAGCGGGTGAGCCCCTGGTCGGAAGTTTGGTTTCGGTCGGAAGAGCATCCGGAGGATGCCAGCCAGTAGCCGGGGGTTGAGCCAAGCGATACCCCCGGTATCAAATCCAGAGTTTTCGCTCGCGTCCAAGGTGTATTTTACCCCTGGAGTATCGCGAGCGTTGAAGGAACGGAGGATGCTCGAAGAGGAAAGAGGGCCGGACCTGATACCGGAAATACTAGCTGAAATCCGTGCTCGCGATGCGCGGGAACCCAAAATACGTTGCGGACGCGAGGCGCTGATTCTGCGACCAATACCGGTGGTGTCGCTCCGCTCGACCACCGGCTAATCGCTATGATCCCTCCGGAATCGGAGGGATATTCGATTTCGGTGCAAAGGGTGGTTATTTTCTCGTCGGTGGAGGGTCTCCAGGAAAAATCTGAGGAAGGAACATAGAATGGTGTCTCCCGGACTCGAAGATGTGCTTCGTCTGCGACTGTCGCCAATAATTTTATCACCTCGAAACAGGCCGAGAATCATTCTCCTGGGCCTTGCCACCGGAAATACTAACACAGAGCAATTCGGATGAGTTATTCTGACGTGCCGCCCGAAAAGTGGACATGACACGAGGTGACTTTTCTTCGACTTAACCGGATGGATTTTATCGAGCCGGTGCCGAGCTTCGCCTGCGACCGGGCTGGATGCCGCGTCACGTGATCGTATGGCTTTGTCGTTCCAGATGTTCTTCTACTAGCGGTTTTTCATCGGCTGCGGGAGTATCCAACCGTTGAGGCATTCTCCCTACACCTGCGGATTGACGCGTCGGGCGGCCTTCATAGGCCGTGGCAGTTGGGGCCTAGTATTCTGCTGGCTGGCGTTGTTGGTTGGCTTTGCCGACTTCGCACGTGCGGCGACTTGGGAGGTGGATTGGGTGTGTTTTCATTCGGGAGATGATTTGGGCTGGAAGAGTCCAGAGTACGAGGACCGGTCTTGGGAAATCTTGCCCCCGAAACTGGGCGATTGGTTGCCGATGCCGAGAGGCGAGCGTTTTGGGTGGTACCGGATCCATTTCCGGGCGGATGCGTTGCCGATGGGAATGGTGGCCGTCTCGGTAGGTTATGTGGGGACGGTCTCGGAAATCTATTTAAACGGCGAACTTATCGGTGGCGAAGGCGTGTGGGATCCGGTGCGCGTACCTCCGCCCCGGACGGTCCATGCCGGATATGTCCTGGCCGAGCGACTACGAAAAGGTCCGAACGCAACCAACATCCTGGCGGTGCGGGTCCGGCAACAGATTGGGCGGGGTGGCTTGCTGGGCGGCCCGACGGGTTTGTATCCCCTGGCGGAATTCCTGCATAAAAAACGGGATGCCGAGGTCGTCCGGGAAGCGGCCCGGATTTCCGGGGTGGCGATATGCCTGGCGTGGGCGGCAGTACTTTGGCTGCTCCAACGTATCGATCCGGCCGCCGGATGGCTGCGTGGGGCGCTCTTTCCCACGATCATGCTCGCGGCGGCGCACGCACTCTATTCCCGCACGGCGGAGGTGATGGGATTGCCGCTGTTGGTCACTCTGATCCTTATAGTGCAAGTGGCCATGCCTTTGGCGCTCTACGGGTTCATCCGCCAGATTCGCCCGACGGTTTCCCGTTGGCTCGATTGGCTGGCGTGGCTTTCGCCGCTCGGGCTAGTTGTGGGCGTGGGCGTGGTCAAAGGGGAAATGACCGGAGTGGCGGTGGTTTATGCGGCGTATTTCCTGACTGTTTGGGCGGCGGGTGCCGAGTCGTGTATCCAAGCATGGCGGGCTGGGGTTGCGTCGGCGGCTATGTATCTGGGGGCATGGGTGGCGATTGGAGCCACCAGTCTGCTGGATTTTTCCACCGCGTGGTCCGATTGGATTCCCACAGCCGCCATGTGGTTCACCTCTACGGATGTCGGACTGGTGATCTATGTCTTTGTGTTTGGGGCCTTGCTGCTCCAGCGATATGCGACCGCCCGGCGCATGGCGGAACAGCTTCGTCTCCAGATCCTTCAAGCGCAGTCCGAAGAACGGCGGCGCGTGGGACGGGACTTGCACGATGGGGTTGCCCAAGACTTGCAGGGAATGCGTTTCCTGATGGACCAAATGCAAAGCGAAACCACCCTGAGCGAACCGGGAAGCGGCCATCTCCAGCAGATTGCCCATGGCCTGCGACTGGCAATCCAGGAGGTACGGCGACTGGCAGCCGACCTGACACCACCACGCGAAGCATTGACCCGGCTCGACACCTCGCTGGCCGCGCTGGCCGTCGACATGGCCGAGCGATTTCAGGTTCAGGTCCACACCACGTTGCCCGTGATGCCCGAGTTGTCGGCGGTGCTCACGGAGAACGTTTATCGCCTGGCGCAGGAAGCCGTCCGGAATGCCTGCCGACATAGCGGGAGCCGTGAGGTGTGGCTCAAACTGGCGCTGGATCGCCAACAACTAATGCTAAGTATCCGTGATGCGGGACGGGGATTCGATCCCCGGGAAGTCTCGACTGGCCGCCTGGGAGTGCGGGGAATGCGGGAACGGGCGGCCCTTATCGGAGGAAATCTAACACTAAAAACAACTTTAGGCCACGGAACCGAGATCATTGTGTCGATACCATGGTATGGTGAGCCCCATGCCCAACGGAGTGAAATTCGATTTAAGCCACGTTAAGGTCGTGCTAGCCGACGATCACGGCATCGTCCGGGACGGGTTGGTGGCGGCGCTGAAGAGGGAGGCGAATTGCACCTGCTGCGCCGCCGTGCCGGACGGTTTCGCAGCGTTGGAAGCCGTGCATCTCCATCGGCCAGACATCGTCTTGTTAGATCATTCGATGCCGGGATTGGGAGGCATTGAAGTAGTCGCCCGCTTGCGCCAGGAGGCTTTTCCGGTACGCGCTCTCCTGTTGAGTTCGTTTTCGAATTCCCTGTTGGTTGCCGAAGCGCTTAACGCGGGCGCCGATGGTTTCGTTACCAAGGAGGAGCCCGTGTCGGAGCTTTGTCGGGGAATTCTGGCAACGCTGGCAGGGGAGTGCTTCCTAAGTTCGGGAATTGACCGTGCAGGCTTACGCGACTCCCTCAATAGCTTGCCGCCCACACCACGAGAAAGGGAAGTACTGGAGCTCCTCGTCCAAGGACAGACCATGGCCCAGATCGCCCGCACCCTTGGCTTGAGCGCCCGTACCATCGAAACTCACCGAAATCACCTCGCCGCCAAATTCGGCGCGGCCAACCTGATTGACTTGGTTAGCCGCGCGGTGGAAGCGGGATTCGCCCGGTCGCACCGGGGTGAGAACCTCGGTTGAGGATCGGTCAGAAATCGGCATCCAACACGATGCGGTAGCGAGCTTTACCTGCCTCCAAGCGTTCGAAGGCCTCGTTAATCCGGCTCATCGGGTAGTGCTCGGTCTGCGGCGTGATGTTATGTCGTGCGGCAAAATCCAGCATGGTCTCCATGGCGACGGGTGAACCGGTGGGTGACCCGGAAATGCTTCGCTGGCCCATGATGAGCGGGAACGCCGCCACGGGGATGGGTTCCAAAACGGCGCCCACCACGTGCAGGCGGCCATTCGGAGCCAGGGAGGCTATCAGTGATTCCCAGTCCAGGAGCACGTTCACCGTGCTAATCAGGAGATCAAAGATTCCGGCCAGCTTCTTGATCGCCGCCGAATCGCGACTGGAGACGACATGATTGGCCCCGAAACCGCGGGCTTCGTCGAACTTGCTCTCACTGGAGGTAAAGGCGGTCACGTCGCAACCGTACGCTGCGGCAAACTTCACGGCCATGTGGCCAAGTCCGCCGATTCCCACGATGCCAACGTGGTCCGTGGGCTTGGCATGCATCGCCAAGGGGTTGAAGACGGTGATGCCACCACAGAGCAGGGGGCCGGATTCGGCCACGTTGATCTTTTCCGGCAGCGGCACCGCCCAGGCCCAATGGGAACGGACGTGGCTGGCAAAACCACCATGGTGCCCAACGATCGTCGGTTGTGCGGAGGCACAAAGGTGTTGGCTGCCCGACTTGCATTGGCGGCAATGCATGCAGCTTCCGGCATTCCAACCGACGCCCACACGTTGCCCGATTTTCAAGCCCTTCGCGGCCGACCCAACAGCGATGATTTTCCCGACCGCTTCGTGCCCCAGCACCGCAGGGTATTGGGAGAATCCCCAGTCGTTATTGAGGACCGAAAGGTCAGAGTGGCACAGGCCGCAATGCTCGACGGCCACTTCCACGTCCTCATCCCCTAGTGGGCCAAGGTTGATCTCCTGTTTTGCCAGTTTCTGTTTGGCCGCCGTGGCGACCCAAGCGTTGATCGTACTCATGGTGTTGCTCAGTAGGTTAGCATGCCGGTCCTTCACTCTCTTCGGCGATGGCGAAGAAACCGTTGTTAAAGAATGACTGATCCAACCGGTGGCACAAGTGCAGGTTGACGTTCGGCAAGGAGCTCAGTTGAGGGAATGAACATCTGAACGTATGAACGTTGTTTCGTGATGTGTGATCGCGGGGTGTTTTTCTCTCTTGTCTCCCATGTCCGGGGACGGGAAGGTCGCGCATGGATCAGAAGGTCGCCATTGAGCAGATTCGTGGATTGTGCAATCAGCTTTCGTCAGGGGTCACGGCGATCCATCCGTGGGTGCCCAAGTTGGCGGATCCGCCGACGCAGACAGAGATTCTCAAGGCCCTTTATGAACTCACCAAATCGGTCGAGGTCATGAAGAAGCACTTGATCAAACTGGAAAAGAAAGACGGCAGCACCGATCTATGATTCCTGAGGGGGAGAGGGCGAACATGGATTCCATTGAAAAAGCGGCGTGGGCGTTGCGGAATGCGGATGCGATTTTGATTGGGGCCGGGGCGGGAATGGGGGTGGATTCGGGGTTGCCTGATTTTCGCGGAAAAGAAGGCTTTTGGCGTGCGTATCCGGCCATAGCAAAGCTCGGCAAATCCTTTGCAGAAATGGCAAATCCCGAGTGGTTTCGGACCGATCCCCGTCTGGCCTGGGCCTTTTATGGGCATCGGCTCAATATATACCGGCGTACGTCACCACATGCGGGGTTCGCCCAGTTGCTCAAGCTGGGAGCGGGCAAACCCCACGGTTATTTCGTTTATACATCCAACGTGGACGGACATTTTCAGCGGGCCGATTTCGCATTGGATCGGGTATTCGAATGCCACGGTTCCATCCACCACTTCCAGTGTGCCATTCCTTGTGGAAACCAGATATGGGACGCCACCGACGAAAGCGTTTCGGTGGATGAAACAGCTTTTCGGGCGGACGACCCGTTGCCTAAATGCCGCGCCTGCGGAGGCTTGGCTCGCCCCAATATTCTGATGTTCGGCGACGGCCAATGGAACATCAACCGGGCGCAGTCCCAGCAAGTGTATTTTGGGCGATGGCTCACCGCTTTGACGACCGCCCGGGCTCGTTTGGTGGTGGTGGAATTGGGGGCTGGAACGGCGGTTCCGTCGGTACGCCACGCTTCCGAAGAAATGATCGACCGCTTGGGAGCGAAACTCATCCGGATCAATCCCCGGGAACCGGAGGTTCCTCCCGGGCAAATCGGTATCGCTCAGGGCGCGGCGGAAACCATCGATCGCATATGTCGGGCGTTAGCCGAAATAGCGGACTGACCCCAATCAGGCGGTAAGAATTGCAGGCCGGGAGGTTACACACGGTTTTAACCGTCCCGGCCTGCTTGCCCTCATCCGAGGGCAAAATTGAACTCGTGCGCAGGTAAAACGTTGCTCCCACCGCAGCGGATGCAATCAACCTTCTGGTTTGACCGGCGCCCTACAGCATTCGCGAAGAACAGGCTGTTTTTTCCGATGGGAGTGATGGAGCGTGGCGGGGTTCCATGGAAAGCGTGAAGAATCTCTCCGAAATCGTCGAAAGTACTTACCAACTGGCGAAGGATCGCTACGCAGCGTTTGAGGTGGACGTGGAAGCGGCAATGGAGGTGTTGGGTGGTATCTCCCTGTCGTTACAGTGCTGGCAGGGGGACGACGTTGCTGGATTTGAGAACAGCGATCAACCGTTGGGCGGCGGATTGGCGGTGACAGGGAATTATCCCGGTAAGGCCACTACCCCTGAAGAGTTAAGGGCCGATTTGGCCAAAGCCTTGTCGCTCATTCCGGGTAAACACCGGGTGAATCTTCATGCGTCCTACGGTGAATTCGGCGATGAACGGGTGGATCGTGATGAGATCGAGCCGAAACACTTTGCTGGTTGGATCGCGTGGGCGAAGGAACAGGGATTGGGGCTGGATTTCAATCCGACTTGTTTCGCCCATCCCCGGGCTCGGGATGGGTTCACGCTCTCCCACGCGGATATTGGGGTGCGCGAGTTTTGGATCACCCATTGCCAACGGGCGCGACTCATCGGCGCCGCCATCGGCAAAGCCTTGGAAAAGCCGTGCATCACCAATGTGTGGGTGCCTGACGGTTCCAAGGACACACCTGCGGACCGCAAAGGCCCCAGAGAGCGCCTCGCTTCGGCACTGGATCAGGTGTTCAAGAAGAAACTGGATCCAAAATATAATCTGGACGCCGTGGAACCGAAGCTCTTCGGCCTGGGCGCGGAAAGTTATACCGTGGGCTCGCACGAGTTCTACCTCGGCTATGCCATCACCCGCAAAAAGTTGTTGTGCCTAGACGCGGGCCATTTTCATCCCACGGAATCCCTCGCGGATAAGCTGAGCAGCGTGCTGCAATTCCTGCCGGAAATCATGCTGCATGCAAGCCGGGGCGTCCGCTGGGACAGCGACCACGTCGTTACCTATACGGATGAATTGACCGCCATTGCGCGGGAGATCTGCGCCAATGACTATCTGGGGCGGGTGCATATCGGCCTCGACTACTTTGACGCGAGCATCAATCGCGTGGCGGCCTGGACCATCGGTTCCCGCAATGTCTTGCGCGCCCTGTTGTTTGCTTTGCTGGAGACGCCGATTATCCGGATGGCTGAAGAAGCGGGAGATTTGACCAGCCGCCTGGCTTTTCAGGAAGAGGCCAAGGGCCTGCCGTTTGGGGCGGTTTGGGATTATTACTGCCTGAAACAGGGCGCACCCGTAGGGGCTCAGTGGATTAAAGAGGTCCAGCAGTACGAGGACGACGTGCAGAGCAATCGTTGATTGATGAAGTACTGTGCTTTCCTTCTCCGGGGTTGGCTTTCAGGCGTGTGCCGGGCATGCTTGGTCAATCATCCATGGTTCCCTTGTTGCAATTGACGGACATCGCCAAGTCGTTTGGCGCGGTCCAGGCTTTGCGTGGGGTAAGTTTCGACCTGCGCGGAGGCGAGGTTCATGCATTGTTGGGGGAAAACGGAGCTGGTAAATCCACTTTGATCAAAGTGGTGACCGGGGCGCATCGCCCGGACAGCGGCACCATCGAAATCATCGGCCAGGCTCGTGCCAATCTGACCACCCAGGAAGCCCGCCGCCTTGGGATAGCATGCGTTTATCAGCAACCCGCACTGTTTCCGGATCTCACGGTCGCCGAAAACATAGCCTTGCGTTTGGAGCCGACGGGGGCGATCCGTCGGGTGCGTTGGACTCGACGTCGGACGCAGGCGGATGAATGGCTTAAGCGTCTGGGGGCCGATATTTCCGCGCGAGCGTTGGTGCGCAATCTTTCGATGCCCGAACAGCAACTGGTCGAAATGGCCTGTGCCATCGGAGCCAACGCCAGGATCGTAATCATGGACGAACCCACGGCGTCCCTGACCCAGCAAGAGCAGCAGCGGCTTTTCGAAGTGGTCCGCCGGCTACGACAGGACGGAGTGGGTATTATTTATATCTCCCATCGGATGGAGGAGGTCTTCGCCCTGGCCGACCGGGTGACCGTGCTTCGCGATGGTGAATCGGTCGCGACCTTACGCCTGGATGAGGTGACCGAGGCTTCGTTGGTGAGGCTCATGGTGGGACGGGAAGTGGATTGGATTTTTCCACCCCGCGAGGCCCGTGTTGGCGAAGTAGTCTTGTCGGCTCGGGGCCTGAGTTGCCACGACGGAGCCATTCGCGACGTCGATTTCGACCTTCGGGCCGGTGAGATCCTGGGATTGGCAGGATTGGTCGGGGCCGGGAGAACGGAACTCGCGCGCGTTCTATTTGGGATTACCCCGGCGGACCAAGGTGAAATCAGGTTGTACGGACAATCGATCCGAATCGCTTCACCAACGGAAGCGGTCGCCCACGGTATTGGCTATGTAACAGAAGATCGCCGGAGGCATGGCGTTCATCTGGAAATGTCGGTGGCAAACAACATAACCCTGGCGAGTCACACCCGGCTGTTTCCGCGCGGTTGGTTGCGTCGGGAAGTGGAACAGGTTGTGGCCGCGGAGTTCATTGAGACTTTGGACATCAAGACGGACGGTGCCGACGGGCTCGCCGGTGCGCTCAGCGGTGGCAACCAGCAAAAGGTGGCCCTGGCCCGGTGGCTGGCCACCCGGCCGAAAGTACTTATATTGGACGAACCCACCCAGGGAGTGGATGTCGGAGCCAAGAGTGAGATCCATCGAATCATAAGGAACCTGGCCAAATCGGGATTGGGGATCCTCATGATTTCGAGTGACCTGCCGGAAATCCTCGGCATGAGCGACCGAATTGGCGTGATGAGGAGTGGAACGATCGTCGCGACTCTGCCGGGAGGTGTCGATAGTGCCGAAGTCATGTCGGCGGCGTTAGGGACAATGAGTGAAGGGCAGGCGGCATGAGGGGATATGGCCGTGAGCTCACCGTGGTCGCCTTGCTGGCGTTGCTGCTGATCGGAATGGCTACTGCGGCGCCGAATTTTTTCGAACCCCAGCCGCTTCTCTCACGGTTGACTGCGGCTGCCCCCAAGCTGGTCGTCGCCTGCGCCGTTTCCCTGGTCATCATTACGCGTCAAATCGACATTTCGGTGGGCTCATTATTTGCAGTGTGCAGTGTGGTGGCGGGTATCGTCGCATCGGCACACGGGACGCTGCCCTCGGCCATGGTCGCGGCGGTATTGGTCGGTACGTTGGGGGGAGCCATTAATGGCGTTTTGGTGGCGGTATTTCGCCTGCCATCGATTGTCGTTACGCTGGCGACGATGGTGACTTGGCGGGAAGGGCTGAGGCTCTATCAACAGGGAGTGTTCCTGAACCTACCCGAGAATTGGCAGTGGTTCGGACTGTCGATGCACGTCGGGCAGGCGACGTTGTGTGGTGTCGGATTGCTGATACTGGTTTTCCTGGCCGGGGGGCTGCGCCATCTGGCGGGGGGGCGTTATCTTTACGCTGTGGGATCGGATTCGAGCGCCGCACGATTGGCGGGCATTTCACCTCCGGCAGTCACCTTTTGGACCTTCACTTTGGCGGGAGCGTTGGTTGGCTGGGCCGCTGTCATGAGTGTGGTCCAATCACCCCAGGTGGATCCGGGCACCGGAAAGATGCTGGAGCTGGAGGTCATCGCGGCGGCGGTGGTCGGAGGGATCACCATAACGGGAGGTCGGGGCAGCCTGTGGGGAATGTTTGCGGGTTTTCTGCTGCTGACGTTTATGGGTCCGTCACTGACCTACCTCGGGGTAAAACCTTATTGGGACAAGGCGTTCCAAGGAGGCGTCATTCTGCTTTCCGTCGTCGCGGAACGACTGCATCGGCGGCAATCTGACTAATTTACCATGAGTTCCAACAGTTCCACACGCGTTGGCCCCCGCTGGTATGTGAGGCACGAAACCGTCCTCGCCGGGGTTATCGTTCTGGAACTGTTGTATTTCAGCATCGCCGGCCGCCGTTTCGCGACGCTGGACAACTTTGCCAACATCGGTCGGCACTCGACGGAAATCGGCTTGCTCGCCGTGGCCATGATGCCGGTGGTCCTAACGGGCGGGATTGACCTATCGGTGGGTTCATTGCTTGGGCTGTGTGCGATTGGGTTCGGGAAACTATGGCGTGACGCGGGACTTGCCTGGCCATTGGCGGCACTGGCCACGCTCGGATTGGGCGGGTTGGGTGGAGGGATTCACGCACTCTTGATCACCAGGTTGCGGCTGCCGCCTCTCATTGTGACCTTGGGAACCTATTCGCTCTATCGGGGATTGGCCGAGGCGATCACCCAAGGAACGGATGCGTTTACCCGGTTTCCTGAATCGTTTCTGGTCCTCGGCAATGGTTTCTTTTGTGGCGTCCCAGTTCAGTTCTGGATTTTGGCTGGTATCGCGGCAGCGGTCTGGGCCTGGGTGCACCGGACCACTTCCGGCCGATGCCTGCGGGCCATTGGTTTCTCACCGGAGGGAACTCGTTATGCGGGTATCCGCGTGGATCGTCAGTTGGCGAGGGTGTATGTTGTGACGGGTTTGGTGGCGGGGTTGGCAGCGCTGACCTACACCGCGCGTCTGGGGACGGCCAAGGCCGATGCCGGTGCCGGTTACGAGTTGGCCGCCATTACAGCCGTGGTGTTGGGGGGGACCAGCATTTTTGGCGGAACGGGAACGGTCCCAGGCGTTTTGTTGGGGGTGGCAGCAATCGCGATTCTCGGTAACGGCTTATCCCGGATTCCGGCCACCATGAGCCAGGCGAGCGAACTGTCGGGTCTATTGACTGGCCTCTTGCTGTTGGTGGCGCTGGCGGTGGGCGCATTACCCAAGTGGTACGCCACTTCTTCTTGGACCCAACGAATTCGTAAGGCAACTTCGGGCCGTGCCGATCATTGAGGTTCATGGCCTGACCAAGTCTTTTCGCACCGCCCGCCGAGAGCCGGGGCTCCGGGGAGCTTTCCGTGGGCTTTTCTCGCGCAAATATGAGACCGTGACCGCCGTTCGAGATGTGGGATTCTCCATTGAAGAGGGGGAATTCGTCGGCTTCCTCGGACCCAACGGCGCGGGAAAAACGACCACCCTCAAGATGCTGGCGGGCTTGCTCTATCCCACGAGCGGCACGGCGAAGGTTCTGGGATACACGCCTTGGGAACGAAAGGATGGGTATCGCCGTCAATTCGCCCTGGTCCTCGGCCAAAAGAACCAGCTTTGGTGGGATTTGCCGGCGAAAGAGTCTTTCGAGCTCAACGCCAAGATTTATGGGCTGGATCTCCCGCGATTCAACCAGACAGTGGATGAGCTGAGCGAATTGCTGAACGTCAAAGACAAGCTGACGACGGCGGTGCGCGAGCTTTCCCTGGGTGAGCGAATGAAGTGCGAACTCATCGCCTCGTTACTCCACGAACCCAAGGTGCTTTTCCTGGACGAACCCACCATCGGATTGGACGTGGTTTCCCAAAAAGTCGTGCGCGAATTCCTTCGGGCCCACAATCGGCGGCGCAAGACCACGATCGTCCTGACCAGTCATTATATGGCGGACATCCAGGAACTTTGCGAGCGGGTGATCATCATCGACAAAGGGGCGCTGTTCTTCGATGGCAAGCTCTCCACCGTCCTGGACCGATTTGCGGGGTCCAAGATAGTTACCATCTCGCTGGAAAAACAGGTGGGCGAGGGGCAATGCGACATGACCCGTTTTGGCGAGGTCATCGAAAAGACCGAGTCCCAGATCAAGCTCAAGGTGCCCCGTGAGCGTGTCATCGCCACCTGCAAAGCCCTGCTGGACGAACTTCCCGTCAAGGATTTCTCCGTCGAGGAAGTGCCCATCGAGGACATCATTCGCCAGGTGTTTCAGCGCGAGGAACCGGCCGCCGTCCCGGCCCCGAAATAAGTCACTTTTTGGCTGCCATATCGAGACAAAGCAACTGGTCCTCGCCGCGAAGATAGAGCCGCTTGTCGGATAACACCGGCGCCGCCCAGCACGGATGAATCAGCTTGGGTACCTGCCAGCGCCCAAGTTCCTCGCACTTGGCAGGATTCGGCTTATACATCGCCAGGATGCCGCCTTCGCCCAGCGCGATGAGTTTCCCGTCGGCATAAATCATTGAGCCGCGTCCCATGATGGAGGGCTGCTCCGCGGAGTGCGCCGCCCACCGTTCGTCGCGTTCCCACATCTTTTTGCCGGTCTTCCATTCCACGCAGCGGAACCAGGCATCGGGCTCATTCCGGCCGGTGAACCCATATAAATAGCCATCCACCAGCAGCGGCTGGCTCCAGTGCATCCCGAGAATGGGCTCCTCGAAGCCGCCGTTGGGATCGCGGAGCAGGGGATTGGCCGGTTGATGCCAGATCTCACCAAAGGACTTCCCGTCGGGCTCGACATGCAGCAGGGCGGAGCCCATGCGGTAATAGGCGGCGGAAATCAGTATATCATTGCCCAGGATGACCGGTGTCATGGCATTGACGGAGTCATTCGCCTCGGATTGGAACCATTTCACGGATTGGACGGCGCCATTGGTCGGATTGACCGCCGCCAGCCCCTGGCGCATGAAGCAAAGAATCATTCTCTGGCCTTGGAGCGTGGCTGCAATGGGGGAGGAATAGCTGGCGAGTTTCTCCTCGCCCGACCAGCGATACTTGCGTTCGCCACGCCAACCGGCGGCGATCACGCCATCCCAGCATGCCTGCCCGACACTTTGCCAGATCGTTTTGCCGGTCTCGGGGTCCAGCGCAACCATGCCGGAATTGGGCTGGCCGCCGACCATGACGTAAAGACGTCCGCCTTCCAGCAACGGCGAACTGCCCGCTCCAAAAAAGGCCTCGGGGACAAGGAAATCGGCGGCGGTATCGCGTTGCCACACAATCGCGCCGTCTTTAAGTGCGAGGCAGGTAAGCTTTCCTTCGGCGCCAAAGGTATAGACACGATTGGACGCGATCAACGGCGCCGCGCGCGGTCCATTATTATACCCGTATGGATCGCGGTATTGGCTGGTATAGGCGTGACGCCAGAGTTGCGCTCCGGTTGCGCCGTCAACAGCCACCACGGCCTCCTGGTTCTTGTCGCGGTGGAAATAGACCAGCGTGCCGCCCTGGATCGAGGGGGCCGCGTATCCCTTGCCAACGGCTTTCTCCCACAGTACCGGTGGGCCGTTCGACGGGATCTTGTCGATTAATCCTGTTTCGTCACTGGTGCCATCGCGATGTGGACCAAGTAGTTGGGTCCAATCGGCACGACAGCAATGGCTGGGCGCAAGGAGCGCAGCCAGAATTAGGCTGTAAAGAGATGCTTTCCACGAGGCGCCAATGACTTGCATGCGCCTTTTTTGGCGCGCCACAGCCGAATAGCAAGGTTGTGGCGCGCTGGTTGAACGAATTTTTTCGGGATCAGGCCGCTTCACCTGCGGAAGACCACTCGCCTATGCGGAGGCATTCACGGGCTTTGCGGCGTTCGTATCGATGTTTCTGCGGTTTTCGAGGACGGTCACCGACTGCTGGGAAGGGATGTTTATTGTCACGTAATACCTCGGAGAGGATCTCGGTAGACTTACTCATAGCAGTATGACGATCTCACTGTTCGTCCTACACCTTAGGCGACCATCCGCTGGGCGCCGCCGGCGGGGACAAGGTCAAATGTTCCGTTTAGAACATCGGTAGCAGCATCGGAAACCTTAGCGATTTGTCAACAAGTCGTTCCGGAAAAGTCACGCCGTCGCAATAAATCAAAAAGCCGCCGGAGTAATCCGGCGGCTTGGTAAGTCTCAGCATCAGCCTTCGATGGCGCTTAATTCGACGGGGTCGACCTTAACGCCTTTCTTGCGATACCAGGAGATTGCCTGCTCGATCACCTTGGGGTCGCCTTCGAGTTCCAGGGCGATGATGCCGACATTGTCAGTCACGCTGGAATTGCGGATGTTGAATTTGAGGTCGAAGCGTTTGCTCATCTCCCAGATCAACGGTTCGGTCGTGGCCTCAGCGGTGAACAACAACCACAGCCGACGCTTGGTGGTCGCCAGTTTTTTCCCGGACGCGGGCGTTTTTGCTTTGGACTTGGAAGGCATTCTCAAAGTTTCCTATTCAATGGACCCCTCCACAATTCCCCGTCGGCAGCCGGAGTAAAGGCGATTTTTCCGTCGTAGACCGATTGGAGTCCCGAACTTTCGCTGCCGGGGAGAACCTGTATCCCAAGAAACCGGACGGTCAAAGAGAGTGATATTGTCGATGCCTGGATGTAACACTTTATTATCCAGCAGGTTAGGAAGACGCTCTGGCGATGGTTACGATTCTGCGAGGTGAAACAATTGGAATGAAACTGGCTACGCCAATGCCATTCTCAATGTGTCACCCTATGCGCTCCTCTTTCATTTGGAGTTGGTTGGTTTCGTTGATCCTTACCGCCAAAGTATTTGCAATCCTGCCTTACGGCTGGGAAACCCGTCCCCCGGGAGGTCCGTTTCTGGATGGCAAAGTGCCCACCATGGGACCCACGATATCCGGCAGTTGGAAAACCGTGCCCGCGTTTACCAACCTGACATTTACCAATGCCTTGGGGCTGACGTTCGTGCCGGGTACCACTCGGTTGGTGGTGTGGGAGCGTGAAGGGCGGGTCTGGCAGTTCGAAAATAATCCTTCGGCCAGTATAAAAACGAAGGTGCTGGACATCAGCGCCCAATGCCAGGGCTGGGACGATTCCGGATTGCTCGGGCTGGCCTTTCATCCCGGTTTCGCCACGAATCGATTCGTGTTTGTCTATTATACCTGGGTAACGCCGGGAACGGTGGTGGGCAGTCCGACCATGCGTCCCCCAACTTTCAAGAACAACGCGTACCACGACCGGCTTTCGCGATTCACCCTGGATTCCAATAACGTAGCCGTTCCTGGCTCCGAACTCGTTTTGGTGGACCAGGTCGCCAGCAGTGTGTGGCATAATGGCGGTGGACTCTTTTTTCATCCCCGGAACGGATTCCTGTATTGGACCGATGGTGACGACGAAACGGCCCCTACGCAGACCATCAATCAAAACCTCCTGTCGGGCGTATTCCGGATCGATGTGGACCAGAGAGGTGGCGGCATCAGCCACCCGATTCCTCGTCAACCCAACAATGGGACCACCGCCAATTACTTCATCCCCAACGACAATCCTTTCGCGGGGCAGGCGGGGGTATTGGAGGAATTCTATGCCCTGGGACTCCGCAGTCCGCATCGGATGACCATCGACCCGGTGAGCGAGCGGATCTTCATCGGCGACGTGGGGGCGGGTTCCTGGGAGGAAATCGATGTCATCGAGCCCGCCGATCCGGGCGGACTGAACTTCCAGTGGAGCACCATCGAGGGATTGCACGGGGACCTGACGCCTCCTTATATCGGGGTGAACCGGCGGCCGGTCCTTAACTACGGCCATGACGAAGGCCAGGCTGTCATCGGTGGATATATCTACCGTGGAAACGAATTCGCGGCGGACCTGGGTGGTAAGTATATCTTTGGCGATAATGTACAGGGAAAGATCTGGGCGATGGACGAAACCGGGGTGCCCGCGACCAAGAAGCTGCTGGCGGTATTGCCCAAGGGGCCGGGATCCAACTCGGGTGCGGATTATACCGGTCTGTCTTCCTTTGGCGTGGACGCCAACAATGAACTGTATCTTTGCCAGATGGGCAACCTGGGCGGGCGGATCTACAAGTTGTCCCGTTCCGGTCCGCCTCCGGTCACGCAGACTTTTCCGGCCTTACTCTCGCAAACCGGGGCTTTCGATGACGTCGGCACCCTTTCGCCGTCGCCATCCCTGATTCCCTACGCCGTCAATTCTCCCCTGTGGTCCGACGCGGCGGTAAAAAGCCGGTGGATGGCGGTGCCTACGAACGGTTCCATCGCCTTCAAGCCAACCGGCGAGTGGACGTTCCCGTCCGGGACGGTCTTTGTGAAACACTTCGAGCTGGTGGTCGACGAGACGCAGGCCAGTGTGCCCCGGCGTCGCCTCGAGACCCGGCTGCTCGTGCGGGATACCAACGGGACCGTATTTGGCGCCACCTACAAGTGGCGACCGGACAACTCCGACGCCGACCTCCTGGCGGACAAACTCGATGAAGACGTCACGATACAAACCGCCAGCGGTCCTCGGCATCAAACCTGGCACTACCCGAGTCGGAATGAGTGTTTGCTGTGTCATTCGACGGCGTCCGGCGGGGTTTTGGGTGTCAAAACGCGACAGAGCAATCGGGAAATGTTGTATCCTTCAGCGGTGACCGATAACCAGCTTCGAGCCTGGAACCACGTCGGCCTCTTTGCTCCCGCTATTTCCGAGGCTGATATCCCCGGATTCAGTCACTTGGCGGCTGTGACAGATTCCCAAGCCGATCTCCAACTGCGGGTCCGGTCATACTTGGACGCCAATTGCGCCCATTGCCATCGTCCGGGCGGAGTTCCCGCGCTCTGGGACGCCCGTTTTGACACCGCGTTGGAAAATGCGGGCATCGTCAATGGCACCGTGGCCCAGTCGCTGGGAATTCCCGGGGCCAAAGTGGTGGTGCCGGGGCACCCGGAAAAGTCAGTGATGTTGGTCCGTGACAGTTCCTTGGACCCGGTCGTCAAAATGCCGCCCTTGGCTCGGAATCTCATCGATTCGCAGGCGATGGAAACGATACGCGAATGGATAACGGGATTACCCGCTCCTCTGGATAGCATTCCCGCCCCGTGGTTGCATGAGGACATCGGATCCGTGGGAAGCCCAGGAGATGCGACCTATGCTGGCAAGGTCCTGACAATTAACGCCAGCGGCGACGACATATGGAACAGTGCGGACGCTTTCTACTACGTTTATCAGCCGCTGGTGGGTGACGGGGAACTCATTGCCCGTGTCACACGAATCGACAATACCGACGGCTGGGCGAAGGCGGGTATTATGGTTCGGGAAGATCTCTCGGCTGGTTCCCGCCAAGCGAACGTGAGCATAACCCCCGGGAATGGTTCGGCCTTTCAGAGGCGGACGGTGCCCAATCAAGGGAGTGATCACACGGGAGGTCCAGGAGTGACCGCGCCCTATTGGGTCCGGCTCAATCGTACAGGGAACGTCATCACCGGCTACGTTTCACCGAACGGCACCACCTGGACGAAGATTGATGCCGTCACACTGGCGCTGCCGCTAACCGTCTATGTCGGATTTTCGGTAACCGCCCACAACAATGGCGCTGTAACGACTGCCCAATTCGACAGTATCCGGGCATCGGGTGCGGTTTTGCCATTGAACACTCCTCCCACCGTGACATTGACCTCCCCTGCGGGCGGATCGAACTTGATTTCGCCTGGTGTAACACTCTTATCGGCAAATGCTTCCGATAGCGACGGGGCGGTCGCGAAAGTGGAGTATTTCGACGGCCCGAATAAGATTGGCGAGGCCGCAGCACAGCCTTACGGCGTCAATTGGACCAGCCCGGCGCTGGGACTTCACACCCTCTCGGCTCGAGTTGTGGACAATTTAGGAGCCGCCTCCATTTCCCAGGCGATAACGATAACGGTCTCGGGTTTGGCCATTCCTGCGTCGTCCCTTGGAGTGATCGACGGCTCCTTCCACTTCTCCTTTGTCGGCCAGCCAGGCACTCGCTACCTGATCGAACAATCAATCGATTTACAAACGTGGACGCCATTTTCGACGAACACCGCCACCGCGGGGCAGGTGGACCTCTCCGACGCCACAGGAGTCGGAGATTGGCGTTTCTACCGGGTGCGTTTGGCGCCTTAACTGGATTCACGCATTCCACAGAGTCGGGTCTTCTTGCCTGGATTTTTTTTGAGGTGCTCAAGATCCAGCCGGCAGTAATACGGAAGGACGCTTGAGTTTTGCCAGGAAGGTGGTAGAGAAGAAAACGTTGGCTGAGCGTAACCATCAAGATTTCGGATTCGTCTGAAACCCGAACCGCGAATGGATGCAGCGGACAGTGGATACCCCTCTCACGTCCCTCATGCTTGTGGCAACACCAAATCATCAACGTGAAATTCTGTCGATTGGTCCAATGGGTCCAGCGGTCGATATTCATGGGAGCAATCCTCCTGAGTGTCCGCGCCCTTTCAGGCATACCCTACGGCCTGGATGAAGTCTCCAGACACGAAGCCTTCCTTGACGGCAAACTGCCCAATTCCCGGCCACAGGTAACTGGCAACTGGTCCGTGGTGCCAGCTTTTCCAAATCTAAAGTTTACGAACGTTCTCGGCCTGGCGGCGGTGCCGGGAACCAACCAGCTGGTAGTTTGGGAGCGCGAAGGGCGCGTCTGGTTGTTTAACAATGACCACGATGTTGCCGAGAAACGGCTGATCGTAGACATAAGCGATCGCTGCCAAGGATGGCAGGAATGCGGCCTTTTTGGGCTGGCATTTCATCCGGGATTCGTGACCAACCACTTCGTTTTCCTGTATTATATGTGGGTCAAGCCGGGAACGGTGGTGGGCGATGCCACTCATGCTCCACCCAGCTACACGGACGGGTTATACTTCGACCATCTGGCACGCTTTACCCTCGACGCAAATCTGAACGAAGTGCCAGATTCGGAGCTCACGCTGGTCCACCAATTGACGGGATCGGTGTTTCATAACGGCGGCGGGCTCTTTTTTCATCCGGAAAATGGATTCCTCTATTGGACAGACGGGGATGACGTCTACGGAGCCACCCAGACCATCAGCCAGGGATTGTTGTCCGGTATCTTTCGCATCGATGTCGACATGCAGGGCGGAGAGATCAGCCATGCGCCGCCCCGGCAACCGGTCAACGGTACGACCGCCAATTATTTCATTCCCAACGACAATCCCTTTGTGGGCCAGCCGGGAGTCTTGGAGGAGTTCTATGCGCTGGGGCTTCGGAATCCCTTTCGGGCAACCTACGATCCACCAACTCGACGCATTTTCCTGGGAGATGTGGGCCTGGATTCCCGGGAGGAGCTGGACGTAATCGAGGCCGCCGATCCGGCGGGGCTGAACTTTCAGTGGAACGCGGTGGAAGGAGACATCGGCGAGTTGGTGGAGCCTTACATTGGGGTCAGCAAACCTCCCGTGTTGGTTTACAATCACACTGAAGGGCGGGCCGTAATCGGGGGATACGTCTACCGGGGGCAGGAACTCGCCGCGGAATTGGGGGGGAAATACATTTTCGGCGACAACGTGAGTCAGTGCATCTGGTATCTGGATGAAACGACTATACCCGCTACCAAGAAGCTCCTGACCTATTTCCCCAGCGCTGGAAGCTTGGGACTTTCGGGATTTGGCGTGGATGCCAACCAAGAGCTGTACTTGTACCAGGTCACTCCCGATGGAGCCCCTATATACAAACTGGCGCGTTCGGGTGCTGAACCGGCGCAATCTACTTTTCCGTTGCTTTTGTCTCAGACGGGCGTCTTCGACCAAACGTCCACGCTTCAAACGGCTGAAGAAATGATACCGTATGGAGTCAACTCGCCGTTATGGTCCGATGGAGCCGTCAAATCGAGGTGGCTGGCCGTTCCGAAAGATGTGTCGATCGACTATTCACGGGATCTGGACTGGAACTTTCCCGTCGGCACAGTGTTCGTGAAGCACTTCGAGCTGGCGGTGGACGAAACCAGCCAAAACAGTGTCCGCAAGCGTTTGGAAACCCGAATCCTGGTTCGCGGGACCAACGGCGCAGTATTTGGCGCGACTTACAAATGGCGTGCGGACAATTCCGATGCCGACCTGTTGCCGACGCAGCTTGACGAAGAGATCACCATTAAGACTGCGTCCGGCGTGCGAACCCAGGTTTGGCACTTTCCGAGTCGGGATGAGTGCTTGGTTTGTCATAATTCGACGACCAAAGGAGTCTTGGGGGTATCCACCCGACAGTTGAACGGCGATTTTGGATTTCCAACTGGTGTTACCGACAATCAATTGCGGACGTGGAACCATCTAGGACTCTTTTCCACCAACCTGGAGGCGTATCTGGCGGACGAGAGCCTGCCTGCCTTGGTGTCGGTCACCAATCAAAACGCCGATCTCCAATTAAGGGTCCGGTCTTATCTTGATGCGAACTGTTCCTTTTGCCACCAACCTGGCGGAGTGCGAACGGAGTGGGACGCGCGCATTACCACTCCGCTGGAGTTGGCCGCTATTATTAACGGTAGCGTATCACAAAAATTGGGACTGCCTGGCGCCAAGGTGGTTGCTCCCGGACACCCGGAGAGATCGGTCATGCTAGCCCGGGGAAGCAGCACCGACGCCGGAGTCAGAATGCCACCTTTGGCCCGAAACGAAGTGGACGTCGCCGCAATGTCGGCAATCAGCGATTGGATCCAATCCTTGTCTCCGGCCGCGGACACCATCGCCTTGCCGTGGCTGCATGATGACATTGGCTTGGTGGGATCACCAGGTGCGGCTGACTACTCAGACAATGTTCTTTCATTGGAGTCCAACGGATTCTTCTTTTGGGACCATTCGGACGCCACCCATTTTGTTTATCAGCCACTGTCCGGTGACGGGGAGATTGTGGCCCGCCTTACCGATTTTGAATCTACCCAGGATTGGGCGCAAAGTGGCCTGATGATCCGCGAATCGCTGAGCGCCGGTGCCAGGGAATCGACAGCGACCTGCACCCCGCTGGGCTACCCGTCATACACGTATCGGCCAGTCGCAAATGCATCAAGCTACGCCTTGCCGGGGCCTGATATCCTGAGTCTTCCTGCCTGGCTGCGTTTGGTTCGCAGCGGAACCAACGTGCTGGGATACTACTCTCAGGATGGATCAAGCTGGATTCTGCTGGCAAGGCAGGGAGCCAATTTGCCCAATGATGTCTATATCGGATTTGCGGTCTCCTCGCATGATCCAGGTTTGGTCCCGGCCCGGGCAACTTTTGACAATGTACGGGTGGCCGGCGGGTTGAAACCTCTCAACTATGCGCCCCGTGTGCGTATGACGACGCCACTAGCCGGGACTGGTTACACCCTGCCTGCGGTGGTTCAACTCGCTGCCAATGCCTCCGACGCGGATGGTTCGGTGACGCGGGTTGAGTTTTACGATGGCGTTATCAGGTTGGCTGAAATGGCCGCCCCTCCGTATGGCTTTGCCTGGACCAATCCACCCGTTGGGAAACACCAGCTCACGGCCCGGGTCACGGACCAACTGGGTTCGGTCACGACCTCCGAGGCGGTAAACATCTCAACCGCGGCGGTAATGTTGGGATTACCCAAGGTCACGGGTGCCGATAACGGGGTCCAGTTGAGTTTCACCGGCCTGGAAGGGGTCGACTACGTGCTGTATCGTTCCTCCAATTTGGTGAATTGGACGCCGATTGCGACCAATTCCATGAGTTCCGACGGAATTCGAATTCTGGATGTGCCAACGGCGGCCGGTCAGTATTTTTACCGGGTCCAATCACTCCAATAGCAAAGTTCGCAGGCGAAGTGGATGGACGTCAGCAACGCCCTGAAGGCGCTGAGGCTGGCGGCTATTGCTCCAGACAACAGGGGTGTTGCCGCTGAAGAGGAACTTAATTCCGCTAAAGTTGCGAAGGACCTCAACCGATATTGTTGCGACACTTAAAGAGGTTGTGTGGTGTTGTTTGGCCCTGGAAGTTCTGGGGCACGGCCAAGGGAAGGATGCCCAGGTCGCAAGCACACCTTCTTTAAGCCGGACTCACCAACGTTCCGCGTCGCAATATGGCCAAGGATGGTTCCAGAGAAAAAGTGCTGCTCGCCGCGCTGGCCTGTGCGGGCGGAGCGCTCAACCTCTTTCCGCTGGAATTGATTCCCGGCGTCAATGTCTGGTTTGGCGCGTTATTCGCCGCGCTGGGTTTAGCGGTGGTTCCCGGTTGGACCGGTTGTCTGGCGTCATTCGTCGCTGCCATCGGATTGGCTTGGGGTATGCGCGATCCTTTCGTTGCAGTAATCCTCGCCGTTGAAGCAGTCTGGCTTGCCCGCTTCTGTAAACAGGGTCTAAGCCCACTGACCTGTTCCGCCCGTTTCTGGATTTTTGCGGGATTGCCCATCGCGTGGTTGGAACAACATTTCTGGCAACATTTGGACGTGCGTTCGTCAGTGATTGGTGCTGCCCAGTTCCCGGTGAATTCAATGTTGGGATTGGCCGCGGCTGAGATTTGTGTGTTGACTCCCGGTTTGCGCGGGTTGCTTTTGCCGGGCAGTCCCCTCCCGCTCCATCCCTTGCGGAATTACCTGTTGAGAGGGCTAGCCGCTGCGGGAGTTCTGCCCCTGTTGATCTTTGGGCTGTGCTTGGGCGGGCAGGTGGCCCATCAGCGATTTTCCGATGCCCAGAACCAGTTGTTTTGGCGTACCCGCCAGGTGGCTGCCGACGCTTCCGATTATCTCCGACAGCACTTGGTTGCCCTGCAAGCCTTTGCCAAGACGGTGGATACTCGCCTCCCGGCAGGCACGAAGGGTTTGGGGGGGGCGATCCAATCTCAATATCACGGTTTTTCCTCAATTTGGGCTGTGGAGAACAAAATCAACGTGTCGATCGGGGGCGTTTCGGACGATGTCACCCGGCTGGCCCTTGATTCCCAGGCCAAACAGGCCGTAGCGAGTGGAATGCCGTGGATCTCCCAGCCAGTATTGGATGAGAAGGGCCGCATGCAGGTTTTGACGGTGGTTCCCGCGTTCGGCGCGGAGCGACGGGACGGTAGCGCGGTCCTTGCTTGGTTAAGTCTCGATGGTCTGGTTGCCGCTGGAAACTCCTTCAAAGATCTACCCGAGGTGAAGTGGATTGTTTGCGACGCTTCCTTCCGGAACATTGTTTCCGGGGATGCCCTCCCGCCGTTGGGGGATGTCTCCGGGAGTCCGATGATCAATGCCGCCCACGACCAGTCGGGCAATCGCACGTATCAGTTTTTAGAAACGCATGAAGGTCGGTTGGGACCTGGGCGACGGTCGTTTGGAGCTCAGGTAAGCACCCAGTTGCCTGATGGCGAACGGGCCTGGAAGGTGATTGCCTCGCAACCGGGCTCGGTGGCGTTTGCCGGTATCTGGGATTATATGCTGCCGGCGTTTGGCGCGGGATTGGGGTCGCTCCTGCTGTGTTTGGCCCTATCGCGTTCCATGGCCGCTTACCTTACCGAGCCTTTGGACATCCTCATGGCCAAAGTTGCGGCTTTGAATCTCGATGCAGCCAAGGTGGCCCAGCAACGAAAGCTTTCCGGGCCGAAGGAATTGGTGGATTTGGACGCTGTTTTCGAGGTGATGACAGAGCGGGTGCAGAAGTCTTACGCCCAGGTGAAGTCCGCCTTGAACGAGCGTGAGCGGGCGAATGGCGAATTGGTTGTCGCGTTGACCTCTTTGGACCAAAAGGTGGCGGATCGCACGAGGGAATTGGAAGCCACGTTGATCCGGGCGGAAGCGGCCACCAAGGCCAAGACGGAATTCCTGGCGAACATGTCCCATGAGATTCGCACACCCATGAATGGCGTATTGGGCATGGTCCAGTTGCTCAATGAGTCTCCCTTGACGGCCGAGCAGCGGGAAATGATGGGTCTTATTAGATCCAGCTCCCAGGGGCTGCTCGTCATGTTGAGTGACATTCTCGATTTCTCCCGGATCGAATCCGGCAAGCTGGAGCTGCACTGCAAGCCGTTCGACCTGCCGAAACTCTGCGCCGATATCTGTGGCAACTTTGACAATGCCGCCGCAGAACGGGGCCTCATCTACCAAAAGGACATCCCGGCTTCGGGTATGAAACGGGTTGTTGGGGATGCCGACCGTCTTGGCCAGGTACTCCAGAATTTTCTCAGCAATGCCTTTAAGTTCACTGAACGGGGCCGGATTTTGGTGCGAATCCGGGTCAACCATCTGACGCCAGCCAGCGCCAAATTGCGTTGCGAAGTGGAGGATAGCGGTGTGGGCATGGAGAAGGATATTGTCAGCCGCCTTTTCAAGCCCTTCAACCAGGCGGATAATTCCTCCACCAGAGTCCATGGTGGCGCTGGATTGGGGCTGGCGATTTGTCGCCAGTTGGTGGAGCTCATGCGGGGCCAGATTGGGGTTCGCAGCAAGCCTCGCGAGGGATCGAGCTTTTGGTTCGAAGTACCCTTGGAGTTTGATCCTGAGTCGTCCGCGGCACCCAAGCCTGTTCCCAGCAAGGCTCCGGCTCCCACTCGCCCGATGGAATTGTTGGTGGTCCAGGAGCCCGATTCCGACCGCACGGTAATTCGCAAGGTACTTGATCGCCTTGGACATCAGGTTCGCACCGCTTCCACGGGTGACGATTTGTTGTCGAGCTGGCTTGCAGGTGACCGATTCGACGTCGTGTTCATCCAGATCGGCATGTCGGGCATGGACGGCATGGACGCGATCCGGCAAGTCCGCGAATTGGAGGCGAAATCACCCATCCGACTGCGCAGCATCTTCGCCGTGGCGCTGGTGGAGGATCGCTTCCGGGGCGACAAGGAACGCCTGGAAAAGGCGGGCTTCGACGAACTCATTTCCAAGCCGGTAAAGATCGACGAGCTATTGGCGGCGTTGGGAAGAGCTTCCGAGCGGAAAGTCGCCTCGGTCGAGCAAAGCGTAAGCAGTTAGTCTTCTCCTGTGGTTTGGTCGCCGTTATTGACCGGCGGGAAACTTCATCAACCGTTCGACGTATTTCGCCAGCAAATCGGCTTCGAGGTTTACCCGTGCGCCGACGTGGCGTTCCTTTAACGCGGTGGCGGCGTGGGTATGTGGAATGATCCACAGGCGCAATCCGGAGCCCAGAACCTCCGACACCGTGAGGCTGATCCCGTCCACCGCGATGCAGCCTTTGAAAACCAGATGGCGTAGCAGGTCGGGGGGCGCTTCGATATCGAGTACGTAGTCCTGCCCCTGGCGTTCCCAACGTTGAATGGTTCCGGTGCCATCGATATGTCCGGTGACAAAGTGGCCACCTAGCCGGTCTCCCACCGCCAGCGCCCGCTCCAGGTTGACTTGGCTGCCCGGCAAGTGGTCGGAGAGGTTGGTCCGGTTCCAAGTCTCCTGGAGCAGGTCGAAGCCCAGCAGGGTGGAATCGTCCCGTGGCTGGATATCCACCACCGTCAGGCAGCAGCCATTCACTGCAATACTGTCTCCCAGCTTGGTCTTTTCCGCCACCAGCCGGGCGGAGACGTCCAGCCGGATGCCCGCCGGGTTGGGATTTATACTTATGACCGTGCCGGTTTCCTCGACGATTCCCGTGAACATAAAATTAGATAGTGGCCACGCCCGGGCGCGTGTCCGCGCGGGCGACGATGGCGGTGAGCAGGAGGTCGCCCCCGACGGATTTCCAGCGGGTGCCCTCCAATCGCAGGCTGGTTTCCAGGGAGCGGAAGCCGCTTCCCCCTGTGGCTCGGGCCGCCTCGATCCCGCCAAGAACCTTGGGTGCGTAATAGAAGGCCACCGCATGGACCTGGCCCTGTTCCAGGAAACCGGCATGAGTATTGCCGCCTCCTTCCACCAGGAGTTGGGTGACTCCTTCGCCACCCAATTGCCTTAGAATGTGGTGAAGATCCAGTCGTCCGCTCACCAGTGGCGCTTCGTGAACCAGGCATTTCCGTCGCAAAGCCCCGACCCGATCAAGGGGCGCCAGCGGTCCGACCCAAATTATCGTACGATCCGCGAAGGGATCGGTGAGGAGTTGGGCATCGAGGGGAGTCCGGGCCTTCGGGTCTAGAACGATCCTCCGTTTGGCGGTCACAGTCTTGCCAGTTCGGATGGTCAGGGCTGGATTATCCGCCACCACCGTCTGGACGCCTACCAGGATGGCGTCCGTGGCCTGACGCAAGCCCATGGCATGACGTCGTGACGCCGGGGAGGTGATCCATTTCGATTCTCCATTGCGGGTGGCAATCTTGCCATCAAGCGTCATCGCCGCTTTGAGGATCACCCACGGCGTACGATGAACGATCCAGTGGTTGAACGCGGAATTGAGTTCGTTGGCTTCACGGGCCATCAACCCGCACTCCACCGAGATACCTGCTTGCCGCAGGTGGTTGAATCCCTCCCCGCAGTGTTTGGGGTTCGGATCGGTGGCGGCCACGACCACCCGGGTGATGCCTGCGGCGATGATGGCTTCGGTGCAAGGTGGGGTGCGTCCGTGGGTGGAACAGGGTTCCAGTGTCACGTACAAGGTGGAACCTGGGGTCGAAATTCCCAGCGCTGCGGCGTTGCGCAACGCCTCGATCTCCGCGTGGGGTTGCCCCGCCTGATGGTGCCAACCTGATCCAATGACCGCGTTGTCACGGGTCAAGACAGCACCCACCATGGGATTGGGTGAAGTAAAGCCCAAGGCCCGCCGGGCCAGGCGCAACGCCAACTGCATGAAGCGTTTGTCGTTCACCGTTTTAGTTTCGGCAGGTGCAACGTCCGAGCGGCCGGTACAGCCGCACCGGCGTTAATCCTTCACCGCAAACAGGGCTTCGGCAAATTCCTTCGCATTGAAGGGCTGCAGGTCTTCCGGCTGTTCGCCAACGCCGATAAACTTCACTGGGATTCCCAACTCACGCTGTATCGCGACCACGGCGCCGCCTTTGCTGGTGCCATCGAGCTTGGTGATAATGAGGCCGGTAAGCTTGACGGATTTGTGAAACTCGCGTGCTTGGTTCAACGCATTCATGCCGGTGGAACCATCCAGCACCAGCAGGACTTCATGGGGTGCGCCGGGGAATTTCTTCTCCATTACGCGATGCACTTTTTGTAGTTCCTGCATCAGGTTGTTCTTCGTATGTAGGCGCCCTGCTGTGTCCACAAAGAGCCACTTCGCTCCCCGCGCTTGGGCTGCCACCACGGCGTCGTGGGCGACCGACGCGGGGTCGGCTTGGTAAGCGCCGGCGATCACTGGAACGTTCAACCGCGCGCCCCAGAGCTGAAGCTGTTCAATGGCGGCGGCCCGAAACGTGTCACAGGCGGCCAGGATGGCGATGTCCCCCTGTTGCTGGCGCCAGTGCGCGAGCTTGGCGCTGGTGGTGGTTTTTCCGGTGCCGTTGACCCCCACTATGGATACCACCGTCAAGCCCGGTTGGGCGTGCAAGGTGGGATCATTCTTGGAAAGGCTCTGCTCAACTTCCCGGGCGGCAACTCCGAGAAAATCCAACCCTGCCTTCCCTTGGGTCTCGAAGGCTTGGCGAACCGCCGCGATGATCTGCTGAGTCATGGGGAGGCCGAGATCGGCCGCCAAGAGTGCTGCTTCCAGTTCCTCAATGCTGGAGGCCGTGAGACGGGGGGAGCGGGTTACGATGCGCTTGAACTCGTGCGCGATCGTCGTCGTGGTCTTGGTAAGGACAGACTTGAGTTTGTCGAAGAATCCCATGGAAAATGATTAGTGGGAGGGTTGCCTAACGGTTCGTGGGACGCCGTTCTTTCAGCAGCGTCACCTGGCCATAGGGGATGGTCAGCGATCCGATCAAAGGGGCGCCTTTGGCCATCCCGTGGCAATCTGAACCACCGGTTGCCACCAGGCCGTATTCGGAGGCGTAGCGCAGGTAATGTTCCGCCGTGCTGGGCGTGTGCTTGGTGTGCCAGCATTCCAACCCGTCAACCCCGGCGCCTGCCGCCCGGGAGACAAGGTCATCGTTCTTATAGAGTGCCGGATGGGCCAGCACGGCGACGCCACCCGCCCGATGTATTATTTCGACGGCTTTCGAAATATCCATCCGGGATTTGGGGACCCAGGCGGGGCGGCCCTTTTTTAGAAAACGATCGAACGCCAGATCATAATTCCCCACGTGGCCATGCTCCACCAATGCCCGGGCCACATGGGGTCGACCGGGAGCCCGGCAATTGGCGATCGCGAAGACCTCGCTCGCGAGCAGGGGGATGCCCGCCTGATTCAGGCGACGCACCATTTCGTGGATGCGTTCCTGACGCCCGTTTTGGAAGGTGGACAAGTCGCGGGTCAGGCTTTCGGATTCCAGATCCAGCCAGTAACCGAGGATGTGGACTTCAAACCCATTGCACTCCGCGGTGAGTTCGCTGCCCGGAATGAATTCGATGTCGCGTTCCTGGCAAAGTTTGGCCAGTTCGCGGCAGCCATCGACGGTGTCGTGATCGGTCAGCGCGATGGCACTTAGCCCATGCTGGGAGGCGCGGTTGGCCAGCTCTTCAGGTGAAAAAGTCCCGTCAGAATAGAAGGTATGGAGGTGCAGGTCTGCTGTTCTCACGTCTCGCTGGATTCCCGAGCGGTCCGGGAGGGTCTCTGCAGGTCTTCTTTGACCTTATCGAGGATGCCGTTCACGAATTTGCCGCTATCTTGGGTGCTGAACTTCTTGGCGATGTCCACGGCCTCATTGATGCTGACCACCGGAGGGATGTCGTCCCGGAAGCACATTTCGTAGATGGCCACCCGCATGACATTGCGGTCCACCACCGCCATACGGTGCAGGTCCCAGTTCTTGGCATGCTTCTGGATGATGCCATCCAGCTCTTGCCGCCGTTCAATGACGCCGGTGATGAGCTCATTTCCAAAAAGTTGGGTGGCAGACTCTTCCGCCGTCGGGGGCGGAAGTTCCACTCGTTGCCCCCAGGTGGAGCTCTTGCCTTCGAGGAAGGCGTTCATCCGTGTTGTATCCCAGAATTGGATGAGCGCCAGCGGAAGATCTTCCGCCGGGTTGACGTCATACTGGAACAGAAACTGGACGGCGCGTTCGCGTGCCTCGCGTCGTTTTCGCATACCGGGACTTTGCGGACCTGCGGGAAGCTAGGGAAGGCTTTTCCACCCCCAATTCGTGCCATGTTCAGTCGGAGTAACCCGCCGGATGCTTCAGATGCCAGTCCCAAGCGGTCTTAATGATCTGTTCCAGTTTGGGATAACGGGGTTTCCACCCGAGATCATTGGATGCCTTGGTGGCGGCTGCGAGGAGGCGGGCTGGATCGCCTGGTCGGCGGGCTTGAAATACCGTGGGAATGCGTTTTCCGGTGACGGTCTCACAGGTTGCGATGACTTCCTTGACCGAAAATCCCTCGCCATTTCCCAGATTGTAAAACCCAGTAACGCCCGGGCGCAGGGCGGCGATGTGGGCCTGGGACAGATCAGCGATATGGACGTAGTCCCGAATACAGGTGCCGTCAGGAGTGGCATAGTCCGTCCCAAAGACATCCACTTGCGACTTTTGTCCCAAGGCAACCTTTAGCACGTTGGGAATCAAATGCGTTTCGACCCGGTGATGCTCGCCGAAACGGGGGCTCGCGCCGGCCGCATTGAAATACCTAAAGGCCACCGGCTCAAGGCCATGCAATTGTTGGTACCAGAGCAGAATCTTTTCAAACATCAACTTGGATTCGCCATAGGGGTTTATGGGACGTTGGGGCAGATCCTCGGTCATCGGCACCTTGTCGGGCGGTCCATAAGTGGCGCAAGTCGAACTGAAAACGAATTTCTTGATGCCGACAGAAACGGTCGCATCGAGCAAATTGAGCCCACCGTTGACATTATTGCGGAAGTATTTCGAGGGATTCACCATGGACTCACCCACCAACGCATGGGCGGCGAAGTGGATCACGGCTTCAGGTTCCACGCTCCGCAAGGCCACAAAGATGGATTCCCGGTCGTTAAAATCACCCAGAATGAACTTGGCTCGGGGATCGATGGCCGATCGGTGGCCTTCGCAAAGATTGTCGAAAACCGTGACTTGATGGCCTGCGTCGAGCAACTCCTCCACGCATACCGACCCGATATATCCCGCACCGCCCGTAACGAATACCTTCATAAGGTGAACGAACATTGGAAAAATCGGAGGAGAACGGCAAGCGGAGTCGTTGGGAGTTATTTTGAACACCCACCAAGCGAAACTGTTCCCGGGCGGCTACATACCCAGCAAGAGTTCAAATCCTTCGGCTGCGGGGCTGGGCGATTGTTTGGCTCTCGATATCAGCGCGATCTCCCGGTGCAAGACTGGGGACTCGATTGATATTACAGCACACCCGGAGGTGCCCCGACTCGTGGCGAGCTGGGGTAAGAGTGACACGCCCAAGCCAGCGGCGACCAAGGCATGGACGGTGGTGAGTTCGCGGGTCTCGCAGGCGATACGGGGTTCAAATCCGACTGCGCGGCAGGCGGCGAGGGCGGCGTCCCGCACGTGCCCTTGGTATAGGACAAAGGGCTCCTCAGCCAACGCGGCCAATCGGACGGGACCGTGGCGGGCAAGTCGGCTGCGGCGTGGGCAGAGCAGGCGATAGGGCTCTTGAAAGAGGACTTTCTGATCCAGGTTGGTCCGCCGGAGGGGAAGCTGGACGAAGCCCAGATCGGCTCTTCCAGACTCCACGTCCTCCGCAATGGCTTCGGAGGTCCCTTCCATCAGGCGCAATTCAACATCAGGATGGGATTGCCGAAATCGGGCGACGGCTGGTGGCAGCAAAAAGGCACTGACGGAAGGAATGGCAGCAATGGTGAGTTTGCCCGTCCGCATGGCGGCGACGTCGTGCACCTTTTGGCGGATGACGCTGGCCTGCGTCAGCAAAGCTTCTGCGTGCTCGAACAGGGCCTGACCTGCGGCCGTGAGCGTGCTTTCGCGCCGTCCGCGATGAAAGAGGGAGGTGCCCAAATCGGCTTCCAGTTTCCGAATTTGTTCACTCAGAGCCGGTTGCGCCAAATGTAAGCGGGCGGCGGCGCGCGTGAAATTCCGCTGCCGGGCGGTCTCGACGAAATAACGAAGCTGATAAAGTTCCATCGGCAAAAGTGATGGTAAAGATAGGAAAGAGCACTTTTACCAATCGTTGTTTGAAGTGCAAGAGTTGCGCTTTCCGAATATGGCTCCTCCTCCCGGCTTGGTCCGCATTGGGTCCTTGAAATCGGTTCAAGACTTCCGCAATCGCTTGTGCGATCTGGGGATCCAGCTTCCCTGCGATGAAGCCCTCGGTCGACGCGACGGTTCACCGCTGGCGGCCCCCGTCGAAGGAGTGTTGATCAACGGAAAAAGGATCGGCAATCGGATCGCGGTGCATCCAATGGAGGGTTGGGATGGCACCACGCAAGGCGGGGTGACAGAGGAAATGAAACGACGCTGGGCCCGGTTTGGGGAAAGCGGCGCCAAGCTTATTTGCGGAGGTGAGGCGATGGCCGTGCGTCCCGACGGTCGGGCCAATCCCAATCAGCTCATCTTGAATGACGAAAACCGGGAAGGCATTGCAGGCTTGGTTTCGTTGCTCAAGATGGCTCACACGGAACGTTATGGAACGGTGGATGACCTGGTAGTGGGCTTTCAATTAACTCATAGCGGACGGTTTTGCCGGCCCCACAAAAAGGAGCAGTGGGAATCCCGGGTGGCCTTTCGTCATCCGCTGCTCGATGCCAAGTTTCAGGTCACTTCGGATTCCCAGGTGCTATCGGATGCGGAGGTGCGCGAATTGATCCGGGATTTTGTACGCGCGGCCCGAGTGGCTTGGGAGGCGGGGGCGGATTTCGTGGATATCAAACACTGTCACGGTTACCTGCTGCACGAGTTCCTGGGGGCGCATACACGACCCGGACATTATGGCGGATCGTTTGAGAACCGAACGCGTCCCTTGCGGGAGATCGTAGAGGGTATTCGGGCCGACGGTAATCCCATCGGACTGGGGGTGCGGCTCAGTGTCTTCGACCGGGTACCACACAAACCCGATCCGGACCGGGCGGCTCCCGGCAAACTCGGGCCGGGTATCCCGGAGGACTTCTCGAGCCATTTGCCGTATCGGTACGGATTTGGTGTGAATCAGGAAAACCCGATGGAAACGGATCTCTCGGAGCCATTGCGGTTTGTCGCCCTGGCGGGCGAGTTGGGAATCCAGGTGCTCAACGTCACCGCCGGGTCGCCTTATTATACCCCCCACATCCAGCGCCCGGCCGCCTTCCCACCGAGTGATGGCTACCAGCCCGCCTACGATCCGTTGATCGACGTCGTGCGGCAATTGGAGGCCACCCGGGCGATCCGGGCGGCACGGCCCGCCGGCATGGCCGTCGTGGGCACGGGATATACTTATTTGCAGGAGTACCTGCCGCACGTGGCGCAGGCCCTGGTCCGGGAAGGGTGGGTCGATATCGTGGGGCTGGGGCGCATGATGCTTTCCTATCCCCGTTTTCTCGCGGATTCACTGGACAAGGGAGCCGCGGAACCGAAGCTGATCTGCCGTACCTTCAGCGATTGCACCACCGCTCCGCGCAATGGGTTGATTAGCGGGTGTTATCCCCTGGATAAATACTATACCACGAGGCCCGAGGCGGCGCGGTTGAAGGAGATCAAACGTGCCACTGGCGCTTGAAATGAAATCCCTCGTAGATAGTCCCTCCGAATTGCGCCCCGAAACGCCGTGGGAGCAAACGGTCTGGGCCTGGACTTCCGAGGAATCGCTGGTGGACCATGAAAACGTGTCACGGCTTTGCGGGGCGGCCCTGTTGCCTTTTCGGAATGGCGCACCGGATTGGGAAGGTTTTGAGGCGAGCATCCGGTGGATGTACGCCGCTGCCGAGGCCTTCGGCGTGGAGTTCGTCCCGGTGCTGAATGCCGACACGGGCTATATTTTCAATCTCAGTGAACACCTCTACGCCGAGGTTTTGCGACGATTTCGGGGGGCTTTTCCCGGGCGTCGATTTATCGCGGGCGTAACGGCACGCGGTGCCGAGCAAGACGAGGGATTCAAGGTCAACCGCTACTTGCCGCTGATGGACCTCGTTCAAACCCACGATCATTGCGAGGTGATGGTGATGACGTCTCGCCGCCTCAACGAACTCGCACCCGAGCGGCGACGCGACGCGTACTACCAGATTGCTGAACACCTCACTCGTCCGGCATTGGTGCACGCACTGGAACCGGCCTTTGTACCGTGGGCCACGCCTTTCGATCCCTGGTTGCTCTGGCAACTGGCGCTGCATCCCAAGTACGTGGGCGGCAAGATAAGCACCCTGGATCGCCCGCATTTCCTCTATTGGGCGGCGATGTGCCGATCCCTGAAACTCGATTTTGTGCCGCACAGTGGCGACGACTTCGGTATCGCCACGGCCATCAAGTTGGGGTTGCCGTTGTTGATTGGCGCCGCCGTGACTGGGGCTCCCATGATCTGTGCCGCCAAGGACATGTGGTTGTCAGATTCGGTGGCGACCAAGCGCCGGAAGACAGGAACGGGCGGGTTTGACACCCAAGTCTACAAACTCTTCGAAGCGATGCAATCGCTTGAGGATCAAGTGTTTCGACTGGACGCCAAAGGTAGCGCGGGAGCCTACAAGCACAGCACGGCTCATTTCCTTCATCGGCTGGGGATTCTGGCTTCGCCGGAGGTACATCCCGCATGTGGCGACGTAAGGGAAGGCGATGAATCGGCGCGGATGGAAGAAGCGTTGATTCGGGTGCGGCGGATTGCGGGTTGGTTAGAGATTGTCGGATATGGAACAGATAGACCGCGATAAACTGAAAACCGGTCACCGCCTGAATCGCGAGCTCGAACCGAACTCGACGGAAAATCATCGTCGAATGAGAAGGAAAAATGCCGGGTACTTGGCAGACTAAGAAAACAATCAACCTGGGGAATCCGTCGTCGTTTGGTCTTGAATGTGGACTGAGCGAGGCCTTTGAACAGTTGGGATTCAAGGCCCTGGGATATTTTCTGATTCATCTTGGCGGGATGCAGTACGGCGTTTGCCAGCCGGACGCCACCATGTTGGCGTGTTCGGTTGATGCCATTGGAGAAATCAAAAAACGAAGGGGGACCCATGCCGCTCCTTTCTCGACTGCGGCAAGCGCATCGGACATAGCCGACGCATTGATCCAGTCGACATATGCCCAGAACCCCGATACTGGCATGGCATTTGGGTTTTCTCTTTCGGAATTTAAAGAGGCAATACACGAGGCAAACCTGCACTGGGCGCCAGATGGCGACCAGGCATTTGACGATGGCAGCCACCTGTTGCAGTTTGATGTGGCTGACAAGGTTCGACTGATTGGATTTAAGACCCTTGAGAACTACCGTCACGATCCAAGGACCCTAAGGGACATTTGGCTGGATGCGGACCTTTTCTATGCCATCCTCGCCGAATTCCTCGATAGTTTTTCACGAAAGCGCGAAGAGCTGCTGGCCGCGAAACGCCAGGGCAATTCGTAGTCTATTCTTCAATCCTAACCTGTAGGTGCCACGTCCATTGCCCGCTAAAGCAAGTCATCGCTTCCGACTCCTGGAGGCGGATCGCGAGCGGGGTCACGGGAAATCCAGGACTGCGGGAGTGCAGTTTACGGGAAGCTGCTGGTGATTAATGGCACGGATGCTTTCGTGTAGCGGCCTCCCGTCCAAAGAGGTGACGGGGCCACGACTTCGTAACCGTGCTCCAAGCATTCCACGGCCTTTGAGAGCTTCAAGCGGTCTCGGATAACGTTAAAGTCTGTGAATTTTTCGCAACCTAACCGTGATAAGCAAAAGTGTGGATCGGTTGGTTGGGTGCTGGCTTCCGCTAATACTTGAGGGCCAACCTTTGACGGAATGGCGGTAAACCATTAGGGGAAAAGGACGGAAGTTTGCCGTTCCCACCCAAAACCCCTAGGGTAGGGAAGGGCGGATGGCTAGTTGTGCACCGTCTTTCAGAGACGACAGTACCCCAAATATGAGCAAGATTTCGCTGGGAAATCCCAGCCTGACCAATGTGGCATTCGTGGAGGAGCTCTACGGACGCTACTTGCAGGACCCGGCCTCGGTGGCCGAGGAATGGCAGGGATATTTCTCCAACGGCGAGTTCGCCGATGATTCAAGCAGCAAGACCAAGTTGACCTCCAGCCTGGCCGTTCCCGGGCTTTTTGCGGTTTCCGCTGGTGCGTCGGACGTTCGCACCGCCAGCGCGTTGCAGGACAAGGTGGACCAGCTCGTGCGGGCCTACCGGTTCCGCGGTCACATGGCGGCTCAATTGGACCCTCTCGGACAGCCTCGGACGGTGCCTCCTGAACTAAATCCAGAGTTCTACGGTTTATCTTCGTCCGATATGGCGCGGGAATTCTCGGTTGAGGGTGTGGGCCCGAAGGAGAAGCCGGTGATGACGCTTCGGGAGACCTTGGAGAATCTCCGGAACACCTACTGCCGATCCATCGGGGTCGAGTTCATGCACATTGCCGACCTGAGCATCCGGAGATGGCTTCAGGAGCGGATGGAGACGACGGAGAATCGGTTCCAGATTCCGCGCGACGTCCAGTTGCGCATCCTCACCCGCCTGACCGATGCGGTGATCTTCGAGGAGTTCATCCGGAAGAAGTTCATTGGGGCCAAGAGTTTTTCCCTTGAGGGATCAGAAAGCCTTATTCCCCTGTTGGATTTGGTCATCGAGAAGGCGGCGTCGCAGGGCGTGAGGGAAATCGACATGGGCATGGCCCATCGGGGGCGACTCAACGTCTTGGCCAACATCTTTGGCAAGCATCCCAAAATGATCTTCCGGGAATTCGCCGACACTGAGCCA
>DATJII010000177.1:0-3881 GCA_035493435.1 Candidatus Limnocylindria bacterium | reverse complement strand
AATGGCCGCCTTCTCCTCGGCGTCCCGTCGGGTCACTCCATTGAGCAAGAGCGGCACGCTGACGTTTTCCACCAAGTCGAGGGTGGGAATCAGGTTGAACTGCTGGAAAATGAATCCCACCGTTTTGCGCCGGAATTCAGTGACCTTCCCGGGAGTGAGATCTCCCAAGGGGGTTCCAAAAACCGCCACGTGGCCTTCGTCCCACTTCAATGTTCCCGCCACGACGCTTAGCAACGTCGTCTTGCCACAACCGGAAGGTCCCACCACGAGATGAAGCTCCCCTTGGCGCGCCTGGAAATCAGCCCCCTTCAACGCTAGGGTTTTGGCGTCACCCGTCCCGAAGGCCTTGACGACCTGCGTGACGTGGATGGCGTGCGTTTCCGGTCCGGTCGGCGGTTTGTCGGTGGTGCCCATTATATTATCCTCGGAAGACGACCGCGGGTTCCAGCTTCGCGACCCGGCGGATGCCGAACAGCGCCGCCAAGGTGCATATAACCAATATCGAAATCAGGGTTCGCACCATTGACTCCGGCGTCAGCAGAAAGGGCGGCTGGCCAATGGGCATGACTACGAAACCGAAGATCGCGGTCAGCCCCAGCCCGATGCCATAGCCGATCAGGCCAACCGTGAAGGCCTGCAACAGGAGCATCGATGCCAGCAATCCGTTGCTGGCGCCCATGGCCTTGAGCGCGCCCAGGTTGCGGAGATTCTCCAGCACGAAGGAGTAAAAGGTTTGTCCTGCCACCGCGACGCCCACAAAGAATCCCAAGGCAATGGTCGTCATAAAGCTCGCGGGGATGCCCGTGTTCTTCCAGATCCAGGCAAACGTGGATTTCTCGAATTGCGGAACCGTATAAGCCCGAAGCCCGGTTTCGCTCATGATATTGCTCGCCACCAGTTCCGCGCTGAGTCCGGGCGACGGCTCGGCCAGGATCATCGAGAGCATCTTGCGCTGGCGGGGCGCGTACTGGAGCGCCTGGTCATAACTGCAAAACACGTAGGGATATCCGAAGAAGTGCCGTTCGGTCTTGCAGACTCCCACTACGCGCGCCTCGCGATCATTGATTTCGAAAGTATCACCGATGGTCAGGTGCGTTTTTCCACCCACGGCCAGCCGTACCGCCGCCAAGTCGTCAATCACGACATTATTCGCAATACGAAGCTTCGCCAGCCCCTCGTCGCCGCCCTCTAACATAACCGGCGGACGTCCCATCAAGGTGCCCGCATCGAGGCCGATCAATTGGATTTGTTTGTCCGAACCATCCGCCGCACGCCCTTTCACAATGCCTTGGAACAATGGCTCTGCATATTCCACTCCGGTGGCGCTACGCACCCGGTTGACGTCAGTATCGCGAAGGGCCTTCGTCTCGTTGACCTGGTCGACGTGCCCTTCCACCACCCAGATCTTGGAGCGCATGTTTCGCATGTGGCTGGTCGTCCATGAAAGCAGGCCCTGAAATACCGCGTTTTGCTGGGTCATCAACAGGGCGGAAAAAGTCAGGCCGCCCACCAGCATGATATACTTGGCGCGGTCGCCCATGAGCATTCGGAGTGCGAGTCGAAACATGGTGTAGAGGGGGTTGACTAATGGTTGCGCGACGGGCAGTCGCTGCCCTCAGCCCCGGGTTTTGGGCCGTTTGCTGCGGCAGCTAGCCGCATCCCGTGAAATCCTGCCAGCGAAAAATCGACGATGTGGCGAACCTGGGCCTCGAAAGTGGCCGCCGTGGGAAAATAACCGGGCCCCATTCGCTCCAATACTGGTCGACAGTGCTTATAAAACACGACCTGGCTGATGACACTCATGACACCACGGGCATAGACCTCATCCCCCAACCCTGGACCAATCAATTCCCGCACCACAACTTCCAGCCAGACCGACTGGGGACGGAAGAATTCCTCGATCAACCGGTCCAACGCAGGTGTGGGTTGGATCATTTCCCGCCCCATGATTTGCCCCAACGGATCCACCGGTCCCATGCAGACCAAACGCCCGAGTAACCAGCGAATATGGGCCTCCAGCCGCACCGCCGCCGGGACTTCCGCGCCCATCTGCAAATGAACCGGCGGAGCACCAGTGTGCTTCACCGCCACCACCACTTCGCTGTACAAATCTTCTTTGCCGCCGAAATGGTAGTTCACCGCCGCCACGTTGGCCCCGGCCAACTGGCAAATCTCCCGGATGGTGGCATCTTGAAAGCCACGTTCCGCAAAGACCGTCGTCGCCGCGGCGATCAACGCCTCCCGCGTCGCACCCGCGATATGCGGTGCGGCTTCAGACTTGTTGGCGTCAGGGAAACGCATGTTTCAAGCAACTGTTTAACTGAGAGCGCAATACTCGTCAAACAGAAGTTTCAAACAACTGTTCACATCTCCCAGACCACGCATACGCATATTTGGCATTTACAGTTTTCCCATGAAGCTAGCGGCATTTCCCATTGCTCATCGGCCAACCCTCGCTAGCGTCTTCGTCGTGCGCGCTACTCGCTGGCTCGTTATTGTTTATTGTGTCATGACCTCGTCTCTTTGGGCTGCGGAAGATCCCACCTCGCGCGACAACTCAGTTTGGCTCACTACCCTCCCCAGAGTTCCCGAACTTCAAATTCCCGAGAAAAAGGCGGATTGGGCTGCGAGGAAAGAGGGCATTCGGTCCAATCTGTGGCATCTACTAGGGAAACTGCCGCCGCGGCCCGGCAAACCAACCGTGGAAGTCCTCTCCCGCAATGAACGGGACGGATTCATCGAGGAACGATTCCGCTTCGACAACGGTGCCGGCGAAAAGGTCCCGGGAGTCCTCCTGCTTCCCAAGGAAGCCACCGAACCGGTTCCAGCCATCCTCTATTGCCATTGGCACGGTGGTGAATACGACGGAGGAAAAATCGAACTCTTCCAAACCAATCATACGCCGTATCCGCCGGGGCCCACCTATGCCCGCCGAGGCTTTGCCGTATTGGCCATTGACGCTGCAGGATTTGGCGAACGCAACGGAACCGGCCCTGACGGAGAAAAGGGTTCCCAAGGTGAAGCGAGTGCCTCGAAGTTCAATCTATGGGCCGGACGCACACTCTGGGGAATGATGCTCCGCGACGACTTGATGGCCCTCGATTACCTCTGCAGCAGGCCTGAAATCGATACCAACAAAGTCGGCGTCACCGGCATGAGCATGGGGGCCACCCGTACCTGGTGGCTCATGGCTCTCGACGATCGGCTTAAATCCGGGGCCGCGATTGCCTGCCTGACCCGTTACCAGGACCTCATCGCCGCAGGTCAAATCAAGCAGCATGGAATTTACTATTTTGTTCCAGGCATGCTCGAGCACTTCGACACTGAAGCCGTGCTGGCTTGTATTGCTCCCCGCGCCATCATGTGCCTGAACGGCACGAAAGACAGCGGCTCACCGGTGGCGGGCATACGAAAGATCGATTCAATTCTCCGGCCACTGTGGCGTTTGCACGAGGCCGATTGGGCCTTTCGGTGCGATCTCTATCCAGGAGTTGGCCATGAGTACACGCGCGACATGTGGGCGAAAACTCTCTCGTGGTTTGACGAGACCCTAGCCCAATAGCGCCAGGCATAGGAAGAATGGGAGGTATGAGAGCGATGGGAGCCATGGCCTGGCGGCCCTAAGGAGAGCGTGTAGGCCATATTTCCCATTCTTCCCCTGCTTCCCCTACCTCCCATTCCCTTTGGGGGTAAAAGCAAGAAAACCGCCCGTGACTCGGGATCACGGGCGGTTTAGCAGAAGAAAAAAGAACGGCGGCTACCTACTCTCGCGCAAGCTATACAGGCACTACCATCGGCAACGCAGTGTTTGACGGCCGAGTTCGGGATGGGATCGGGTCGGGCCACTGCTTCAAGGCCACCGTAAAAATGTCATGGAAAGA
>DATJII010000176.1:0-8271 GCA_035493435.1 Candidatus Limnocylindria bacterium | reverse complement strand
ATTCGGCCGTACTCCTCAAGTGGAAGCCAGTGTCGAACTCGGCAGATCCCTCGGCCGCGACCACCATCCCCAAGCTTTTACCTACTGGATGGCCGGTGGCGGCGTGAAGCCGGGTCTAAACATGGGCGAAACCGACGACTTCGGCTTCAACGTCATCAAGGACAAAGTCCATGTCCACGACCTGCACGCAACCATCCTGCACCTGCTGGGCTTCGACCACACCCAGCTCACCTACCGCTTCCAAGGCCGGGACTTCCGCCTCACCGACGTCCACGGTGAAATCGTGGAAAAGATGCTCGTATAAGAATCACGCGAAGGGCCGGGCGAATCCGCCGCTTTGGTATCGGCAGCCGTTCAATCCCACACGCACTCAGCGAAGGAAATTGGGGAAGATACTCACACGGAGGCGCGGAGACACGGAGGAGAGAAAACAGCCAGAAAACCGCAATTCTGGCACTATAAAAAGCATTCCGCATCCTCTTCTTTCGCGCACTTCGAGTCTTTCGTGGTCCACCCGCCTTCTCTCTCCGCGTCTCCGCGTCTCCGCGCCTCCGCGTGCGAAATATCTTTATAAGAATCGTCCGGCAGCCCCTACGCAGACAACACCTTCGGATTTGCCCCATACGCATTGTCGCCCTGCGTGCCGTCTTGGACGAAGAAATAAAGCAGGATCAACCCGCCCACAAATGGTAACAGGGCGAGCAGGAAAAACCATCCACTCCGTCCCGTATCATGGAGTCGTCGGATAGCCACCGCGATGGCTGGAACGAAAGTCGCCAGCACATAGATGAGCGCCAGGGCCGGAAAATGTATAAACCAGCCAAGCGTGGCAAGGGTGATATAGATCCCTCCATGGAGCACGGTGAACATCCAGTACTCCTTGCGGCGGGCGCGACCTTCGAACAGGGCGTATTTCTTCAGGACGGCGAGATACCATTGCATATTGAGTGTGGCTAAGGGATTTCTGGTCTGAAACATTGGCATTCCCATGGAACACCTTGCTGCCGAGAGAAACTCACGCCCACGAAAGCCGGTCAAGGTGAAAGCTCGGATTGGAGCCCTTGAAACCCCTCCGTTGTTGAAACCTCAGCGGATGGGGGCTGCGAAGACTTGGTGAAACCGCCGCTTTGGAATCTGCACCCGTCCAGACCCGCGCGCTCAACGAGGCGAATCAGGGAAGAACCTCACGCGGTGGCGCCGAGCCCCGGAGAAGAGAGAACAGCCTGAAGATCGCGAATCTGATACTATAAGATCCTTTTCTCGCCCCCTCTTCTTTCGTGTACTTCGTGCCTTTCGTGGTCCATCCGCCTTCTCTTCCTCCGCGTCTCCGCGTGCGAATAATCCCTTCTTCAATAACCTACTTCCCACCCTTCTTCATAATCGATTCCACCATGTTGATCTGCTGCTCCTGCAGGGCCCGATATTGGTCGATTTGTTCGGGTGTAAGTATACCCTTCATGGCGGCCACTTCCTTTTCCATGCGTCCACGGAGATCAAGTGGACTGCTAGCCTGGCCCTCACCTCCCGAGTTACCGCCAAGGGTGGAAAAAGCGCTGTCGTAAAAGACGGAATAGAGTTTGTCCTGCTGTTCCTGGGTCAGGCCCAGCGTGGACTGGACCTGCAGCAGGTTCTGGTTGGCCATGAGACGGGCGCCGTTCTGTTTTTCCTCCGTCTGCATCTTCGTATACTCAACCCGCTGCTCGGGGCTCAGGAGCAAATTAATATCCGTCACGCCCGAAACGGTCTTTTGCGCCGCCTCGATTTCCTCCTGCGTTGCGGAACCGCTCAACATCTTCATCCCCAGCTCGCTACCGGCCTTCATCTGGTTCTGGAGGAACAACCGGATACTCGTCTCCTGCTCCGGAGTCAGGTTGAGCCGGGATTTCATCTGCGCGATTTGCCCGTTGATCTGGGTCTCCATCTGCGCCTGGATCATCTGCTGGAGAGCACTCGGTTCGCCATTGGTTTCACCGCCGCCACCCAAGGCCGATATCATATCAGCCATGGCGCCCGCACCCGTGTTCGGCTTCTTCCGGGCGGCAGAATTGGAAGCGACTGTTTGGCCCGCCAGTTTGCCGCGGAGCCGAACATTCTCCGCCTGCAAATCCGCCAGCTTGGCATCGGCGGCCGCCAGTTTGGCCTCCAAATCCGAATGCGCTGAAGCCGCTTGAGATTCACCGGCCGCTGCGGTCGATGTTTCGACCGGCGTGGTATTGGAGGACCGACGAAAGAGCAGGGCGCCCATAACCCCACCTGCGACGACCACCCCGGCGAGGAAGCTGATGAACTTGGAGTTCATGGTCGCTTGATACCATTTTGGCCCATTTTTGCAAGGTTTCCATCAGATCTCGTTTCAACCCGGGAGCCGTCGTTGACAGTCTTTGTGGTTTCAACAACCTAGTCCTGTGGGTATGGAAAAAACTCCGGCCAATCCGATAGATGGCAGATCGATCCCCAAGAGCACTGCCGACAAATCAAAGACTTGTACCGGCAGGGACCTTGCAGAAGCCTTGGCCCAGTTCGATCTGCCTTCGAACGATGCTGCCGCTTGGTTCAGCGATCTCCAAGCGGCTCGTGATTCTTTGAATCCTTCTCGCGACAAATGGTCTTGATTGCGGTTAAGAGGCAACCCAGCAGCGCTTCCGCTTTTTGGATTGTTGCTCGCCTCCAACCATGGCATTGGCTGACGGATGATTCCGGCCGCACTCACTGTTCCTCCGTCCACCGATCCCCTGCCCCTCTACCGTTATCGCGACGGTCTCTATGCTTGTGACCTCGTCGCCGCAGCGCTCACCGAGTTCGATCTCTTCACCTGGATCGGCAAGAATCCCTCCACGCAGGCCCAGATCTGTTCCCACTTCGGATTCGCTGAACGCCCAGCGGATGTGATGCTCACGATGTTCCTCTCGTGCGGTTTCCTGACCCGCTCCACCGAGGGCGTTTTCACCCTGACGGTCTTGGCCCACGAACATTTGGCTGCCGAATCGCCCTGGAGCATCGCGCCTTACTATGCGTCGTTGAAATTGCGTCCGGTCACGCAGGACTACATCCGCGTCCTAAAGACCGGTAAGCCTGCCAATTGGGGCGGGTTCAACACCGGATTCGACTGGCACAAGGCGATGGAAGACGACGCCTTTGCCAAGACTTTTACCGCTACCATGGATTGCCGGGGCCTGGCGCTAGGACCGGCCATGGCGCGCAAGATCGACTTCGGTGGTCGCACCCGATTGCTGGATATCGCCGGGGGATCCGGGATTTATTCGTGCTGCCTGGTTGCCGCTCACCCAGAATTGCAGGCCACGGTCTTCGAACAAAAACCGGTGGATCGCATTGCGGCCAAGTGCATTGCCGAACGCCATTGCTCGGACCGGGTAGCGGTAGCGACTGGCAACATGTTCGAGGGTAATCTGCCGACCGGATTCGATATCCACCTTTTTTCCAACGTGCTGCACGACTGGGACATAGCCGAAGTCATGGTTCTTCTCCGTCGTTCCTTTGCGGCCTTGGCGCCCGGAGGCATGCTCGTCATCCACGATGCCTTCCTGAATCGGGACAAGACCGGCCCCCGACCCGTGGCCGAATATTCTGCGCTACTGATGCATGCCACCCAAGGCCGCTGTTACGGCGTCGGTGAATACGCAGACTTCCTCAGCCAAGTGGGGTTTGTGCCGGGGCCTTACTTTGACACCGTCATAGATCGCGGCTTCATGACGGCCTTGAAGCCGTTGGAATAAGCGGGCAGACGTTCGAGATACGTCAGGAAAGCCTTTCGGTGGCGAGCGCATCTTGTCATCTGAGGCGAAGGAAGGCGCTTCGCTTTATTGGCACCTTCGTTGATCCCCTCGCCCCCGAGATTTTTCGGGGGAGAGGGCCAGGGTGAGGGGGCAAAAGATCTACTGGGACCCACGATTTGAAGATACGCCCGATCCCGATGGGGATTACAAATCGTCCTTGCTGGCGTTCGGGCTCTTGAGGCATTCTTACGCATGGAGCAGATTGTCATCCTCGACTTCGGCTCGCAGTACACGCAGGTCATCGCCCGCCGCGTCCGCGAGTGCCAGGTCTATTCCACGATCCTGCCGTTCAATACCCCGGCGGAAGAGATCGCGGCCATGAAACCGAAAGGGATCATCCTCTCGGGTGGCCCTTCCAGCGTTTACGCCTCAAACGCTCCATTGCCGGATAAAAAAGTCTTCAAACTCGACATCCCCATTCTCGGCATCTGCTACGGCCTGCAGATCATGGGACACTTTCTCGGCGGCAAGGTCGAGAAAGGTGAGAAACGCGAATACGGCAAGGCAACCCTGAAGATTGTGGCGCCCGAGTGCGCACTGTTTCATCAACTGCCTGAGTCGTTCCAGGTCTGGAATTCCCACGGTGACAAGCTGACCCGCATGCCCAAGGGCTTCGTGGCCGTTGGCACGACGGACAACTCCGACTTTGCGGCCATCGAAAACCGGCCCAAACGCCAGTTCGGGATCCAATTTCATCCCGAAGTCGTCCACACGCCCCGGGGCAAGGAAGTCCTCACAAACTTCGTCCACGGCGTCTGCGGCTGCGGCCGGAATTGGACGATGACCAATTATATCGACCAGGCCACCGAGGAAATCCGCAAACAGGTCGGTTCGGAACGCGTGATCCTCGGCCTGAGCGGCGGCGTGGACTCCAGCGTCGCGGCGGCATTGATTCACCGGGCGATTGGCGATCAATTGACCTGCATCTTCGTCAACAACGGACTCCTCCGGGCTCGCGAAGCGGACGTGGTGCAGGAAGTGTTCGGCCGGAATTTCAAGATCAAGCTCCAGTACGAAGACTCCACGGGTCTCTTTCTAAAGAAACTCAAGGGCGTCACCGATCCCGAGCGCAAGCGGAAGATCATCGGGAAGGCCTTCATCGACGTTTTCCAAGCAGCCACCCGCAAAGCAGGCAAAGCCAAGTTCCTGGCCCAAGGCACACTTTATCCGGACGTCATCGAATCTGTGCCCATCGCCGGCAACCCCGCAGCGATGATCAAGAGCCATCACAACGTGGGCGGCCTGCCGAAGAACATGAAGTTCTCGCTCGTCGAACCGTTGCGCTGCCTCTTCAAGGACGAGGTCCGACAACTCGGCGCCGAGCTCGGTCTGCCCCGCGAAATCGTTCATCGGCAACCCTTCCCGGGACCCGGATTGGCCGTTCGCTGCCTCGGCGAAATTACCAAGCCCAAACTGGAGATTCTCCGCAAGGCCGACGCCATCGTGGTGGAGGAAATGAAGGCCAGCGAACTCTACTACAAGACTTGGCAAACCTTCGCCGTGTTGCTCCCTGTGCGCAGCGTGGGCGTGCAAGGTGACGAACGCACCTACGACTACACCATCGCTATCCGGGCCGTGGAATCGCAGGACGGCATGACCGCTGACTGGGTACGCCTGCCCTACGAATTGCTGGAACGGGTTTCCCTGCGCATCACCAATGAAGTCCGCGGCGTGAACCGTGTAGTCCTGGACCTCACCAGCAAGCCACCTGGCACGATCGAGTGGGAATAACACGCCGAGGGAGCACCCGTAAGCCCGGCTCCTCCTTGTTGCCCCGGCAATTCCAACGCGTCCTCCAAACCCGGTAGGGCGAGGCTCCCGACGAGCCCATCCTAGCAGCAAGTGGCTTCGAGTGGGTCCATAACACGCTTCAACGGAGCATGATGCGTCAGAATCAGATGCCCTATGCTTCGATGGATCTGCTCTTCCTCGAAACGAAGCCTCCCACCGATAGCGGGGCTCGACGGAGTCTCGCCCTACCGGGTTTATAACATCCTTTTGATTGGCGCAGACCAACGACGATTACTCTCGTTTTCTTGGGCCACGTCGTTCTGCACCCGGCCCTGTTCACCAACACACTTTCGTGCTCGCCGCGTGACGGAGCCTAGGCACACTGGTCCAACCCCATGTGCACCTTGAAACCCTAACGTCGATGGAAGCGGAACCGTCATCCGATTCCCCCTCCGGGGCCGCCTCGCTTCCCGGGGTCTTTGGCGAACTCTACGAGGCGCACCATCAGCAGGTGTACTACCTCGCACTGCGACTGTTGGGCGATCCGACGTTGGCGGAAGACGCGGCCCAGGAAGTCTTCATCAAGGCCTGGAAAGGGTTGGACCGTTTTCGTGGTGGTTCGGAACTGCGCACGTGGCTTTATCGCATCACGCTGAACCACTGCTCCACCCTCCGCCAAAGCTGGCACGCGCGGAAAATGCACGTGACCGACGACGGCGAGATCGACGAAAGCACCGTGGGGGTTTCGGAAAGCCCTTTGCGCCAGTTGGAAGTCTCGGAGCTGGGGGAACGCATCCAACGCACGCTGGATGACTTGCCCGAAGAATACCGGGTGCTATTGCTCTTGGTAGCCGATGAAGAGCTCAGCTATGACCAAGTGGCCCAACTCACGAACCAATCGTCCGACGCGGTCCGAGGCAAACTACATCGCGCCCGCAAAGCTTTCGTCCAACGCTTCGGCAAAAATGCCTGAACTCCCATGAAGCCACCCAAACAACGCCTCACCCAGAAGTCCGAAAACGCCTTGGAATCCACCTCGGAGCACGCCCATGAATTGAGCGGACGCCGGGATTTTGTGCTGCCGGAGGAACTCCTGCGGGCTGATCGCCAGCAAACAATGGTGCCCTCCAGTTTGGCGGAAAAACTGAACCAGGCGGTGGGGGGCCTTCCCGCCCCGAAACCTGCCCCCTGGTGGAAGCGATTCTTGTCGTAAGCCCGGCTTGACGCGATTATCGGCCCATCATCGCCCCGGCCACCATGTCCTTTTCCGCCGAGCTGGAACTGCTCATTCGCGCCCGTTACCCGATTATTTATATCCAGAGCGGCGAGGAACTCCGGGTCCAGGCCGCCATCGCCGCCATCGCGGCCCAGCGCCAGAAGAAGGCCTTCGAGTGGTCTTGCTCCATGGGCATCATGCCCCTGGGTTCAAATCCCCAGCAGCAGAAATCGCGAACCTCACCCACCCGCGAACCCTTGGCCGCGCTGGACCATATCCTCGACCATGTGGAGCCGGCGTTGTTCGTCCTGAAGGATTTTCATCCCTTTCTCACCCGACCCAACCACGCGATCGTCCGCAAGCTCAAGGACATCGCCATCCATCTCAAGAACAGCTTCAAGACGGTTATTATTATATCACCGCTCCTGGAGATCCCGGCCGAGCTCGAAAAAGACATCACGGTCCTCGGCTTTCCCCTGCCCTCCGAGGCGGACCTGGCAGAGTTGCTGGAGCGTATCGCGCAGGACTTACGCGAACATAAACAGGTCGACCTGGAAATCGACGACCTGGCCCGCGAACGATTGGTGCGCGCCGCCCTCGGGCTCACCCTGGGCGAGGCGGAAAACGTCTTCGCCAAGATCATCGTGCGCACCGGCCGCCTGAGCGCCGACGATGTCCACGACGTCTTCGCCGAAAAACAGCAGATCGTCCGCAAGAGCGGCCTGCTGGAATATTATGCCACCAGCGAAAGCTTCGGCCACGTCGGCGGATTGCCCGTACTCAAAGATTGGCTTACCAAGCGGGCCTCGGCCTTTTCCGAGGAAGCCCGCCAGTTCGGACTACCCGCGCCGCGCGGAGTATTACTTCTAGGCGTCCAAGGCTGCGGCAAGAGTCTCTGCGCCAAGGCCGTCGCCGAACTTTGGCAATTGCCTCTGCTGCGTTTCGACATGGGCCGGATGTTTGGAAGCCTCGTCGGATCCTCTGAAGAAAACGTGCGACGCGCCATCGCCATCGCCGAGAACGTCGCCCCTGCCATCCTGTGGGTGGACGAAATCGACAAAGCCTTCGCCGGTTCCCAAAGCGGTGGCTCTGCGGACGGCGGCACCACCGCCCGGGTCTTCAGCACTTTTCTAACCTGGCTCTCCGAGAAAACCGCCCAGGTATTCGTCGTCGCCACCGCCAACGACGTCTCGCACCTCCCGCCCGAACTGCTGCGCAAGGGACGCCTGGACGAAATCTTCTTCGTCGATCTCCCCACCGTGGATGAACGAAAAGAAATCTTCCGGGTGCACCTGGAGAAACGTCGTCGCAGTCCGCTCGATTTCGACCTGGACACCCTCGCAGCCGCCGCCGAGCAATTCAGCGGTGCGGAAATCGAGGAAGCCCTCAACAGCGCCCTCTACGAAGCTTTCTATAGTGGGGAAGCCTTGAACTCCGAACACGTCCTGGCCGCGATCCAGGATACCGTCCCCCTCGCCCGCACCATGGACGAGCAAATCGACCGCCTGAGAATCTGGGCCCAAGGCCGCG
>DATJII010000175.1:0-8205 GCA_035493435.1 Candidatus Limnocylindria bacterium | reverse complement strand
ATCTCTGGGATTCGGTGTTGCCACCGGGGGTGCTTACCTTACTCATGATTGAAGTCGCCTAGTGTGCTGAAACTCCGGTTCCATCGTCAACGGCGCGGAACAAAAAGTCGGATTCTTTCGGTGGGGCGAATTTCGGGGCTTGGGCTGCGTCGGACTTCGTCGCAAACTCTCGCCATCCAGTGATGAATTCTCCCGCCTCCAATCTTGGCACCACGTGGTGGAAACTGTTGAACCGCTACCAATGGTTCGTGCTGGTAGTGGCCTCGCTGGGCTGGTTGCTCGATTGCATGGATCAGCAACTCTTCAACCTGGCGCGAGTGCCAGCCATGAAAACCCTCCTCGCCGCCTCGTTGGGGCATCCACCCACGCCAGCGGACGTGGGCGAATTCGGCGGTTACGCCACCTCCATATTTCTATTGGGATGGGCCTCGGGTGGTCTCGTGTTCGGCGTGCTCGGGGATCGTTGGGGCCGTGCCAAGACGATGCTCCTGACGATCCTGCTCTACTCGGGTTGCACCGGACTGAGCGCCTTCGCCGGACATTTCTGGGACTTCGCGCTCTTCCGGTTCCTGACTGGATTGGGTGTGGGAGGTGAATTCGCGGTGGGTGTAGCCCTGGTCGCGGAGGTCATGCCCGGCCCCGCTCGACCGTACGCTCTGAGTCTCCTTCAGGCCTTGTCGACGGTAGGTAACGTTACCGCCGCTTGCACCAGTATTGCGCTGGGACGTTTGGAAGAAAATGGTGTGATCGGCGGGCTGGCCGGTTGGCCGGCTTGGCGGTGGATGTTCCTATTGGGAGCCCTGCCGGCTATCCTGGTGGTCTTCGTCCGGCGCGGCCTGAAAGAACCGGAAGCCTGGTTGGCCACGGTAAAGAACCCTTTGACCCGCAAAGGATTGGGTGATTATGGAGAGCTTTTCGGGAATCCCCGATGGGCGACCCCGGCGGCGCTCGCGGCGCTCGTCCTGTCGGCCGGCATCCTCATCGCATTTCTGGTACCCTTGTCCAAAATCCAGACGTTTTTTGGTGCTCCAGCTACATCCACACTGCTGAAACACGCCGTCGTGGCGGGATTTGCTGGGGTTGCCCTCGTCATCGCTGGCTGGGGAATCTTTGGCGGTGGCGGGGATACGCGGTATCGGGGACGGGCGGTGGTCGGACTCGCGCTGGCGTTGGCAGGGGTCATCGGGGTTTGGGGGATTGGATTTTTCAGCTTCGACCTCGTGCGGTCGGTGCTGACCGAGAAGTTCAAAGCCGACGGAATGCCCGCGGCCCAAATAGCGGGCGCCGTGACTTTTTGGGCGGGCATCACTTCGGTCGTCCAAAACGTGGGTTCCTTTTTCGGGGTCTACAGCTTTGGCTTGTTGGCCCAGCGCTTCGGCCGTCGGCCAGCTTTTGCAGTTTCCTTTACTGCCGCCATGTTCAGTACAGCCGTTGTATTCCTGTTTTTGAAGACGTCGCAGCACATCTTCCTTTTGGTGCCGGTCATGGGATTTTGCCAGTTATCGGTCTTTGGTGGATACGCGATCTATTTTCCGGAACTTTTTCCCACCCGGCTCCGCAGCACGGGTACCAGTTTTTGTTACAATGTGGGACGATTTGTCGCCGCCGCCGGTCCCGCCGCGCTGGGCGTTTTGACTGGCGTCGTTTTCAAGGACCAGGCCCAACCTCTACGGTACGCTGGCGTCACCATGTGCGCCGTTTATTTGGTTGGCTTGATCGCACTGCCTTTTGCCCCGGAAACCAAAGATCAGCCCCTGCCTGAGGAAGAGCGCGGCTTTAACCATTGAGTTCACCGTTACGGAGCAAGTTACCTGGCGTACTTGGTCGGATTGTCAGTAAAAATCGATAACGTAACACGATGGTTGAACAGTTTTGCCTCGCCGCACTCTCTTCGTATTGGATAACTTAACCTACGATGAGCGCGGTCGGTGAACCATCGAATGACACCCCTTCCAAGGCGACTGATGCAGCTGCATCTGCGGCCCCACGTCAGGGTGCATTTAATACGAGGGTCTTCCAGCGGCCGGTCATTCCCGAATACACCTTGGTAAAGCTGATCGGTTGCGGGAGCCACGGAGAAGTCTGGCTGGCTCGCAACCTGACGGGTGACTTGCGGGCCGTCAAAATGTACTGGTACTGGGAATTCGGACCGGACCGGACCTTGGCCGAGCAGGCCTTCGAAGACCTGCGACGATTTGAACCCGTTTCCCGGACGCATCCCCATCAACTTCCCGTTCTGCACGTCGGAAACGACGAATCCGCAGGCTGTTTTTATTATGTGATGGAGCTGTCGGATGCGTTGGAACCGGCAAAAACGGATGTTCCTTCCAGCACCACACCCGCCCCTGCCTCCTCTGCGCCTTCGCCGGCCGTCAAAGACACACCACCGACCGAGGCCCCGGAATACCGGCCGACTACGTTACGGGCCGTCCTGGACAAGGGGCGTATGCCGACCGAACAAGTGGCCAATCTCGGATTGTCCCTTTGTGAAGCGCTATCCAATCTCCATCGGGCAGGCCTCGTCCATCGAGCGGTTCGGACCTCCAACGTCATTTTTAGAAGCGGCCGGCCTACTTTGGCGGACGTGGGATTGACCACCGCAACTACCGGGCGAGCCGGGACACAGGTTTCCCGCACGAGCGAACCCTTGCGAACGGAAGCGACTGGGAGCACTGCCGCCGATATATCCGCGTTGGGATTGGTGCTTTACGAGGCACTCACAGGCCTGAACCATTATGAATATCCGCGGCTGCCCGGCGACCTGATCGTTACCAGGCAAGTCCGGCGGATCGACCAGATCATTCGTCGTGCAAGCTCACCGGAAGGCGACCTTCGCTATCGCACGGCCGTCGAACTTCACGACGACCTGCTTCAAGCCCAATCGGAAAGCTCGCTTAATCTACAGGATCGCCGTGAGAAGCAATTAACGTGGATTGGGGGAACTTTGGCCGCATTGTTCACCGCGGGATTGATTGTCGCCATGTTGGCCCCGTCGTTTTCGTCGAACCGTCCGGACGCCGCGCAACAGGCGGCCAGCAATAAGAATCAATTGGACGCCGAAGCGATGGCGGCCCATGGCTGGGCGGCCATCGAAAAAATTACGCCGGCCGGAATCATGGCGGCACAGCAGTTTTTTAAGGCCGCCCTCGAACTCAGCCCCAATTGCAATACCGCCCATCAAGGTCTGTCGCGGGCGCAGGCATTTGGAGCGGATCTGTGCCTGCCACCCGACATCGCGTGGCCGAGCGTGGTGCTGCACGCGCAGTTCATGGAGAAAGTCGCCAAGGAGGATTGGCGGCCGCTCTATTGGATGAGCATGGAAAAATTTCTCTACCGGCGAGACATACCCGAGGCCGAGCGGGAAATTCGTCTGGCTCTAAAATTATATCCCGACTACTCCCTGGGGCACGCGCAACTAGGTCGAATCCTTCGCTTCGATGGCCGGCTGGCCGAAGGCCACGCCGAGATCCGCCGGGCGGAACAGCTCGCCATAAGTGCCAGCGAAACCAACTCGCTGCTGGAAATCGGATCCATTTTTTGGGAGGAACGCGACTACCTCAAGGCGGCGAAATACTTCCATGCCCTCGGCAAAGCGGACCCGTCGCTGGCATACCACCTGGGAACGGCCTATAAGGAAATGGGCCGCTTCCAAGACGGGCTCGACATCTTTAAGGGTCAAAAGGAAGAGGACCTCGCGGAAACGGAGAAAGCCGTGCTGCACGCTGAATTGCTGCACCTGACGGGTCACGCCGCCGAGGCGCTCGACATCGCCCATCAACTGGAACAACGTTCGCAAACCACCAACTATGTTTCAGCCTATCTCCGCGCCAAGTTGGAAATCCGGTTGGGCCACGATGAAAAGGGCTGGAAACTCCTCAACGAGGCCGTGGACCAAAAAAGCCGTCGCCTCGTTCTATTAGGCCCCGAGGCGTTCTGGGACCCCTATCGGAAGGATCCGCGGTTTGTGGCTGTGGTAAAGCGGCTGCAATTGGCGCCTCAGTCGGAAAAAATCGCGCTGTCCGGCATCGCTTCAATTCACTGACCCGATTCGGAAGAACCTTGGTGGGGCGATAGGGAAATCGTTGGTGACGTTAACCAATCCTGTGGAGTCAAATCGGTTGGTGGCAAACGGGACCCAGATTACGGGACTGGCCACTATATCGATCGTCGTATAGAGAACGCAGCCAGTTCCGGGCAGACCACCCACCCCCTTGAAAATCATCGTCTCTCCAGTCACCGTCGGCGAACACAAGTTGGGCCCTGCCAGCCGCCCATTGCTCGTGAGCCAGTAAGACCCCGTGGAACCAGTGGCTCCATCCACCGACGTTCGTATCAAGATTTGATATACCCCACAGGTGGGAGCCACGCTCCGCAAGGCCATTTCCTTGACTCCTTGCACCGTTCCCAATTGCCCGCCGTCCGGTCCGAACAAATCCATGCGCGCATAGAGATTGGTGCTTAATAGCCGGAGCTGGATGGGATCACCGGTGCACGCGGCAAAGCGCCAGAGATTCTGATCGGCAAACCCAAGCCGCCCGGCAACCGCTTCACTCGTAAGCCCGCCGCCACTCTCCGCTTCAGGCACCACAAAACTCTCGGGAGGATGCGCAAAACGCAGGCGGTAGGATCCAGCCCCTCCAGACACCCAACTTCCCACCACCGCGGTAAAGAGCCCGCTGTTGGTCACCGCATATTCGATGGCTGCATCGTAGGACGAATACCCAGCCGACCGAAGCAGGATACCACCCGGACCATAAAGGGTAAGTTGGGGAGTAAAATCCGCCGAACCCAGGCGCAAGAATACCCTTTCTCCCGCCTGGGCGGCAAAGGTCCATTCCTGCAGTCCTCCGAATGGGAGCACGCCGTCGTGGTTCGCTCCGCTGGCAAGCGTTCCCGCCGACGCGATAGGAGGGACCGATGGCTGCACCAAGCTCAGCCGGTAATGGCCGGTGGTGTTGGCGTCGATGGCGCTTAGGAGGACGGTATAGGTTTCCGTGGAAGCGGCGTCGAAATCCATCGAGAAGTCATAACCGTACCCGAAATCCCGCACTAGAACCCCCTTCGCATCAAATAACTCCGCACGACCCCGAAACTCGCTCGAGGCAAAACGCAAGCCAACGTGTTCACCCGACACGGCGGAGAACGTCCATTCGTCCAGGTCGCCAAGTTTGATGGTCCCGGAATACACGCCTCCATTTTGCATGGGCCCGCCTTCGTCGCCGGACGGAATAACCAAAGCAGGCGTGCGCGGTTGCGCGAAATAGAGCTCGTAGGCTCCCGTTTGGAAAATATCGGCGTCCTGCACCACCACCGTGTACATGCCACTTTCACCCACCACCCATTCGATGGCCATGTCGTGATCATACGTCCGGTCGAATAACAACGCACCGCCCGGCCCATATAAGAGGAGCTGTCCACGCATCACCGCGGAAGCGTACTTCACCGTCACTGTCTCGCCTGCCACGGCGGAAAAAGTCCACGAATCCAAGTCGCCGAGTTCCAGATTTCCCGCGTATCGCCCGCCATTCACCATCAGGCCACCGTCCCCGGAAGGATCTGGCAACAGCGGACGCCCGGGCTGGGAAAATTGCAGGCGATAGTTCCCGACGCCCCGGGCATAGGCACTGCCGACCAGCACCGTATATATGCCCGCGTTGGTCACCGGATACCGAATATACCGGTCATACTCGTTATAGACTGAGACGAGAGCCCCACTGGGATCGTAAAGTTCGATGCGCCCCGCAAAATCCACCGAGAAGTACCGCAAATTGACCGTCTCGCCAGGCTTGGCCTCAAAGGTCCACTCGTCCAGGTCGCCCAGGGTCACCGATCCGTCGTATTGACCGCCATTCACCAGTACCCCGCCGTCATCGCCTGCCGGCACGGCCACCGGACTGCCCGGTTGCGCGAAAGCGAGGCTGTACGCCCCGATCCCCGTCCCATTGGCGGCGCTTACCACGACGGTGTAGTGACCGGCATTGGTAACCGCATACTCAATGGCCGTATCGTTGTCGATTTGAAGACTAACCAGCGTACCATCGGGTTTGAACAATTCCAGACGGGCCGGGAAATCTGGTGAACCAAAGCGGACGACAATGGACTGTCCCTCGTGCGCGTCAAAGGTCCATAGATCCAGGTCGCCCAAATCAATCTGACCGGCATAAGTCCCACCGTTCGCGATCGGGCCCCCCTGGTCTCCTGCCGGAATTGTCAAAGGATCCCCCGGCTTCGCAAAATAAAGATGATAGGTTCCGGACTCGCCCCGCGCTCCATTGCTTACGAGGACCCGGTGGGTGCCGCTCTTGACCACCCGATATTCGATCAGCACGTCACGTCCAATGTCGGTGGTGGGCGCCACCAGCGTCCCGTCAGGACCGGAGATATCGATCCGGCCCGAAAATTCCTGCGAGGCAAACCGCACCAAGACCGTCTGTCCGGCCTGCGCTTCAAATGTCCACTGGTCCAAATCGCCCAATTCGATCCGGCCATCGTGTCGTCCACCGTTGGCCAGTGGCCCGCCCTCGTCGCCAGCGGGAACAATTGCGGGCTCGCCGGCGTTGGCGAGATATAATTGGTACGCTCCCGTCGAATTGGCATAGCCACTGTTGGCCACCAGCGTGTAAATGCCGCTTTGAGCGGCTGAAAAGGCGATCTGGACGTCGCGATCGATATTCGACTCCGGAGCCGCCGGTTTTCCATCGGGTCCGTACAAACTCAGGTGGCCATAAACATTGGTCCCCGCCATGCGCGCCACCACGTAATTCCCGGCCTGGGCCGTGAAGGTCCAGATATCCAGGTCGCCGAGGTCGATGAAACCCTGATGGCGTCCGCCATTGGTCAACGCTCCCCCGTCGTCTCCGCCGGACGGCGTCAAGGGACTCGCAGGCTGGGCAAAATACATTCGATAGCTGCCCACCCCGCCCGCATAGGCACTGCTGACCAGCACGGTATAAGTACCTTCCTGAGCCGCCTGAAAGGCGAAACGCACATCGGAATCCCACGGCGGAATGGGCGCCGCCAGCGCTCCATCAGGCCCCACCAAACTCAACCGACCATAGAAATTGGTGGGTGCGCCAAACTGGATGGTTACGTAGTCGCCCACTTTGGCGCTGAAGGTCCATTGATCCACATCCCCGAGGCCCATGCTACCGTTGTAACGACCGCCATTGGCCATGGAACCACCGTCTCCTTCGCCCGGCGGGATCGACGTTTCCGCCGGCCTGGCGAATTGCAGCCGGTAGGTGCCAGTCCCATTGGGATAGCCGCTGGTCGCCACGACGGTGTAAGTCCCGGCGACGGCGACGGCGAGGTATATTTCGACGTCGGTATTAATATCCGTCGTGGGCGCCGCCGGCGCACCGTCCGGTCCAAACAGGCTTAGCTGGCCGTAGAAATTCGTGGTCGCCAGCCGGATCACGACATAATCCCCGGCTTGGGCGCTGAAAGTCCACACATCCAGGTCTCCCAACGCCATGGCGCCTGGCAAACGGGCCCCATTGGCCAATGGCCCTCCCTCGTCGCCGGGAGGAACAACGAGCGGGGTTCCCGGCTGGACGAAGCCAAGCCGATAGTTCCCCAGGCCCTGCCCGGGAGCGCTGGCTATATCGGCCGTATAAATGCCAGGTGTCACGACATCGTATTCCAGGCGAATGTCGCGATCATCGCCGGGCGCCGGCAGCACGGGAAGCCCGTCGGGTCCAAGCAGGTTCAATCGGCCGGTGAATTCCCCGGAGGCAAAGCGGATGATGACGTGTTGTCCCGCACTGGCCGAAAAGGTCCACTGGTCGGTGGTATTGTCCAGCGCCAGGGTTCCGGACATGGTGGCCCCGTTGGTGAGTCCGCCCTGTGCGCCTGCACGGGCGGATACCGCTGGCATTAACGTCCCAAGCAGAATAATCGTGGCGGCAAAGCCATCGAAAAGTCTCCGCAGCGATATAAGTCCGGCAGATTGGCGCAAGGTAGGGAAAGACGGATTCATGGGCTTGGGTGTCGATGTCGTTCGGCAGCGGCACAACTGCCTGGGTTAGTCCACCCCGCTGGACAGTCCAGACAACTCCCGGATGGATCCGGAAGAGTCCCGCTGCCTGTGAGGTGTTTCGCACACGAGCAGCAATCGTCGTATTTGTCAATACTAATACATTGTCGAACACCCGCCAAACCTGCATGTGCCTCGCATACCATCGATGAGACAGGCCCAACCGAGGC
>DATJII010000174.1:0-25489 GCA_035493435.1 Candidatus Limnocylindria bacterium | reverse complement strand
TGTAGATGTTGAAAAGCATCGATTGGACGTCGTCTATGGGGCCGGCAGGGGTGGCATGGCGCAGCCAGGTGCCGTCGAGCTGGTTGAAGGGCGCAAAGTTGACCAGGTTCTTGATCACCAGGTCCCTGGTCTTGAACAACTGCTGAAAGTACACTGATTCGGATTCCGAATCGTGGACAAAGTTATTGTATATCTGCTCCATCCGCGCGTCGAATGCCTCGGCGGTGAACCGGAAAAACTTCCATCGTTCGTCTGGGTCGGCTTCCTCCTGGTTTCTCCAGGCCTGCGCAAGGAATTGGTGTGTCAGGCGCTTCGCGGTCGGGAGGAAATCCGGGAATGAACCGATGTTCATCAGGAGATAGAAATAGTCCCGGTCGGTCTTGATGGCGTAAGGGTCGCGCTCAGTCTCAATGTAGACGATCTGCTTCGCGCCTGTCTTCCTGTCGACATACTCTTCGGGAACGACAAAACCCAGTTCATGCCAGCGTTTGACCATCATGTCATCGCCCGCAGGGTAAGAGGAGTCGCTGACCGGGTCCGGCAGGCCGCGCGTCCACAGAACACGGTCGCCCAGGGTGGAGGCCAGGCTTCGGTCCAGGCTTGAATCGTAGGTCTTCAGGATCTCCCGGTATTCCGATTCCGGCACGATGTCATCGGGACGTTGCGCTGGCCACCAGTGGAGATTGCACTCGAAAAAGTCGGCCTGCCAGGGAAGGGCCATGTGTTTGGTTATATCTCCCGGTCGGTATTGGGTGGCGTTTAGTCGAAAAGGACCCGACCAGGATTCGAAGAAAGTCATGATATAGGTGGCTTCGATACCTGGATAAAAGGGGCCACCTACGCAAGGTTCCAGTGCCGCCTCAGTCAGGGCCGCCGGCTGTCGGGCCAGGGGAATCTGGTCGAAGGACGGCTTCTGGGGCACTGCCCGGCCATCGACCGAATGGAAGAGCAGCAGGTCCACCTGGGCCTTCGTCAGGTTCTCCCCCTTGGCCTCGATAGCCGCGCGAAAGAGCTCGCGATCATGGAAGACCAAACCTACCAGGCTGGCCAGGAGCGTACCCAGATTGGCGTTCGGGTACTGTTTCTCGACCTCATTTAGGGCATGCTGCCGCAATCGAAATCCCGACCAGTCAGCAATAAAATCCCCGTTCTTCCAACGTTCCAGAAGGGCGTACTGTGATAGAAGGAGCGTTTGAAAGGTGCCAGGGTCTCCTTCGACGGGGTGGTCCGCCTCGTAGATCTGGCCATTGTCGCCCCAGATTTGGGGCATATAACTGAGATTCGCCTCGTCCGACGCTTTTTCAGGACTTAGCTCACGATAGTCCTTGGTGTACTTCGGATTGCGGATTCGGCCAAAGATCTTGGCACGCAACTGGGCTGAGCGAGAGTCTGGCGCTTGTTCGTTCGATTGGAGAAACGGAAACCAGGTGCGGCCCAGGAAATCGCGTACGGTGCCAGTGCCGTGACCTTCAAAAGCGGATACGTTGACCCACTGCAACTGGTCCAACCGGGCAAGGATGGGGTAGATATCGCGGGTGAACGAAACCTCTGGAGGGGTAGGCACCTCCGTCGGCCATTTTTGCCTGGCGATCTCCTGGGCGAGATCATAGAGGGAGGTGAGGTTCACGTGCGCCGGTGCAAACTTGGGTGGAGCGACCACGACCCACGCCCCGTCCCGTACTTCCAATTCACGCCCGCCGTTGCGGAGTCGGACCGTCGCATTGACCGGCCCGTCCGAGGTGTCGTCATGCCAGAAATCGTTGTTGGCAAAATAATATTCCGTGTCGAAGTCAGTCCAATGGGGATAAACGCCAATTCCGGTGTTCCAGAGTGACGCGGAGTCCCCCTTGCCGCCGAGCACCAACAGCCGACCGCCTTCATCGGTCTGCAGTTCGCCCAGCAAGACTGTCTTTTGGGGTGTCATTTCGTATCCCGTCGCCGGGGCCGGGGGGATTAGCGGCAAGGGTGGCACTGCGTCGGCGGGGCGGACACCGTTGTCGAATGTTGCCAGAAACGTGTCGGAAACGTCCGACGGTTTCGGGGAAGGAATTTGTGGCAAGGGACCGAAGGTTCCGGAATCAAAAAGCACCGGACCACTCTTGGAACCCTGGATGAATCGCGGACCGGGATCGATAACCAAGGCGGCGCGAGAGGCTTCGCCGGGATTGCCCGGCACAACGATGTTCCGAGGGATGGTTTTGGTGATGGCCCGTTGGTCGGTCTTGTCCTTGGTCGGAGCCGGCATGCCACCCTGGAATTCATACCAATCGGCTTTTTTGTTGGCCAGGTGAACGGTCCACGCGATGTCTGCCTCGGCGGAGGTGAGCTCCGCAACGACTTCGTCTTTGGCATTGAAGGCGTAGATACGAAATCGGGCCGCCTGCCGCTTGATTCGGCCATGCGGATCCTTATAACCTCCAGCAGGAGACTCCCAGTGCCCGGGCGCCTCCGAGGCAACGAAATAACTATCCGGGCTGTTTCCTATCCGGGCAATTCCGATGCTCGGAAAAATCCGGCAATAGCATATTTCCGACAACGCATCTGGGGACACGGCGGGCGCGGTGGCCAGTTGGCTGGTCGGCGTTTCAGATGTCTCTGGTTTGGCGGCTGTATCGGCTGGCGATTTGGCTTTCGAGGTGGCTGGTTTCATGGGGACTCTAGCTATCTACGTTTGCTAACTTTGGAGCGACTGGTTGGCACCGATTCGGAAATTCGTTTCGCAGGCTGGGTCTCCAGCGTGCGTACCGGGCCGGGGAGTCGGGCGTCACGGTTGAAGACCGCGTAGCCGCCGTTTGGCGAAAGGACCTGAATCTTGCCGGGCAAGGGTCCCTCGCCGTCGTAAATCCAGTGGCCATCATCGCCCACCGGGCGGGAGATGATCTTATCTGTGGATTCCCCGCCCGGCAGGCTTACCTGAATGGTAGTGACCCTTTGCCCGGTGGACGGATGGATGGTAACCACGCCCTCGAGGTGGTGGCCATCGGTCGTGCTACGAACGTCCAGGATTTTCACCACGTCGGAATAGTTGGTCCGGTCTCTTGAGACAGGTGTCACCCGGAATAGTCCCCACAGCCCGGACTGAAACTGGTTGGCGGTGGCGGAGCGATATAGATAGTCGCCGGGAATGCGATTGACACCGCCGGCGGAGTCGAGCACGACATCGAAATGGGACGTTGTGCCGAAGGCTGGAGTCGTGCCGGTCGATTGGGATAGGGGATTGTGCCCGATCACAGTGGATCTGGCGGTATAGGGCTCTTCCTGCCAGACGTGCCCGTTGATTTCGAAGACCTGTTGATTGTCTCCGATTCCTCCCGGGCAGAGCAGGCGGAATCGGACCGGCATTCCGGCCGGGGCATAGAAAATGGGCGTCTGGGGATCCTGTCCGACCAAAGAGTTGGCGGTGTAGCGGTGCGTGTCGAAGGGCACGGTCGAGAGCCCGTTAATGCTCGCCAAATCATTGAAACTGAGATCCATCCAGGTGGTTGGTGGCGGGTTGACTTGGGAAGCGAGTAGTTGGCCGTAACGGTAGATAAAGGGCTCCGTCCGGTAGTTGAAGGCCGAGAGTGGATTCCCCGTGGCGTACATGGACCAATCTCCGTAGTCCATGGCGATATCATCCTGGGTCATCACCACAAACTCACGGAAGCTTTCACCGCTTTTCTTGCGCACCGTGGCCGAGGCGTGGGAATCGGGATCCTCGACCCAGGTGGACCCAGCCGGTTCGACTATCATCGCCCCAAACAGACCGTGGTAGACATGCATCAAGGGATCGGCGGGCAGGAGATTGAGTGCCCCAAATTCAATGGGACGAGCTGTTTCAACGCCGTTGGTTCCTCTGACAAAGTCTCCAGCGTACCAGTGATATTCGCGAGTTGGCCTGGCGGGGCTGGCCGTTTGGATAGGATTCCGTCCCACGTTAATGCCGTTATCCACGGTTATGTCAAAGGCCAGCAGTTGGGGGTGCAATCCGACGGAGGTTGAGGCCATGACTCGGTTCGTGAAATAGGCGTTGGCATAGGGAATCTGCCCTCCCGGTCGGGAGGCTCGGGTAATATTGGTGAAGACGTGCTCGCCCCCGGAAAATCGTACAGTCAATTTGACGTCGATGAAGTCACCGGCCGCAGCACGAAGGACCAGGGGTTCGATCTTTCCGGGGTGTTTCAACCGAATCGGCGAGGAGGTTAAATCGAGTTCGTCATCCTTGACGTAGATGATGGCGTCTCGGTCCGTGAGTTTCTGGCTGGCGAAGCCGTTGGTCAGAAGCAATCCCCGTGAGTTATAAACGAGACCGTTTTTGTCATTTCCAAGAGCTTGCGCCACGGTGATGGCCGAGATGGAAAACTTTCTGAGAGACGGGACGCCGTTGGTGCTATTAATAGGCAAGCCTGGCGGAATCCGCTGTGGCCAGGGAACGACGGGAGGGAGCGACGCTACCGGATTGTTCGGTAGCGCCAGGAGATTGGTGGCGAGAGTGGGATTGGAGTACCCGCGGAGGATACCCCAGAGCCCATTTATGAGTCCTTCATAGGAAGCGCTGGGGTTGTAAAGGTAGTCTGCAGTGCCGTTGGTGGTTGCGGTGCGCGGAAGCGTGAAGAGCATTTCGTAGTGTTCCGAGAGCAGTACCAGCTGGCTGTTCCGGTAGCCGGAATTGACCGCTTCCGGCTCCGCAAGCCACTTCAAGCCATGGAGGGTGAAATCATGCATGGACGTGTGGGCGCCTGCGATGGCCCGGATCTGGATGGGATCGTTCTCGTAGGCTTGGAGCAGCGGGGTATAAGGATCGGTAGGAAGCATGTCCTGGGAGATCGGCTTGATCGGGAACTTATGCGGTGAATCCGGGTGTTTTGGATCGATTGATAGGCCGCCGACGGGTTGGGTGCTGTAGGTGACATCGGAACGTTCAATGGACCGAAAGACATGGGACAAGTCGTCAGCGAAGGGTTGGTTGGTGTTGGGCGTCCCGGGAGAAACGCGCAACGGGAGGGGTTCGTTGCGATAATTCATCGAGAATATCCCCGCGCCAAAGTCGCTTACCAAAAACGGTACTTCGGGGATTGGATTGGTCCCGCCTGAAAACTTGGGAGAATTGATGACATTCAAGGGATCTGCCCATCCGTTATAGTTGGTGGACCTTGGCACGTATTCGTCTGGTTTGCCCTTGCTCGTGGGCAGATAGGCTAGCTGGAGGTCATGAAACATCAGGGCGAATTCGCGGTAACTGTTGGCTTCCGCTGGCGGGAGGACTCTCGCCGCGTAACTCGTCGGCCCCCCGTCGTCCCGATTGCCCAAAGGATCACCGTTCTGCTGTGTCCATTGGGAACCCTTCGGTTCCGTCAGCAGCGCACCATACAAGCCGGCCATTTGGTGGGTGGAAGGGCCAAAATGATCGTGGGTGAAGACGGTCATATACGTTCGATCCACCTTTTCGTTGTTCAACAGGGGATCCACGTACCACCGTTGAACCGTTGCCTGGGCACCCACCCATTCCAGGCTTCCTTTGGTGGGTCCCTTCCCAAGTTCGGCGATGGCCTTGGGAGTCAGGAACATTTGCGATTGACCATCGGGTTTCCACAGCCCGCCGCTGAGGTTAATGCCGTTGATGCGATTCCGCACTTCTTCCGGGCTGAAGGTCCCATCTTCATAGTTAAAACCGTTGGCCGCTCCGTCCGAGGCAAGGACGTCAAACTTCACGAGATGGATGTGCTGCCCAATGATGTCGGTCGGAGTCCGGACCTGGAAATCGTCGAGCTCATAGTACGCGGGAATCAGATTCGCGTGCCAGAACTCCACCACGTCGCCGCTATTGGCCCGGAAGAATAATGGTTCGGGTGGTTTGATGCTCTGCACGAGGTCCGAGACATCCCTCCAGAGGGCCATCATGCGCTGCTGGGGATAGTGCCAGCCACTCTTGTTGAATACCGCGTCCACTTGAAGCGTGGCACCCTTATATCGCCGGACCTTCCCGGGAATGGGGCGACCTTCGTCGTCCACTCCAGGATCGGCAAAGGGAGCTCCGTGTTGGGGACCGTTGGGCAATCCATTTACAATGAAGTCAGCGGGCTGTCCATTCCACAAGGTCTTGGATCCTTCCGAAGTATAGCTCGGATGCCGCCGCTGGGAGAAATATCGTATAGCGGACTTTTCGGAGGCTGTCCCGTCTTCCGGCAATTCCCGGGCTACGATTTGACCCAGGTCCTTGCTGAAATCGGTGGGAGTGTGCTGTTCATTAGTGACCACTCCACCCACGATGAGATGCCTGGGCAAGCCTCCATCCAAAGGTTTTTGGTCGGAACCCACGGCAAAGTCATAAGGCGGATGCGGTGGACGGTGGCCTGCGACGCCGGGAATGAAAAAGGGATATCCCGGATTTCCGTCGCCGTGCAACATGACTTGTCCACCGACAATGCTGACGGGCGCGGGGACTGGTGGCATGGGAGTTGTCGGGATCGGCACTACTGCCGGGATCGGAGTACCGGCCTTGATTTCGGCATCAGGTAGTGCCCGGGAATTGGCCTGGGGACGCCCATCACGGTCAAGTGGAGTACCCATTTCCAGGACGTCGTGGACACGGAAGAGCGCCCACATTCCCGAAGCGAAATGGGGATAGAAATGACAGTGAAAAATGGAATCCCCGACGGTGAGATTGCGATTGCCGCTCCCGTTGTAAACCAGCTCCAAGGTAAACGACGATCCAGGGCCGATCGCCTGGCTATCGAGGTAGTGGCTATCGTCGCTGTTAGGCGTTCGTAGCCACTGGTGAGCGTGATGGTGGTGCACGTGATGGACCGACACCCCCGCGTGTAGAATCCGGAACCGTACATGATCTCCCAGATACGTGTGATAGACGTTTGATGGGTCGTCTGGATAGAAAGCTTTGGTCGCTTTGGCACGCCGGTCGATGGGGCCGGCGTCGGTTGCGGAGCCCAAGGAGACCTTTTCCAGGCTGGCAGTGGTTTCGGGCGCGTTGGCGGGGACATCCACGAGCAGGGAGGGATCTCCTCCCGCCCAGGAACTTAGGAAAAACTCCTCAAACTTGCATTCCACGCATTCCCTCGTCGGCCCGACTCCAATCCGGTTGGCTACCACCTCGGCACCAATACCGGCGATGCCGTAATTGATCGCAAAGGAGTCTTGCCCGGCATTCAAATTGGGGGTGTTGGCGTTGGTGGATTGGTAAAAATAGTTGAAGGCCTGGATGACATCCTGGGACTCGTGGTAGTGCACCGTCACTTCCCGGTAAGGCTGACGCCGGTCAGGGGTCGCCGGATTGGGGAGGAAAGAAGGGGAGGTGTCCGTTTCGGGGAAGCGCCCGTGATGGGGACCAGTAATAATGGCAGTCAGGTCGGAATGAACGAGTTCATGGGTGCCATTCATCATTCGCAGTATGGGAAGCCCGGCGCGAGGATGGAGCCTCGGATAGACCGCGTCGTAGTCGATCACCGGCTGGCCGGCGGGAGTGAAAACAGGTTGGTTGTTGGTGTCACGCCGCGTTGCCAGACTCAAGTCCTCCTGGCTTACCTGGCTTCGATACCATTCCGCGCCTGTCGGTTGTACGTTCAGCGCGCCGAAGAGTCCCAGCATGAGTTGGGTCGGGTTAAAGCCGTTGAAATCGGCGGCGGGACTATAAAGAAGAAAGCTCCCTTCCTCCTCGACGAGAAGTTGGTAAGTCACCGAGCCGCCGGGAGGGACCAAACCACTTTCGAGGGAATTCGTTCCGAGCGGGTTGGCTCCGACCAATGAGCCGTCGTCCACCATCGACTGCGCCAGCTGCATTCCAGCTATATGGACGGAAGCCCAACGGGTGGCGGGTTGATTTGGGTCGGCTACTTCAGGGTAGAGAAGATTCTGGAAGTGGATGACCAGCCGGTCACCAACATTGGCTCGCAAAACCACCGGGCGGGGCCGCTTGTCATCCCTCAATCGAACCCGGCCGGGAAGCAGTCCCGCTCCGCCGTCTACTGAAACGACATCCCCACGCAGGGCAAAAACCATTCCACCCGGACGCGCCGTGCCGAGGCGATTGATCATGACGGGCTGATCCAATGCCACGAGATCGACCGTTACGACGCGATGGGATTGGGTCGCGGCGGCACACTGCTCTGCACCGGCGATCGCCAGGATTATGAGCATGGAAATGCACCAGGCTCTCGCAGCGCTTGCTGTCATAGGCATCTAGAGTTGGGTCCCCTCAGGGCAAGTTTAGGTCAGCTATCTTTCTGGAAGTAGCCAGTAGGCTACGAAGTCGAATTGGAAAGTCACGATATTTATTTGCGAAATCTGTGATTGCGCTATTGGGTTTCGAAAATAGACAAATCGCGACGCCTGGGCCGCATCCAGTGGCCTCGTGGCAATGCAATTAAGAATCCGCTTGCCGGGCGGGGGAGTTTTCAAGGAGGGTCTGGCAAAGCCCGCGATAGAACAAACATAATACAATTATGCAAACAACAGGCATCCAGGAATATACCACGCAATTCAGGGTCGGAAAGTGGCTCCCCTCCGACCAGGCGACGCTCGAAAAATGGCTCGGACATTTGATCGCCGAGACTGAGAAGGAAAATAAACCACTGTTGCCGGTGATCCAGGAATTCAAGGACCTGATTGAGGGTGATCCCGAAATCTACATGCTCTTTCACCAGATGCTCGCCCAGGTGCCACATCGGCCGCCGTATAACAAAAACCCGGCGGGCGGCCCCCAGGTCCGTGACTACCGCCTCATGCTGCAGTTGATCAACCAGATCATGACCAAGGCGCCGGAGTATAACTCCACGGAGCTGGTGGGGTTCCCCATCAATGCGATCTTCGATTGGTCCATGGGGACATCGGCGGGTTTCGCGGCCTTTCTTAATGACAAGGTCAACCGCCAGCTAAAGAGGATCTTGAACGAATGGGGCATCTTCCTGGGTTCCGCGGATTCGTGCGCCGTATTGAACAAGGACCCGAAAACGGGCTGGTTTGGCAGGGATGCCCAGGCGAAGATGCCCCATTTCGACCAGGAATTCATCTGCGACCCGCAGGCACCGCATCACGGGTTTAAGTCTTGGGACGACTTTTTCACCCGCGAGTTCAGGCCCGGCGTGCGGCCAGTGGCCTCCCCTGAGGACGACTCGGTCATCGTGAATGCTTGCGAATCGGCGCCCTATCGCATCGCACACGGAGTGAAGCGTCGCGACCATTTTTGGATCAAGGCCCAACCCTACTCCCTCGAACACATGATGGCCGGCAATCCCCTATATGAGCAGTTTGTGGGCGGGACAATCTACCAGGCTTTCCTGAGCGCCTTGAGCTATCACCGCTGGCATAGTCCCGTGAGCGGCCGCATTGTGAGCGCCGACGTGTTGGAAGGCACCTATTATTCAGAGACTCCCGCCGAGGGTTTTGATCCCGGCGGCCCCAATAATTCCCAGGGTTATATCACCGAAGTCGCCGCCCGGGCCCTCATCTATATACAGGCGGACAACCCGGACATCGGCCTGATCTGCGTGATGCCGGTGGGTATGGCGGAAGTTTCGAGCTGCCAGATCACCGTGTACGAAGGACAGCACGTGAAGAAGGGCGATCAATTGGGGATGTTCCATTTTGGAGGGTCGACCCACTGCGTATTCTACGGCCCTAAGGTCAAACTCGAGTTTGATATGCATGGCCAAAAGCCCGGCCTCAATTCGAACAACATCAACGTGCTCTCAAGGATCGCGACGGTCGTAAAGTAGTCGCGTGGCCGGGTCAGCCACTGCTTTTCTTGAATGCCTGGAGACTGCCTCTTGCCCCTGGAAGGTCAGGGGCACTCTCATGCGCGCATGCTCCCATACGACGCAAATTGAGGCATCGATTTCCAGCCGGTATCACGCAGTCGCCAATGGCGGCCCGTTCGACTGCGTGAGCCAGTCAGGGCGGATGAGCGATCTACCGGGTGCAGAGCAATGGATCAAGGGGCCGCTATTGCAAGTTCTCAGCCACCGCGCCATTATATATGGAAAGAGTTTCCCCATGTGCGTTGGAGGTTCTTTATTTCTGATACACTTGGGTCGCCGTCTTGAGGAACAGGTCGCGGGCTGCCCATTGGTCGCCGCTGGTGCATTGGACCATGAAGACGGCTATCATTCCCGTGGCCGGGTTGACCGACAAATCGGTGCCGTAGGCGCCATCATGGCCAAACATGCCGTTGCGCAGGTGGTAGCCCAGGCTGTAGTTGACCTTTGTCGCTCCCGTTTGTTCCTTCTGCAATTCCAGCATCGCCGCATGGGAAAGGTAACGCTTCCCGTCAAGTTCGCCGTCGTTCGCCAGCATCAGGCCATAGCGAAGGATGTCGTGGGTGGTGGAGAATAATCCGCCGCCGGCTTCGGGAAAGCGATGGACCCGATCGCTGTAAGGTTTGGTCAGGAAGCCTACTGTACCACGGGCGTAGCCGTTCTTTTCCTTGTTTGGACCATAAGCGCCTGCCAGGCGGGCAGTTTGGGCGTCGCTAGGCCAAAACGTCGTTTCGGTCATCCCGAGTGGATCAAAGAAACGCTTTTGGAGGAAATCCTCATAAGGCATGCCGCTGACGATTTCCACGATGCGCGCCGCAATGTTCATGCCTTGGTTGCCATAGGCGTATTTGTCACCAGGTTGCCATTGTAGCGGACCGGTCACGGTACTGAGCGCACGGGTCTTCAGTTGAGTGCTGTCGGCACCGGTGACTTGCTGAAGCTCGGACAGGCCGGTGAGACCACTGGTGTGACTTAATACGTGGCGAACTGTTACTGGCCTAACCAAGGGCTTGAGCAGAGTGTGATTCGTGTCCTTTTCTTCCACGACCATCCAGTTTCCAAGCTGTGGGATGAATCGGGTGACCGGGTCGTCGAGGCTGACTTTACCCTCATCCACCAGCATCATGATGGATGCCCCGGTAAACATTTTGGTCATCGAAGCGACCCAGAAAACGTTGTCTTCGCTGATCGGCTGCTGGCGCTCTACGTCGGCATAGCCAAGGAGGTTTTTGTAATGAATCTTTCCGGTTTTGTCGGCGATAATACTCACGACTCCCGCAAGTTTGTAGGTGTCCAGGTAGGGCTTCATCGCTGCTGTCACCTCAGGACATGTGGGGGGCTCAGCTTCAGCGGCGTGAACGGTGACCGGTGCGGTCAAGGTGATCAGGAGTTGAAGGAACAGCGCGATGGCTCGTGGCTTCTTCATGCTTTGGGAGGGAAGAAAAGCAGGATTCAGAAAAAGCTCAAAAGAATCTCTCCGGGATTTGCACTTAGACTGGGTTTGACCGGGGAGGACCGCCAGGGCCGACAAATCCGCTGGCAAAGGAGGCCTTGTTGAGTCAGACATGCACGACGGATGAGCCGAGCGTGGACCAAGGCCGAGATCAAACTATTGGGGACCAAGCCTGACGCCGATGTGGGGCGGCTTATTGGCCGGACCGGCAAGGCCATCTGGGCCAAGCGACAATCCTTGGGAATTCCTGCTCCGGTCTCGCTGGTAAAGCGATGGGCCAAGGTTGAAGACAAGGTGGTCCTGTCAAAGACGGTTGCTGAGGCCGCTGCCCTCTTGGACCGAACCCAGCAGGCGGTTCGTAATCGTCGCAGTAAACTTTTGCGGAAACTCCATCCTCACCGCCCGTTGAGTTTCGAGCAGGCCATGCGTCGGATCTCCGTCCCGCGTTACGATTCGCCTGAACAGAAGGAGTTGGTTCGTTTTGTGGGTGGTCCGTACCATCCGCCCCGGAGAGGTATTGGTGATTGGTTGAATTGCGAACTGCGGGGGAAGCTGGAGGTGGGAGGATATAGCAATGCCTTGATCCCCTGGCCCCTCGCGGCAGGACGGAGAAAGCAACTGATAGTCTGCGGCGACTTGGTGCGTGCGTTGAAAACGGAGTCCCGGCTCGCGGTAAGTTTTCATTTCGGCATTTCCCAAGCCATCGTCTCGGACTACCGGAGTAAACTGGGCATCGAACGGTTGACCGCTGGCAGTACCCGGCTTTTCTGGCGCAGCGTTAATCTGGCGAGAACTGACGAGGCCCGGGCGAAGATCTCGAAGGCCCACGAAGGTCGGGGAGATACAATGACTCGTGCGGCCCGAGCACGACTGCGGAAGATCCAGCAGCGTCCCAAAACCGAGGCGTGGAAACGCAAAATGTCCCGGTATTGGAAAAAGCGAATGGCAATCGTCGGCCGTCCGGCAAAGTGGACTCCATCCGAGCTGAAACTGATCGGGACCCAAAGTGATCACAAAGTGGCCAGGTTGGTGGATCGGAGCGTTTCCGCCGTCCGGGCGAAGAAGTTTCAACTTCGACGGTCATTGCAAAAACGCAGCTGAGCCCTTTGTGGCCCAACCGCCCTGCAGGGCCGCTTTCCGCTGTATATTCCACAAGGTGAATATTCTGAGTCACCCAAAGTCGCAATTCGTTAGAGACAAATGGGGGGCAGTGCCGGTAGCATTCGAACAATCACGTTGGCGGAATGGTGTGGCCATCGCCGTCATTTGAGGGAATCACTCCCTGTCTCATCTGCATGAAGAGTAGTAATACCGCTGCAAAGCGTTCCGGAGTCTTGGCTGGTGGCAATTGGATTATCGACCAGGTCAAACTCATCGATACCTATCCCGGCCTTGAGCAATTGGCGAACATCAAAAGTCAGCATCAGGGTACCGGTGGATCACCGTATAACCTGTTGGTGAATCTTGCGAAACTGGGAGTGGAATTTCCACTCCACGGTGCGGGATTGGTGGGCAAGGATGCGCTGGGGCAGGCCATTCTGGATGACTGCGTCAAAAACAAGATCGAGACGAAATATCTCAAGCAGACTGCAGAGGCTCCGACCAGTTACACGGACGTCATGACCGTGCAGGGTGCCGGCGGCAAACGTACCTTTTTCCACTGTCGCGGGGCCAACGCGCTGTGGGATGCCAAGGACATCGATTTCAACAAGACGAAAGCCCGTATTTTCCACCTCGGCTACCTGCTGTTGCTGGACAAGATGGACGGCGTCGACAAGAACCACGGCACCGTGGCCGCCAAGATTCTGGCGGCGGCCCAAGCCGCTGGCTTGCGGACCTCGATCGACGTGGTCAGCGAAGCCAGTGACCGCTTCAAGAACATTGTGGTCCCGGCGTTGAAGCATTGTGACTATGCCTTTTTGAACGAGTACGAGGCGGGCATGGTGACTGGATTCAAGATCCGTAAGGAAACCGGGTTGGACACCGTTTCGTTGCGTCATGCCGCGGGCGCCATTCTGCAATTCGGGGTCAAGGAAGTCGTCGTCATTCACTTTCCCGAGGGCTGTTTTGCCCGAACCCGCGACGGCAAGGATCATTGGCAGCCGTCACTTAAAGTCCCCGACAAGGCCATCGCCGGCACGGCGGGAGCAGGGGATGCTTTTGCGGCCGGCGTGTTGCTGGGGCTGCACGAAGGCTGGGACCTCCAACGATCACTCCTCACCGGTGTTTGCGCGGCGGCGGCTTCGTTGACCGATCCAACGTGCACCGGGGGTATGAAGCCTTTGGCCGTTATCGAAACGCTCAAGAAAAAGTACGGGGTTCGCCCTCCTTTGGAGCCGAACGAAGACGATTTCTGAGACGGGGTGAGCTGGCGGTTGGCTCTTTCAACAAAAACGACGGGAAGAAGGCATTGTTTGGGCCTGCTTCCCGTCGTTTTGCATTTAATTCCGCCAGGGAGCGATTAACGCCCGTTCTCCGGGAGTCAGGTTGGCGGTTTCCAACTTGCGCACGATGGCGCGGGCTGCCTCCCGTTGTTGATTGGCTCCCAGCGCTGCAGCATAGGCGGCAAGCCAGCGTTCCTGGCCTGTGGGAGCGTTTTGACTCCCGGCTTCAAAGGCGTTTAGCGCTTCCTGGGGTTTATTCTCCTTCAAGCAGACCAAGGCTAAGGCGGATCGGTACCAAGGCCTTGATTTCGCGGCCTCCGATAGCTGCCCCAATCGTTTCGAGTCTGCCATTGGTTTCTCACCCGCGACGACCGCATAGTAGGCTTCCAGCACCAGCCATTCCTCTTGGGAGGGCATGCCTTCGGCCATCAAATGAGTTGCGGTGTACAATCCTTTGTCGTCGCCCAATTGACGCGCCAGAGAAGTCGCCCGGTTTCCGGCATCAAGCAACGCCGGAGGCCAGCGCATCAGGCGCAACAAAGCCGCGAGGGCGGCTTTGGGTTGATGGGCTTCCAGGGCATACGATACCACCAAGTTCAGCGCCCGGGGTCGGTCCTGGGTGGCGTTCAGGGCTGTATTTAGAAAACTGGCCGCTTCCTCTGGGTGCCCTTCCCGGGCGGCGGCCCGGGCGCGAAGGCACTGGGTCAGATAGGTCTCGAAACGATTGGTGTTTTGGAGAAGTTCCCGATCAGCTTCGGCTGCCTGCCCCAATTGGACCAGGGAGCCGAAGCGCAGGGATAGCAGTGTCGCGTTAGTGGCCGCAACCTGTGGGGGAAGTTTGGTGATTAGAGCCCCGTGCGCCTGAACGTCCGATAGCCAGGCATAGGTCGCGATCCGCTCGTCGAGATTCGTCGTGGTATCCAGGCTCTGCGCCATCGTAACCACGATTCTCGCCCGCTGGCCGGGCTCCATTTTGATCCTGAGATTGGCTGCTTCCCAGCGACCTTCTTTTTGTCCTTCCAATCGTTCCAGCAACAGCCGGTTTTCCGAGGGTTTGAGCCAGACCTGGCGGGACAATAGGCGTTGCGCAGGAAACGACTCGGGATGATTCGCCAGTGCCAATCCCCAAAGCAGGTGCGCTCCTTCGTCCCGCAATGTTCGCCCCGGCTGGTTGATCAAGATTTCCCCTAGGACGAGTTGGGCTTCACGGTCGTCAGGGACGGCGTCGAGCCAATCCCGTGCCCGTGCCATCATGGCGAGCCCGTCACCGGAGGCTTGGTGAAACCGTACCAGGAGCCGAAGTACAGCTGGATTCTTGGGGGTGGCGGCTGCGAGGGCTTGGAGCCGCTGTCCGGCAAGATCGAGGCGATTAAGGGCCAGGCAATAGTCGATATATTCCAGTTCGTCCGCACGCGTGCCCTGCGGAGTCGCCAGCAGCAATTGCCAATATTTGAGGCCGTCCGGCACCATTCCGGCGTGGCAGTACTGTCCTACAAACCGCAGCACTTCGGGGTCCTGCGGCGCCATTGCCATGAGCAGTCGAGTGGCCTTGCCTGCGTCATCCCAGCGGGAAGCGGCCAAGGCGGCACGCGCCGCCGGAAGCATTTGGTGCGCCCGATAGGTCTTGAAAAGCCGGTAGGCGGGGCGAGCGGTCAGCCACCCCACCAAGAGTATTCCGGCAACCCAAGCGAGCAGGGTGAGGCCTCGTTTTCCGTGGTCCCGGAACTCCAGTGAATCGAGTTTGGTCGGTTGGCGCTTGCTCATGTCAGGTTGAGCGAACCACTTTTCCGATCCAACGCTTCAGCGGCCGTGCCAGGATTCGGCGTAGTCCGAGGCGGTCACTGGCGACCCAACGAAATCCGTCGCTCTCCGGTAAGGCCGATAGGTTTTCCACCGTGGCGGCAAAATGCGATAGATGTTGCCGAATAGGCGTCATGAAATGAATGGCCACCGCAGATCGCTCGGCGTCGGCATCCGCCGGAGGGGCGTTGAGCAACTCGGCGGGATCGAAGAGCCACACCGGGGTATTGCGCGATAGGCCAGCCCAGGCCGTTTGCTCGACCAGCCAGGGAATGGCGCGAGCATTCGGCTGGGCCAGGAACCATTCAAGAAAGTCCAGGTCAAACAGGTTCATGGGCATGTGGAAAATGCCCGCATTTACTTGTGAAGGTAGCTTCAAACCCATGAGGTATCGGATCTTCCACAAGGAACCTGAATAGCCGTCGGTGGGGTCGAAAGCAAAAACTGGACGCCCGTCGGTGGCGAACCAACGGCGTGGCTTTTTGAGGAAGAGAATGTCCGAATCGCAGTAGAACAGTCCGTCACCTTTGGCTGTCAGCGGGATGTCCAGCAACTTGCAACTGAAGGCATGTTCGCGCCGATATTTCTGGCACTGCGGGTACCGCTCCAGTTTGGCTTGAACCGTCTCTTCCACCGTTTTTCGAGGTACGGCCACCGAGTTCGCTATGGCAGAGGTCAGTTCGGCAAAGTCTTCTGGCGTCAGGGAACCATCATCGTGGATATGGATCGGGGTGGCTGGTGGAAGGGCGAGCCGTAAGGAACGCAGGCAGGTCAGGGCCATTTTCTGGTCCCGGCGACAGGTCAGCGTGTGGACCGTCGTGGGTGCCACCGCCTGAGCTATCGTCGGCGTCCCCAGATCAGTCCGCATAAATCAGAAGTTTGCACGCCAGGTTCGGTTTCATAGCCCAAGGCTTGCAGACGTTTCAGCATCAACTCCTTGCCGTTGGGATATTGTTCGGTTCGGTGCCATTCGACAACCACGTACCGGGCTTTGATGCCTTCCATGCGGAGATCGAAAAACAGGGGGTATTCGGCGCCTTCCGCGTCCACTTTCAGGTAGTCAATGGATCGTCCTTGGGCCCAGTCCAGCCAGTCGATGACTGTTACCGGAATGGTTCCTGACCCGCCTTGGTGGGAAAGGGTTGAACTGGTCCCTTCGTCGGTCAGGTGGAACGAACCGGCGGCGGCTCCGACAGCCACCGGAAAAATCTCGGCCCGATTCGTCAATCCGTTGGCGGCCAACTGTGATTTCAAAAGGGCTACGTGAACCGGATGGGGCTCAAACAGGGCCAGTTTACTCTGCGGAAAGGCCCGTCCCAGATAGGCGGCACTCAGGCCGATGTTGCTCCCAATATCGACCGTGTACCTGATCGAATCCGCCGGAATTTTCCAAGGAGGGCGGTAGATCTCGGAAACAAAGACTTCGTAAGCCGTGATTAAGTCACCTGCGGGATCTGGCCGCACCAGCAGTCGAGGACCATCCTTATGCTGGAAGACGATGGGACCGGATCCGAGCACACCAGTCCTCCAGAGAAAGTACTTCAGGCGCGACGCCAGCGTCAGATGATCGCGCACACGTGGAATCGTGCCATCGCCCATGCGGGTGCAATCAGGGGCGCAAATGAAAGTGCCTGCAAGCCAGAAAGCGCCGCGGTCGCGCACGACCACGCCGCGTTCCGCTGGGACCGCAGGAATTCGCGGGTGGAACCGTGCTCCTTCTCCAGAGAGGCGCAATCGTGGGTCCAGCTTACAATTGGCGACGAATGTTGAACTTACTCTCATTCGCGGCTTGCTGGCGGGGCTTGGCGAAGGCATGGTGCGCGGGTCTTTCATGCTATGCCAGAACTCAACGGCAATTTGCTAGTCGCCCAGTCCGGCGGTCCCACCAGCGTCATTAACGCCTCCGTGGCCGGCGTCATCGTCGAAGCGGGGCATCACGAGTGCATCGAGGAGATTTTGGGGGGCCAGAATGGCATTCTCGGGATCTTGAACGAGGAACTGATCGATCTGGGTGACGAAAAGGCACGCACGATCGAAGGGTTGAAATACACTCCGGCGGCCGCCTTGGGCACCTGCCGCTACAAGATTGATTTCAAGAAGAAGCCGGAAAAGGCCGCCAAGGATATGGACCGCCTTTTCGAGGTCTTCCAGGCACACAACATCCGCTACTTTTTCTACGCCGGTGGCAACGATTCCCAGGACACCGCACACAAGATCCATTTGGAAGCCGTCAAGCGTGGCTACGAGATGCGGGTCATGGGCGTTCCCAAGACCATCGACAACGATCTTCCCGCGACCGATCACTGCCCCGGCTACGGATCGGTGGTGAAGTACAACTGTGCCACGGTCCAGGAAATCGGCTTGGACGTCGGCTCCATGGCCACGGATGACGGATCCTGCTGTATCGTGGAAGTCATGGGACGCGCCGCTGGTTGGATCGCTGCGGGCACCGTATTGGCCAAGCAAGGACACGCCGCCAATCCTCCCCACATCATCCTGTTGCCTGAGATCGCCTTGAACGAAGAGGCGTTCCTGAATCTGGTCAAGGACACGATCGCGGCTTATAAGTATTGCATCGTGGTGGTGGGCGAAGGCCTGAAGAACACCGCTGGCGAGGAAATCGGAGCGGACAAATCCCGTCTCGACGCCTTCGGTCACCCGGTTCTCTCCGGTGCCGCCGATGCGCTGGCGCAAATCGTCCAGGGCAAATTGAATCTCAAGACCCGCACGGTGAAGCTGGGCTACGCGCAACGCGCCGCCGCTCATTTCGCCAGCCAGACGGATGCCGACGAGGCGTTTGCCTGTGGCGCCGCAGCGGTCAAGGCGGCGGTGAACGGCCAATCCGGTTTCATGCCGAAGATTGTCCGCACCTCCAGCCAGCCCTATCGCTGGGCCATCGAACTGGAGCCGTTGGAGAATATTGCCAACGTGGAGCATTTCATCCCCCGCGATTGGATCAGCGAAAACGGTTTCCTGCCGAACGAGAAGTTCGTCGAGTACGCCGCGCCGTTGGTAGTGGGCGAAGTGAAGGTCCCGATGATCAACGGCCTGCCCCAATACGTCAGCCTCACCCGCAGCCCGGTGGAGAAAACCTTGCCTCCTCGCGGATAATACCGGGCGGCTCCAATCAAGCGGATCGTGGAAATCTTCCCGGTCCGCTTTTTTATTGCGGTAGGCGGACACGAAACTCGCTGCCTTGGCCAGGCTCGCTCTTGACGCTGACCTGTCCGCCGTGGGCTTCGATCACGGCTTTGACCAGGCTGAGCCCCAGTCCGAGTCCTCGTTGCGTGCGGCTTTTATCCCCGCGATACAGTCGTTGCCATATCTTGGGTTGCTCGTCGGCGGGAATACCCATGCCGTTGTCGCTGACGATGATTTCGCAATAGCCCGAGCCCTGGGAGGTAGACAACGTTACGGTACCTTTTTCTGGGGTATACTTAATCGCGTTGTCGGCGAGGTTCGCCACTACCTGGCGCAAGCGGTTCCGGTCTGCCTGGCACAGGCATTCCGGCGCGAGTTTCTGGACGACGGTAATCTGGCGTTCCTCGGCCACAAATTCATAGAGGTCCGCGACTTCCGCGACCACGGCATTCAGGTCCACAGGAGTGCGCTGGAGTTTCATCATGCCCGATTCCGCTTCGGTCACATCCATCAGCGTGTTCAGGATACTGATGACACGCTCGCTCTCCTCCACGCAATCGACCAAAGCCTCGTGGGTTTGGGCTTCGCTGGTGCCGGGTTGCAAGGCGAGATCGGCTGTTCCACGGAGTCGGGTCAGCGGCGTGCGCAAATCGTGGGCGGCATTGTCGAGCGATTCCCGCATGGCCTTCAAGAGCGCCTGGTTTTTATCCAAAACCGAATTGAACAATAGGGCTAGTTCTGCCAATTCATTGCTAGTCTTGGGGGCGGGCACGCGTTCGTCCAGTTGTCCTGTGGCGACGATCTTGCGGGCGGTTCCCACCATCTGGCGAATCGGAGAAGTGGCGCGCCACGCGAAGGCGAAGCCACCCAATAATCCGATGGCGATCATAGTGGATCCGGTTCCCACGAACATTTGCCGAAGCGGTTTTAGCAGGACTGCTCGGTTATCGGTGCTGCGCCCCACTTGGATGACCGTGCCGTCGCCCAATTGACGGGCGATGAAGAGTATATCGTGAAGGGCGTCGCGTGGAATACGCAGGGACCGAATTTCCCGGTTCAGTTGGCCGAGGCCGAAGGGCAGGGGCAGCGACTCCACCTTCAGTTCCACCCAATCGTTGGGAACCCTGGCAAAGGTGACTTGATTTCCATTGCGGACCAGGCGGACCAGAAGTGGCGTTGTTTCAGGTCCTTCGTTCCAAGGCCGGAGTTCCGCCTGCAGCGCCCGGATTCCGCCCCTCTGGTAGGTGGTGGCCAGATAATCAATCTTGGACTGAAGTATATGCTGTTCGCGCTCCTCCAGGCGCTCGGCGAGCAGGTAATACAGGGAGGCAAATAAGATGGCCGCGCACAGGCTGAACAGCCCGGCGAACCATAGAGTTAGCCGGACCGCCAGGCTGCGATACCATCTTTCAAGAGGGCCGGAGAACATAGCCCACTCCCCGGATGGTATGGAGGCGTTCCTTGTCCGGATCGAGCTTGCCGCGCAGCCGGTGGACCAGAACGTCAATGACGTTGGTTTGCGGGTCGAAACTGTAATCGTACACGTGTTCCAAGATCATGGTTTTGGTCACCGTGCGCCCGGCATTGCGCATGAGATACTCCAGCAGGGAGAATTCCCTCGGTTGCAAATCCAGTTTTTCGACCCCGCGGCGAACTTCACGGGTGGCCAAATCCAGCGTGATGTCACCGACGGTCAAACGGGTGGGTTCTCCAACTTGAGTCGCACGGCGAATCAGGGCCTGGATGCGGGCGAGCAACTCTGAGAACGCAAAGGGTTTGACCATATAGTCGTCACCACCCGCCTGCAGGCCACGCACCCGATCTTCGACCCCTGAGCGCGCGCTCAGGAACAATACTGGCAGCCGGCTGTTTTCGCTGCGGACACGTTGCACGAGGCTGATGCCGTCCAATTTTGGCAACATGATATCGACCACGGCGGCGTCAAAACTGGTGTTTCGCAATAAACTCAAGGCCGTGTCGCCGTCGGATGCGTGGTCCACAGCAAAGCCGCTTTGCTTGAGCCCCTTGACCACAAACGACGCGATCTTCTCATCGTCTTCGACGACCAGGATGCGCATGTCGGTCCCGATTATGTCGTGTGATAGGTCCATTGGCGATTTCTTCCGTGGAGTGGCCGACGCTATGGGAGCGGCATAGCCGGATGCCCACGAGGGGTGAGACCGGAAGAGATGATTTGAGGTGGAGACCGTGTTGCATCTTACGTGTTTCCTGCCGGCATCGGCCCGATTTCGATTCAAAAACTTCCCCCGCCTGATTTTCAGGCGGGGGAAGCACCCATGTTACCCAGCGTGGGCCGCAGCCAGCGGCCCACCTTCCCAAATAGTTTCGGCAACGTCGCCGTTACCCCGTTACTTCTTGCTCTCGTCAATGACGAGGAAGTGTGAATTGCCCCGGCTCCAGACCTTGAGGAGAGTGATCCGGTCCTTGGAATGCTCGCTCATGCGTACTGCCTCCTCGGCGGATTTCACTGGTTTGCGATTCATTTCGAGAATCACGTCACCTGCTTGGAGTCCTTGCTCCCGGGCGGGTGAATCAGGCGCAACTTCAGTCACGACGACCCCGTCGATCTTTTCCGGAATGCCGAATTGTCGACGGGTGCGGGCATCAAGATCGCCCACGCCCACACCGTTTAGGACATCGTCAGCGTCACCACTGGAGGAATCGGACTTGGCGATTTCATCCTTATCCTGCAATTCTTTCACAGTCACCTTCAGCGACTTTTCGTCTCCGTCGCGCAATACCTTCACACCGACGCTTTCGCCCGGCTTGGTTCGCGCCACAGCCAGTTTCAGGTGTCGCGCGGATTCCACCTTTTTTCCGTCAAAACTCAGGACCACGTCGCCACTCTCCAGACCCGCCTTCGCGGCTGGTCCCTTGGGCGAGACGTCACTGATCAACGCTCCACGGGCGTCCTTGAGATCCAGCTTTCGCGCCAAACCGGGTGTCACGTCCTGAATGGCAACTCCGAGATAACCCCGGGTAACTTTGCCGTCTTCGACCAATTGCTCCATGATGCCCTTGGCCAGATTCACAGGAATCGCAAAGCCGATGCCTTGATTACCGCCGGTGCGACTGAGGATGGCCGTATTGATACCGATAAGCCGGCCTTCCGCATCGACGAGTGCGCCACCCGAGTTACCCGGATTGATCGCGGCATCGGTCTGGATGAAATCCTCATAATCCAATCCCAAGGCGCCACGGCTTGTGGCGCTGACGATGCCGGAGGTGACGGTCTGGCCGAGGGCGAAAGGATTGCCAATCGCCAGGACGGTGTCGCCCACCTCGATCTGGTCACTGTCTGCCAAACTCACGTGGGGCAGACCACTGCCTTCGACCTTCACCACCGCGACATCGGACTTCGGATCGGTACCGATGACCTTGGCGGTAAATTCACGACCATCGGTGAGGGTGATTTTCACCTCGTCCGCGCCTTCAACCACGTGATTGTTGGTCAGTATGTAACCGTCAGCGGTGACCAATACCCCGGAACCCACGCCGTGCTGGCGGGGCATGCGAGGATTGACTCCTTCAGGCCCCTCTTCACCGAAGAAGCGGCGGAGGAAGGGGTTTTCCATGGCGAGGTTGCCACCTCCCCGCGCCATCTTGACGGTTGCCGCCGTGTCCACCTTGACGACGCTGGCGCCGACCTTCTTGACGATAGGGGAGAAACTTGCGCTCAGTCGGCTATCCCTATTGATGGGTTTGGAATCCAACGTAATGGAAGGAATGGTTTTCCCCGCCGCGTGGGCAAATTCCAAGCTGCCAAGAAGCAAACTGGCAGAAGCCACTGCGCTCAAGATTTTCCGGCTCTTCAAACTGAATGTCTCGTTTCTCATGTTGTGAAATCTCTTTTTCGGTGATGGCCAGTCGGATCGTCCTTCTGGCTCTCGAACACGGGGACAGATTGGAGTCGGTGCATGAGCGCACGCTTTCCCCAACATTACAGAATGGTAAGGTTGGGAGGTGGCTGAAGCTTCTTTGGCCCCGAACTTCCGGACTGCCCAATCTTCGAACGAGGGATTTTTGGGAAATGGTCCAGCAGCAGGAAGTGACAGCCGATTTAGAAATTAATGAGCAAGGCCCTGATGGACATCGCGCCTTGCTCAAGCGACGGCTCTGCCAAGCCGGTATAGCCGCAGTGCTCCGGGCCCTCCGCGGGTGGCTACGGTGAAAATCGCTGGAATCGGTGAGGCCCGGCAGGCCGCTACTCAGTATAATTAATATACCCGATAAACATTTCGTCCCCGGTCTGTTCGCCGAAGGTGACCTCGGCGTTCGGATTCGGATTGAAAGGGTTCCAGGGCGAGTTATCGAAGTCCCCCGTGACCCGGACCACGGTATTGGCCGGGACCTGTTTGGGGGTGGCCAGCCGGTAGAGGGTCTGCCAGGCGAAATCATACTTGGGCACGTTTAGGATGATTTCCGAGGTGCCGTTGGGATAAAACGCCTCCATCCTCATGCGATTTCCGCGAAGGTGCATGTGCGGGCTCATTTCGTAGATCGTCGCTGCCTTGGGGAACGAGATGGTGGCGCCCGCCGGATAGGTCCGGGCATTCGGCGGGATGGTGAAGTCGGTGGTATAGGCCGCTCCGGTTTTCAATTCCTTGGCTGGCGGAGCGGGGGCGAAATAGAATCCGACCTGGGTGTTGTCCGTCACGGCTTGCGGGATGGGGGTGTAATGCATTTGGAAAACGAGGTAATCACCCTTCTTCAATCGTTTTCCGCTGCCTTGAGGAAAAGTCACGGGATCCAGCCCAGGCACATACGACGCGAAGAACCCACCCAGGCCACCGGTGTTCAGGATCGCAATGAGCTCGCTGGTGTTGCCGACGAACAGGAGGGAGTGGTGAACCACCCGACGGTTTCCCGGTTTGATGACCGCCGCCTTCAGCCAGACGTCCTGGGGATACGGGTTCCTGATGAACACATATTTATACGGAATGGTCGCCCCCTGGGAACTGGAAGGGACGTTGGTCGTGAATCCCACGGTGAGGTCGGGTGTTCCCAAGGGCCAATCGAGCGGTGCTGAGGGCGGGTTGGTCACGAGCGGGTCCGGCGCGTTGTCCTTGGGCGCGCCGGAGTTCGCCCACTCCACCAGCATGGCCTGCTGGGCGGGAGTGATGGAGTAGTCGTTGGCGAAGGGCAGATAAGCCTTGTCGGCGTGCCACGGCGGCATCAGTCCTTCGATGACATTCGCGACGATGGAAAGGGCTTTATCCTGGATTGCCGCGTGATTGGTCATGGTCCAGGAGCCGATGTCTCCCGGCCGATGGCAGCGCACGCACTTATCGAGCAGCAAAGGAGCAATATCTCGTGAATAGACAATCTCCCCGGTGGCCTTCAGCGCCAAGGATTTGCCGCGACTGCGCGCATATTTCACTGCGGGTTCGCCTCCGACCAGAAACTGGTCCAAGGCGTCGGAGAGGTAATTCTGCTGGACGCTGCCAGTGGGCGTGGCGCAGAGATCTGAAACGGCACCTCGATACACCTCGGTAAAGTCATCAATGCTCACGGCGATGACTTCACCAGCGGTGGTTGCTCCAAACGCTTTGGCAACGAGTTGTGCCGCGTCATGCAGGATGGGTTTCTGGATCCCTTGCTGTTGCGCGGCGACGCTGAGGGATTCTCGGGTATCAACGGGATTGACGAGCCAAAACCGAATGGGACTGGCCGCAAACCGATCCATTAGCGGAGCAAGTTGCTCTGCGAGGGCGCCAAGCGAATCGTTATCGGTAAAAGCCAGGACGACCACCTTGGCATCACCTTCTCGCAGAAGCTCATGGGAGAATCCCAAATGATCGGTAAGCCGAAAATTGGGCACCGGCGCCAAGGGTGTCCGCGGAACTTTGAGGTAACGATAGAATCGGCGGCGTTCCGCTCGGGCGGCGGGATCGTACCAATCGTGGCTGTGTTCGGTGGACCCCAGCGTCAGATCGCTCGACCACAGCGATTCGTCGCCCAGACTTTCGGCGCTCTGCACGATCGTCACCTGGTTCGGATCGGTGTTGTCAGTTATTCGGACCCCGGGTAGCCCACATATGGCGTCGTAGAAACTCCGCAAAGTCTGCGCCGTGCCGCATTGCGATAGCGCCAGTATCAGTAGGACCAGCGAGCCGAAACGAAGGCAGCGGCGAAGTGGGGAGTTCATGGACGGGTGCGGTTGGTAGCTGGAGTGGGGACTGGAGTGTTGGTCGGCACCGAATCGGAAAATGTCACAATCAATTCGTTCGAGCGACCATAGCCCAAACGTTCGCGAATCGCTTTTTCTATCGCGTGCGGGTTCGTCTTCAACGCCTCGATTTTCGCACGGTTCCGTTGGTGTTCGGCGGCGAGTTTCGCGGCGGTTTCCTCTTTGCGCTGCAGTTCCTCGTTCAGGCGGCGGTCTTTGTTGATGGCGGGCGCGAATTTGAGACCCATCCAAGCCAGACCCGCCAGGGCCAGGCACACGATGAGGATACGATTCAGCCACTCGAGAAAATCGATTCGATGGCCAGGGTCCGCTTTGGGAGAACCGCTCATTTCAAAACCCGCTTGTAACTCGACAATTGGTGGTCGGGACCAAACTGCAACTGAAGGTAATAGTCCGGGCCTGAATCCAGGTTGATCCAGCCCGAGCGCCACATGCCATAACTGGTACTGCCGTGGACCCGCCCCTTGGAGGTAAGCCATTCGGCCACCACCGTTCCATCGGTCAACGTTTCCTTGTTGCCGGGCGGTCCCAGTTCCTTGACGGCTTCATCAAAGGAATAGTGGCCGACCAAGGACTTCCAGTCGGCGTCTCCATACGACTGGCAGCCAGCAACTCCCAACAAAAGGGACAGGCACGCCGCCAGTCGAAGAAAGATCCAAGCAAATTGGCGCACGGAAGTAAGTAAGCAGGTATTGGGGTCGAAAGCAATCGGAGCGGCGGCCAGTTATTGGCAGGTCCCCAGTAGCCGACGAAG
>DATJII010000173.1:0-9166 GCA_035493435.1 Candidatus Limnocylindria bacterium | reverse complement strand
CGAAGGAGGAACTCCAAGACGCTGTCGCGACCGCCCGGGATGTCTACTTAGCTACTTGCGACCGGTCTGGCTCAGGAGATAGGCGAGCAGGTGGTTGAAGTCGCCGTTTGGAATCACTTCTGAGAAATTGTCGGGCATCAGCGACAACTCGCTCTCCCGGCGGGAGGCGACGTCCGCTTTCTTGAGCGAAAATTCCTGTCCGGTGGCATTGGCAAAAACCAGCAGTTCACCTTCTTCGCGGCGAAATAGTCCGCTCATGGTGTCTCCGTCCTTGAGAGTGGCGACCGTTTGCCGAAACGCGCGGTCAACGTTGCGATTCGGATCGAGTATATCCTCGCACAAGCGGTCCAATCCACGGTTACCCACGCCGGTGAGTTGCGGTCCCACCAAACCACCCTGGCCGTTGATCTGGTGGCACACCGCGCAGTTTTGTTGGAAGATTTTTTCCCCGGTGGCCGCGGAGGCGTGGGTGGCGTCGAAACCATTGCGACGAGCGGCAATGAGGGACACGCGCGCCACATCGACAGCCGGCAATTCCCGGGTCAGCGCGGTCACCCTTGACTCAATATTCGGATCTTTCAAGGCGGTGAGTTTGTCGCGCACGGACTTTTCCTGGAGCAGGCGGGCGGAGATATTGCCCGCAGCCACGCCCTCCAACAGAACTCCAGCACCGGACGCCGTTGAAGCCAGAGCGGCCGCCCATTTCGATTGCAACGAGGCTGGCGCCGATTTCAGTGCTGTCACCAAAGTCTTGGGCTCGCGTTGGGCCACCATGACCCCGGCCACTTCGCGCAAGCTGGCGGGCGCATGGCCATCCTCCAACAAGGGAGCCACCCAATCCCGATTTTCCTGAATCCCGCTGGCTGCCACACTTCGGAAGGCCGCCACGCGCAATTCGGCGTCACCGGGCGTGGCCGCTAATTCCCGCAAAACCGTTCGACCTTTGGCCTGGATCGCCGCGTCGTCAGGCCATCCCACTTTCCCTATGATATTGCAGGCGGTGATGGCACGTTCGACAAAGCTCGCGGGCGCAGTCTCCGGCATCGAGATTCCTTCCAATCCGCCCAACGCCACCCAGGCATAGGCATCCCCGGTGTCACCGTCGGTGACCTCGAAGGTCCCCTTTTCTCCCGCGTTCCGGGACAGATCCCAGCTTATTTTCCGGGCGACATCATTGCGCGGCGGGGCCGCTTGTTGCAGGACTTCACCCTTGGCGTTCAGCAATCGAACACCGATTTTTCCCTGGGCCGGTTTGTCCGGCGGGCCATCATGACCTGCGAGCCAGAAACTGAGCTTGGAGGGTATGACTATATTGGCCACCAATCGCCCGGTGAGCTTCTCGCCGCGGGGGAAACTGGACAAGACCTGGTGTTCGGTGCCATCGGAGAAACGCCGCGTCTGGAAATCCCAGGGATTCCGGGTGGGGGCCGCTTCCAGGGGTTCATTGTGCCACTGGCTCGACGTGCCATCCAACAAGACACCGGTGGCGATCTTTTGCCCCCACGCACCAATGGACGCTGGGGCAGCAATGCCGCGCTGCTGCAAGCCTTGGTCAATCTGTTGGAACAAGTCTAATTGCGAACCCACATCAGCCCCGTAGTGTTTTTGGGCGAAACCGGCGATGCGGCCCAGGTCCGATTCCGGGGCGTACCTTGCAGCGTGCCTCAGGATGTCACCCATGGCGGGAGCGTCCTTTGCCAATACCGCCCCGGTACCCAAAGCCGTTCGCAGCAAAAAGGCGGCGGATTCCGGCGAAGGAACGGCCATCGCGACGCTTTGAAGTTGGGCCACGTCAGCAGCCGCAAATTTCTCGCTCAGCATCCGGGTAGCCACCACGGGATTGGCCATATGATCCCGCAACGCTTTGCGCAATACATAGATCAGATGCGTGTCTGCGCTGTCGGTCGCCGCGAGGGTCTGCAGGAGCGGTTTGACATGCTCCCAACGGGGCACAGTTCCCAGCACCTCCGCCGCACAACGGCGGACCAAGGCATCGCCGTCGGCCAATCCTTTCAGCCCCGCAGCCAGAGCGTGATCCACCTCCGCCGCCGCTTTCATTCCGCCAACGCTGGAGGCCAAAACGCGCTGGGCATGGACCCGCACCGTGGCGTCCGGACTGGTGAGGACCGAATCCAGGTCACCTGAGCTCAACTGATTCCAACGCATCAGGAGCCACAGGGTATGAATCTTCTGAAAAGAGTTGGCGGGGTGATCGAAGGCGGTACGCACGGCTGCTCCAGCGGGACCGTTCCAGCCAAAACGGTCAGACAACTCATTGGCCGCCAGCATTCGCCGGGTCAGATTCGGGCTGCCCAATTCCTCCACCAGGCCGGGAATGCCCGTCTTCAGCGCCACGGGACGCAAGGCGGCCTCGCCGTTCGGATTCTTATACACCACACGCCAGATGCGTCCGTGGTCATGGTCGCGCCCGGGATGGCTCAGCGGGACCTCGTAATGGCCAATGATGCGGTTATAGAAATCGGCGACGTAAATCGCGCCGTCCGGCCCGAGCTGGTTATCCACCGGACGGAACCAGGGGTCGTCGGTCGTCAGGAAATCGGGCTGTTCGACCGCGCTGGGACTGGAACCATGGAAGACTATATGATCGCGGTTCAACCGGCTGGTCATCACGTTGCCGATAAAGAAATTGTCGGCGAACTCGGCGGGCCAAAGATCGTCATTATAGTACAGGGCGCCATCGATGGCCGTACTGCCGTGGGCGTGTTCCATCATGACTGGCGCGAATCCCAGCCCATCGTTCGGCTTGCCAAAACTGGGGTAATAACCCCCATCCAGCAATTGGTAAATCGGGGCGCTATGGCAGTCGCTGGAATACAAGTTGCCGCGAGCGTCCCAACTGAGGCCGAAGGGATTGACCTGCCCGTGGGTGTGGTGCTCGATGCGCAGACCGTCCAGGGTGGCCCGCCAGGTATTGCCCGAGTTCATATGAACCTCGTGGCCGTCGGCTCCCTTCACGTGGGAATCGTTGTTAAACCCGTGCGTCCCGTAGAGCCAGCCATCGAAACCGCGATGGAAGCTGGAAAGGTTTCCGTGGGTGTCCCGAGTCGTATCGAACTTACCGTAAAGCAACGTCTTCTTATCCGCCTTGCCGTCGTTGTCGGTGTCTTCCAACAACCAGATATTGGGAATCGACCACACGATGACTTTCCAACCTTCGGATGCCCCCCCGCTCCCCGTACGGAAGGGATAGACGCCGATGGGGACATTCAGACCGTTGGCGAACTCTGTAACACTTTTCGCGCGGCCGGTGGCGTCGAAGTCACTGAAAATCATCAACCGGTCCCGGGCCGCGCGATCGGGCGGCGCCGGGAACGGATACTCAACGCTCGTAGTGACCCAAAGTCGTCCGAGGGCGTCGAACGACAGGTTCATCGGCTTGTTGATGTCCGGCTCGGCGGCGACGAGTTGGACTTCAAAGCCCGGCGGCAGGTGAAATTTGGCCTGCTGTTCCACTGGCGGAAGCGGCGCCGTCGTGCGGACATTCTCGGCAAACGGATCGGGGTCAGCGGCGCGCAGCCGATAACCCGCGCTGAGACCCGCAGCAACACTGACCACCAGAATGGAACGTACGAAGGGCATGACGTTGGAAATTTTCTGAGTTTATCCCGCCGCCCACTTCCCGACGAAGCGCTTTTCTTCGAAATAACAGCGAGGGAAGTTGAATGACGCGGTGGTTTTGCCAGTCTTCAAACTTCTTATGAATCTCAGAGCATTTGCCTTGGGCGCCTTGCTGGCCCTGACGGCCGTGGCGGAGGAAAAACCGCTGACGCCAGCAACTGACGCGGAACGCGCCAAGGCCGAGTCGTCCGTGAAACTGCTCAATGGCTTCAAGTACGAGACTCTGGTCATGGGCAACATCCCCGAGCCGTTGTATTTGCAGTTTTGCCCGGACGGACGCTTGTGGCTGACGGGTCGCCGTGGCGACATCTGGGCCTACGATTTTCAAACCCGCACCAACGACGTGGTCACGCATTTGAAGGTCTGTTGGGAGCCCATTCCCGGAAAGGAATCCAACGAACGTGGGCTGCACGGCATCGAATTTGACCCGAACTACCTCTCGAACGGTTACGTTTATCTCTACTACTCGCCGGTTTACGAAACCGGTTGGTCCAACCGGATCGCCCGCTTCACGGTGGATAATCCCAGCCACGCCACGGGCTTCAAAGAAGGCTCGGAAAAGGTTCTTCTGGAATGGGTTTCCACCAAGGGCTTTCACCAGGGAGGCGCGCTCCAGTACAATCAAAAGGACCAATGCCTCTACGCCACCGTGGGTGACAACAATGTCTCCAGCGATACCCGAGGTTTCTTCAACGATCCCAAGAACCAGCCGCAAGTCCTGACCGATATGCGGGGCAAAACCTTGCGTATCCACCTCGACGGCTCGATCCCGAACGACAATCCCTTTGTGGGACGTTCGGATGCCAACCCGGCCATCTACACTTTTGGCCATCGGAATCCCTACACCCTGCATATCGATCAAGAAACAGGACGCGCATATGTGGGCGAAGTGGGCTTTGACCGGCCGGAAGACTGGGAAGAGGTCAACTGGCTCAAGCCAGGTGGCAACTACGGATGGCCCCGGTGCATGGGCAACAACTTGGGCACCTATGGTGGCGATTGCCCGATCGCGGACGCCACGAAGCCTTACATCACTTGGATTCATGATCGCGGAGCCAACGCGACCGTCGGACCGATCTATCGCCAACAACATGGTACCAACGATTTCCCGGCCTCCTTTGTAGGCGGCATGTTCTACGCCGATTGGGTGCGCAAATGGATCCGCTATGCGACAGTCAATCCGGCGGACAATACCGTAACCAAGACCGAACCGTTCGCCTCCGGCCTGACCGCCGGGGTTATTGCCATGCAACTCGGGCCGGATGGCGCCCTTTATATCCTGGAATACGGCGGCTGGTTCACCGGCGCCGCCTCCGACAAACTGTCGCGCATCGTGCCGGTGAAGTTATAGGCGGGGAAAGCGAGATGACACAACGGCCGGCGAAATGCTGGCCTTTTTCTTTGGCAGAAGCGATTGCGAAGCGTTTGGGCAGCGGCCGCGCTGGTTTGGCGAATCTGCCGCTTTGGAGTAGCCAACCGTGTCAGTCGGCAAGTTTTCATAAGAGAAAAAGACAAAAACTCACGCGGAGACACGGAGGCGCGGGGATAAGAGATTTGCAGCTATAAAGCGCCTAAAATCGCATCCCGCAGGTCATTCATTTCCAAAACTTTCACCGAAAAATCTGTCCCCTATACCGCATCCTCCGCCAGTTTCCTATATAACGTGGCCAGGCTTATATCCAATCGGCGCGCCGCCTCTTCCTTGTCGTTGGAGGTCATGGCCAGGACGTGATTGATATAGGCCGTCTCCTGGTCGCGGTTGAATTTCTTGAGACTGATGACATCGGCGGGCAGGGGTATCCCGGTCTTGTCCCCTGCGCCCTCTGTGCCAGCAGCAGTAGCACCGGCTTGCCCCGGGGGAGGCGCTCCGACAGGGGCTTCCATGATGGCCAATTGCCGTTCCTCGTCCTTGTCAGTGCCTTGAGCCTTGGAGGCCACGACCGCAGGCAAGTCGCTCGCACAAATCAGTGGCCCGTCGGAAAGCACTACGGCGCGTTCGATGGCGTTTTGGAATTCGCGCACGTTGCCGGGCCAATCGTGAAGCTGGAGTGCCTCCATCGCACGACGGCTGATTTTAAAGGCCTGTCCTGTTCGGGCATGCGTGCGATCCCGGAGAAAATGCGTCGCCAGCATCGGGATGTCGTCCTTGCGTTCCCGCAAAGGCGGCAATTCGATCGGGACGACGTTCAAACGGTAATAGAGATCCTCCCGGAATTTCCCGTCTTTCACCAACTGCTCCAATTTCTCGTTAGTGGCTGCCAAGACCCGTACATCCACATAGGTGGGCGAGTTATCGCCGACGCGCCGGACTTCCTTCTCTTGCAGAACACGAAGCAGGCGGCTCTGCAGTTGGGCGGGCATGGTGCCGATTTCGTCGAGGAAAATGGTCCCGCCGTCGGCGTCATGGAACAGGCCGTTCTTATCGTTGATGGCCCCGGTAAAAGCTCCCTTGCGATGTCCAAAGAGTTCCGACTCCAGCAGGTTTTCGGGTAGGGCCGAACAATTAATTGGGATAAAGGGTCCAGCCTGGCGGCGCGAGTTGAAGTGCAACGCGCGTGCCACCAACTCCTTGCCCGTACCGCTTTCGCCCAAGATCAGGATGGTGGCGTCAGTCAACGCCACGCGCTCGATCATCCGGAAGACCTGCTGCATCTTCTGGCTCGCACCAATTAGCTGGCTGAAGCCGTACTTTCGTTTGACCTCTTTGCGCAGGTAGGTGTTTTCGGCCACTACCGCCGCTTGGTTTAGTGCCCGCGCCACCCGGAAACGAAGATCCTCCAGCTTGAATGGCTTTTGCAGGTAATCGAACGCCCCCAACCGCATGGCCTCGACGGCACTATCCACCGTTGCAAAACCGGTCATGATCAACACGGTGGGAGGCGGGTTCAGTTCCCGGGCCTTTTGGATGATCTCCATGCCGTGGGGCTTGGTCCGATCCAGATAAAGATCGGTAATGACCAAGTCCGGCTGGCGAACCTGAAGGGCGTCGAGGGCGCCAGTCAGATTCGTGAAAGGGAATACCTCGTGACCTTCGTTACGCAGAATCTCGGCCACCATTTGGACCATGGTTAGCTCGTCATCCACGAGAAGGATTTTTGCCATGGCCCCAGACTAAAGAGTAGCCAGTCGGTTCGGCAAGCGATGACTTGGCGGCTGGTCAGTGAATTCTTTAGAACTGATGGAATCCTCTCTCTAATTTCCACTCGCCGCCTCCGGCCCGTCCCCCTAGCGTGCTCTGGCATGAGCCCTCCGCTCCTCGCCGCCCGGCAATTGGTGAAGAAATTTGGCGCCCGCACCGCCGTCGACGGAGTGTCCTTTACCCTGGAACGCGGAGGTTGCACGGGCCTGTTGGGGCCCAACGGCGCGGGCAAAACCACCACCCTTTCGATGATTGCCGGATTGGTGCAGGCCGACTCCGGCGAAGTCCTCCTCGACGGCAAGCCCCTGACGGGTGAAACCGACCCGCGCAAAAAACTTCTTGGCTTGGTGCCGCAGGAACTCGCGTTGTATGAGGAACTCAGCGCCGGCGAAAACCTGTCATTCTTCGGCGGGTTGTATGGATGGACGGGGAATCGCCTGGCCGAGTCCGCAAAATCGGCCCTCGCGTTTGTCGGCTTGGAGGACCGCGCCAAGGACAAGGTAAAGACCTATTCCGGCGGCATGAAAAGGCGCCTGAACCTCGCGGTGGCCCTGATGCACGATCCGGAAATCCTGCTGCTGGATGAACCCACGGTGGGTGTCGATCCCCAAAGCCGAAATGCCATCTTTGACAACATCGAGGCCCTGCGGAGGCAGGGAAAGACCATCCTCTATACCACCCACTACATGGAAGAGGTGGAGCGGCTCTGTGACCGGATCATTATCATCGACCACGGCCACGTTATCGCGGATGACACGCGGTCGGGGTTGAAACAGCGATCGACAGGCGCCCATCCCCTGAAGGTCGAACTCGCCACCGAACCAGACGCGGCAACCGTCTCGCACTTGCGCGGACTGCCAGGGGTGACAGGAGTCGAAATCGTGGGTGTCACTCTCACGCTCCAACTGGCGGAACTCAACCACGCGGGGGCCATTCTGGAATCCCTGAGTATCCGCCGGTACGCCATCATGGACGTCACCGCCCAGCGCCCCAGCCTGGAACATATTTTCCTCCAACTCACCGGACGTTCGCTCCGCGACGGTTAATTGCCTATGAACCAACTGCTGGCCCTGTTCCGTCTCGATTTGAAGCTGTTCTTCGTGGACCGCCGTGCGTTGATCATGCTTTTTGGCGTCCCCATCGGGCTCGCGTCGTTCATGGGCTATTTGTTCAATGGCAACAACAAAGGCTCCGGACCGACGGGCGTGAATGTGGTGATAGTAGATCTCGATCAATCCGCCGTGTCCCGGGGAGTGGTCAGCAATTTCACCCGGGACACCACCTTCCAAGTAACGGTCACCAATGAGTCGACCGCGAGAGAATGGGTGCTCGCTGGCAAGAAGCCGGTGGCATTGGTATTACCAGCAGGCTTGGGGGAAAATTCGCTGGCAGCATTGTTTAATACGAACCGGCGTCCAGTGATCACGCTTCTTCACGATCCGTCGCGGGATTTTGAAAAATCCCTGGTTTCCGGTTTGCTCATCCCAAAGCTCCTCCAATCGGTGGTTCAAAATGCCGTCTCCACCGAAACCGTGCGGGACTACGTGCGGCAGGGAATGGACGATCTGGACCGCCGTTCCAACCTCTCGCCGCGCGACCGTCAATTATATCGGGACATGCTGGCGCGGACCGATGATTTCCTGGCCGCCCGGACCAATCGCTCATTGTTCGGAAATGGCGGTACCAATGGTGCAACCACCGCCGACAACAGCCTGGGCATCCCGCTTCCTTATACCACCCAGTCGGTGCCGCTCACGCATTCGACCACCGGAGTGTACAACGGTTACGCGCATTCCTTTGCCGGCATGAGCCTCCAATTCGTCTTGATGTCGATGCTGGAAATGGCCGTGGGCCTGCTGCGGGAAAGGGAATCGGGCATGTTTCGCCGCCTGCGCTCCGCCCCCCTGGCCAGGGGCACCCTGCTGCTCGCCAAGGGGCTAAGTTATGCCTGCATAGCCCTGCTATCCATGGGAGGTTGCTTCGTCTTCGCCATGCTGGTTTTCGGAGTGCGCATTGAGGGTAGCTGGGCGGGCTTTGCGGGTTGCCTGGTCCTGGCTTCGTTGATGGCTTCGAGCCTGGGATTGACCATTGCCGCCCTCGGCAAGACCCCTGCCGGAACCCGGGGCATCGGCATCGCCGTGATGTTGCTCCTGGTCATGATCGGCGGTGCCTGGGTTCCCTCGTTTATCTTTCCCAAGTGGCTGCAAACGGCGTCGATGGCCACTCCCACCCGTTGGGCGATGGATGGCTTCGACGCGATGACGTGGCGGGGATTGGATTTCAGCCACGCGCTTGTCCCGATGGGAATCCTCGCCGCCTTTACCGCAGTCTTTGGCCTCGTGGCTTGGTCGCGATTCCGGTGGTCGGCGGAGTAAGCCCGATTCCCCC
>DATJII010000172.1:0-10002 GCA_035493435.1 Candidatus Limnocylindria bacterium | reverse complement strand
CCGATGGGAATCGCGTCGAGTACCGATTGCAACACCACCCGTGCCTCCTGGGCTTCGTGTTCCGCGCGGGCAATGCGCCGGGTCATTCGCATGAGGTAAACCGTCACACTCCCGAGGCCTATGGCGAACAGTGCGACGCCGCCAATGGTCCACCGAGCCCACGATGGATCATGCGGGGGATTGCGGTCATAGATAAAACCCTCCAGCGAATAATCCGGCTTGAGCATTCCCAGGCGAACATAAGTATCCGCGATATGCTTCCACCGGCCGGTATTCATATGCCCGGCTTCGATCAAGTCCGGGAACATGAGTTCCGCCATTCGCGCCGCCTCGTAACGCAAATCCTCGCGGCTTTTCCCGGGGTGGTAGCGTTGGACGATGACGTCAACCATTTCGTCCACGTGATGCATGGCGTACTGCCAGCCTTTGAGGCTGGCATCCACGAAGGCTTTGACCTGTTCGGGATGTTGGATCAGTTCTTGCTCGGAGGTAAAAAGGCAATCGCCGTAGAAATCAACCCCGTACGTTTGTGGTCTTATGGCCCGGACTTCCACGCCGCGGCTCTTGAAATACAGAGGTTCGTCAGTGATATAAGCGCCGATGCCATCGATTTCCCGGTTGATCAATCTTTCCAGGTTAAAATCGTAGGGGATGCGCTTGATGGCGCCGTCCGGAAGGCCTTCGTTACGAAACATCGCCAGGACGCCGGGAGTATCCTCCACTGCCATCATGAGGCGCCGCCCGGCCATCTGTTGGGGATTGGTGATCCCCGAATCTTCGCGGACGAGCATCACTTCCGGCGAGTGTTGGTAGATGGCTGCCAAGGCCACGACTGGGAGTCCTTCGTTCCGGCGCAGGAGCATCGAAGGCAGTCCCACGGTGTATTGCACCGCGTTTGATGCAATCAAACCACCGAAATCAAGGTGGGGCCCACCTTCGATAAGGGTCACCTCCAGTCCGGCGGCCCGGTAATACCCTTGCTCCACTGCGGCGTAGTAACCGGCGAATTGGAACTGATGCTTCCACTTGAGCTGGAGTTTGATAGGGGCACTGGCCTCGGCGCCACAGGTAAAGGGCAGGCCACTCAAGAATATCCCCAGTGCGATCAACAGGACGTTTGGGAACATTTTCCCGAGGAAGGCGGTGACGCGCGGTCCGAAGGGGGCATCATTAAGGGCGGTCCTCTGGTGGCAAGTTAGGTGATGCTCCATTTGGTGAAAACGATTGGCGCCTTGGAATGGCGTTGTCCTCTTTTTTCATGGCCGACGGAACAAAAATCGGCGGCGTGCTTCGGGATTCCCGTTGTGGGGTGGAATCGACCCTGCTTGACGAAGCTTTCTCAAATCGTGCCAGCCAGCCTTGAAGTTGCGCTCCGGGCTCGGCTAGCGTTGGGAAAACCATGCGTAACCTCGGGTCGGCCCAGAGCCGATGGCGTTTCCAGGAAGGGGGACTATTAATCGTCGTCCTCGTTTTGGGCGTGCTGCTGACACTCTTTGGCGGTTCGGTGGAGCGTCCGCGATTCACGATTGCCGCTGACGGATCGCGGGAACGGGTGTTCGCAGTTGACGCGGACGGGAACAAAGCGTTGGTCAAGGAACGCGTTAACCTCTTTCTGAACGCGGAAAACCTGACCCAACTCGCCAAGGATACGAGCTTCATTGCGATCATGGCCGTTGGCATGACGGCGGTGATCATCGCGGGGCAGATTGACCTGAGTATCGGCTCGATCTACGCGTTGGCGGGAGTGATTGCAGGCTTGGTCCTGCAGGCGCAAGGACCCAATGCCACGGGGGCAAGCGTGGCGCTGGCTGCGTTTCTTTGTCCGCTGGCAGGATTGTTGTGCGGATTTTTGAATGGCGCCATGGTAGTCGCGCTACGGGTGCATCCCTTTATCATTACTCTGGGTAGCATGGCCATTTTTCGCGGGATCGCCTTTGTGCGGACCAGTGGTCTTAGTATTGGCGGATATCCCGAAGTATTTCGCAACGCGGTAAAATGGCAAACCGCCGGGGGGCTGACCTTGGTGCCGTTGTTGGTGATGGTGATCGTCCTCGTGCTGGGTGGGCTATGGCTGAGCCGCACCACGAGTGGACGGCGAATTTACGCCGTGGGCGGGAATGAAATGGCAAGTCGCTATAGCGGACTGCGCGTGGGTTGGGTCAAGATGGGGGTGTTCACGATCAGCGGTTTGAGCGCCGGGATTGCCTCCCTCCTGGCGTTGGGCTACTACGGCTCGGCGACTTCGGCGGATGGTCAAGGATACGAGTTGAACGTGATTGCGGCTGCCGTGGTGGGTGGAGCGAGTCTTTCCGGCGGACGCGGGACGGCTTTGGGCGCGGTCCTGGGAGCGCTCATTATCCAGATTATCTCGAGCGGGATCGTCATCCTGCACATCGACCAGAACTATAGCCAATTGATCATCGGCTCGGTGGTCATCCTGGCGGTGGTCCTGGATCAGTTCAACCAGTGGCTATCCCGTCGGCGCCTGGCCGATTCTGGGCGCAAGACCTAGGACTTTGCTTACCGCCTTGCCGATTGCCGGTCAAAGGTCAGCGGCCCCACCCAACGGGTGTTGTATTGTTGATGGAGTGTATCGGAATCGAAGCCGGGTCGAGTTTCCTGCCCGATGGCTTGCGCATTCTGGCCCTGCCACGGAAGCGGCTCGATTTGGTCCCCTGTAGGCACATGGTAGTCGGCGTCCTTATCCCATCCGGTTAGGGCGAGGAAGAAGGTGCGTTCCATACCGGAGGGCTTGGGAGGCAAACCTGAAGCGGCAAACGAAAGGCTTAATTCGTCACCGCCGGCGACGATGGCCAAGGCGTTGTCTTCGTGGGCCAGCAATTCGGTCACGTTGCCGTAGCGCGTTGCCCATCCACTGGGCGTTATCCGCCAGGGAGGACGTAGCTGTACCTGATCGTAGGCGGGTGACACATGCTCGCCCCAAACGGGTTCAGCAACAGTGCTGAAGCCGCGCCAATGCAGGTGCGCCGTTTTCGGAGCGACGATTGTTTCAGTGGGGTCTGGACCGGTGGGCTTTTCCCAAAGGCTGATGCAGTCCCAATGAAGCTCCAAGGATTCGCTCAGGCGCAGGCGGCGTGTGCCTGCAGGAAGCTTGCCCGCCAAATCGACCAGAATAGTCTTAGTCTTGCCAGCGGGAGCACCCACCGTGACGTCAACCCGTTGCCATACGCCTCGGGATGTCTCTGCGTCCAGAAGTGGAAACGGGTTGGGGAAATCGGCGATCCGCGACGCAGCCATATTGCCCATGCCGCCGCCGAATCGGAGCCAGCCGGTCAGCGCCATGACCCAGGGTCGACTCACGTCGAGTTCACCAAAATCAAGAATATAGCCGTGTGAAACAGCCGTGCCGCGAATCTGGGGATTCAGGGTACCCGGAGGTGAAGCGCGACGCTGATCGATCTCCTTCAGTTCAGTTGTGACGTCGGTTCCATCAAGCCGGGTGGCGGAAACCAGGGATCGGCGATGCACAAGGCCGGTCGCGCCGGGATTCGAAAAGGAAGGTGGCGAGACTAGCTTGCTTGTGGTGTGGGCTTCCCAGTTGGCGGGATGATCCACTGCGACCAAGCGCACCTGGTCCAGGTAGAGGACTTCCCGTAATTCCTCGGTGAGGCGAATTTCGTAGTTCCCCCCGCGGGCTGGGAATTCCTGTTCGGTGCCCAAGCGCAACCACTCGTGCGGATTCGGCTCGATATAGACTCCTTCCCGTGCGGGCAGGCCCAGTGGGGCGGCGCTCAGGACATCCGTGACGAACCGGTATCCGTGGCCGTCCCAGGCGTATAAATAGGGGCAGGACCCGGTATTCCGGCTGGTGATTTCCAGTAATGGGTGAATCTCGCGCGGGTTGGCGGTCACGTCGGTCTCGACGAGCTGGTTGTCGAACCACCGGACAGTCACGGCGTCGATCTTGGTATGGCGGCCGATACCAATTTCCACAGGCAGCGATTGGATCGTCCGTATGGCGTGCCAGTTGCCCGCCGCCAGTTCCACCCGGATCCCCAGCCCGTTGGCGTTGGAACGGTTGCCGATGGGGTGCAATTTCAGCAATCCGTTGACGTTCGCGCCGTCGTTCCGGAGATATCGTAATCCGCCGCTTGCCAGGGCGACAATCCAATCGCTATCGCCATCCTTGTCGAAGTCAGCGGCGACGAAGTGGGTCACCGGTCGATTGGCCAGGATTTGCAGCCCCAGTTCGGTCGTCATTTCGTGAAATCCGTGCCGACCGCGATTGCGCCAGACCCGCAATCCTTGATCGCCCCAGGCCACCACATCCAGCCAGCCATCGTGGTCGTAGTCGAGCAGGCGAACGGAACTCAAACCATGATGACGCGCGGGAATCCGATAGGGTTCCTTGAGACCGCCAAAGTATATAGCCAAGGCGTTCTCGGTAATGAGCAGGAGATCGTTTCGGCGGTCGCCGTTCAGGTCACCTATGGCCAGTCCAATGGCCTCGGGCCAGTCATTTCGAACGGACGAGACGCCGAGGCCGGAGGCGCGCTGATTGACGAGGAGGGCCGGTGGTTGACCGCGGCGGGTTAGAAATACATCAGGTAAATCATCATTGTTCCAATCGTCCACCGCTACTTGCGAGACTCCGCTGAACGAGGAGGTGGCATCGGCCAGTTTTCGTTCGCGAAAGACGGCTGGAAGGATCTCCTGGCCGCCGAGAGAGGTAAGGTTGGTGAAGACTCGGAAACGCCCGCCCTCACGACCCGCTACCAGCAACCCCAAGCGGCCGGTGAAATCCATATCGACCACCGCACCCGCGGCGGCTTTGAGATCCTGCAGCCCCGCGCTTCCCGTCACGTCGGTGGCGCTGCCGTTCGTGGCGAACCGAATGACCTGGGTGCCCTTTTCACCCAGGATGATGGCGTCGTCGAAGCGATCATTCTGCAAATCACCGACGATGAGGGCGTGAGTCTTTCCGGTCGGAACTCGGATAGCGGCTGTACGGGACCTGAAAGTGCCATTGGTGTTCCACAACAATTGCAGGTCTCCGTCCTTTCGGAAGGCCAGAAGATCGTTCCACCCCTGTTGATTGAGATCCAAGAGGGCCAAAGGTCCAGCGAATTGGGTGGCCTCCGGTCCAAAAGCGGTTTCGGTCTGGTCGATGAAGCGCACGACCGCGCCTGTGTTTGTCGGTTGTTCGAGTTCCGATGGGGCTATGATTTCCGTGTGCTTGCACCGTTCGAATACCGCCGGATCATCCGATGCTCCTGATTTGCCGGATTGGATTCGCTGATGCTCCGCCAGTTCACGAGCTGCCTCGTCTTTTAGTCCTTCCCGTAGGAAGACCTGGCTCAGTTGATAATGGGCCGAGGGGTGTTCCTTTTCGAACTCCAAGGTCTCGGTAAACTCCGTGGCGGCGTCTTGCAGTTTATCCCATCCCAGATACGCCCGCCCCAGTTGAAACCCGACCGCATTGACCGTGCGATCGATTTGTTTCGCTTGGGAGAGGTTTTGGACCGCATTTGAAAACGCGCCTTGGCGGAGCAGGGCACACCCCGCCAGATAAAAGGCGGCAGCATTTCCGGGCTCCAATTGGAGGGCTTCGCTCGCGTGGGTCAGGACCCGGTCAGGTTGCCCGGCGCGGAGAAAGCCATTGGCGAGATTAAGGTGAACGTCCGGATTGGCTGGATTCATGGCCAGTGCCTTCTGAAAGGCGGCGATGGCCTGGACGTAGTTGCCGGAATCGAAGTAGCTCTTTCCCGAGTTCATGGACTCGGCGAAAGCAGCGTCGCGGTTGGAATCGCGCGTGAAAAACCATGCGCCTCCTGCCAGCGACAGGATGAAAACGAACATGGCGACGACGACGACGGCGCCGGACGCCTGGCGAGGCTGCGCGTTCATGAACCGGGTAGGAGGTTACTCCCACCCGGGATGGAAGGCTGTAAGAAAGCGCGAAACGACGGTGCCTACCGGCGGGCGAAGATGCGATTGGCCTCTTCCAGTGTCTCCTTGGAACCGATGTCGTACCAGATACCGGGAACGCTCCAGGTAAGCACCGGGACCCGCGGGTAAAGCCACTGGATGAGCCTTCCCGGTTGGTCGGCGTTGTTGCCTTCAGCAACGTACTGCTTGATCAAATCCAAGGTATTCTTGGGGTAGTAGTACAAGGCGATGCCGATCAAAGTGGTCGTGGGATTGGTCGGCTTTTCAACGAAACTGAGCAGTTTGCCGGTGTCATCCACGTCTACGGCGCCATACTTCTTGGCTTGTTCCAAGCTGCCGACGTCGTACACGCCCAAAACGACTTGTTGCTTCGCTTTGCAGAACGTACCGAAGGCCTCCAGCTTCTGGCTGAAGAGGTTATCGCCGGCGACCACGATCAGGTCGTCATCGATATTTTCCTTTTCCAGGACGAGGGCCAGATCGCCGATGGCCCCGAGCTTGTTGGTATCATCGGTGGACCCGTCGTTAACGATGGTGAATTTGACGCCGGAATTGGCGTGCTTTTCACCGTCTGCCCAGGCCTGAAAGTGCCCGGCAAATTTGGCGTTGGTGACCACGTAAACCTGATCTATCCCACTGATGGGCTTCAGGTTATCGAGTACGAAGTCGATCATCGGCTTGCCCGCCACGGGGAGCAGGGGTTTCGGCTGGGTCAACGTTAACGGATACAGTCTCGTCGCGTAACCGGCGGCAAGGATGAGCACTTTCATTTTCGGGGACGTTAAAGATTTCAGGTCGAATCGCAAAGGGCCTCTTTGCAAAATTGCGCCGCCAAAGTTCGTTCGCCAGGAACTATGCGCTGTCGGACCCACCGCACTTGAACCCCAAGGTTCGTGCATATTGCGTTCCCGGAGACCCAGCGTTGGTTGCTGAGCTGGATACCTGCCAGTTTCACGTCGCCGGGTGGAGTTTACCATGAAGCAGGAGGCTTTTTGATGGTTTGGCGGTTGGAACCAAGGCCGTCGTCTGCCATGCTCACTGGGCTGATGAGCAAGCCATTTTACATCACCACGGCCATCGACTACGTGAACGGCGCTCCCCACCTGGGTCACGCCTACGAGAAGATCTTGGCCGACGTGATGGCCCGGGCGCACCGTAGTTTTGGCGAAGAGGTGTTTTTCCTGACGGGCTTGGATGAACACGGGCAAAAGGTCCAGCAAGCGGCTCAGGCCGAAGGCAAGGATCCCCAGGCTTATTGCGACGGCTGGGCGGCGTTTTGGGCGGACTTCATCGCGAAGCTGAATCTTTCCAACACCGACTACATTCGTACGACCCAGCCACGTCATCAGGAAGTCGTGGGGGCGCTGTTAACGAAGCTGCGCGACCAAGGCGAACTCTACAAGGCGGGTTACGATGGGTGGTATTCCATCAAGGAAGAGACTTTCCTGACCGAGAAGGACCGTAACGAGGATGGGACTTGGGACGCCAAGTGGGGACAGGTTGTCCCGCTTAAGGAGGAGAACTGGTACTTCCGGATGAGCAAGTACCAAGGCTGGCTCATTGAGTTTTTGGAAGCAAATCCCCAGTTCGTCCAGCCGGACTATCGCCGCAACGAGGTGCTGGGTTTTCTCCGTTCCGAAAAACTGGAGGACCTCTGCATTTCCCGTCCGTCCACGCGCCTGAATTGGGGAATACCGATACCGTTCGATCCGGCGTATGTGAATTACGTCTGGTTCGACGCGTTAACCAACTACTTCAGTGTGCCAGCGTCGGCGGGCGATCCGGCGGTATTGGCGTGTTTGGGGGACTATTATCGGCGGGAACACCGGGTGCCGCCGACGCCTCCGGGAGCCCGGGGCATCTGGCCAGCGGACGTCCATCTCATAGGCAAGGACATCATCAAGTTCCACGCGGTCTATTGGCCGATCATGCTCCATGCGGCTGGGGCGCCGCTGCCGAAGCAGATCCTGGCGCATGGTTGGTGGCAAAAGGATGGACAAAAGCTCAGCAAGAGTACCGGCAATGTGGTGGATCCGGTGGCGGTAATCGACAAGTGGGGGCAGGATGCCTTCCGGTATTTCATGGTTCGCGAGCTCGACCTGGGGCCGGATGGCAATTGGACCGACGCTGGGTTCGAAGGACGGTATAATGCCGAACTCGCCAATGGATTGGGCAATTTGCTCAATCGATCGCTATCGATGCTCCAAAAGTATCGGGGTGGAGTGTTGGCGTCGGTCTCCAATGAACTGGAAGGCGAGGCGGCGGCGATTGCGGCGAAAGCTGAATCGCATTTGCGCGGCAATCATTTGCAGGATGCCTTGGTTGCGATTTGGGAACTGGTGGTACGCGGTAATCAATATATTGAGCAGAACCGTCCCTTCAGCCTGGCCAAGGATCCCACCCAGGCCGAACGGCTGGATGCGGTATTATATAATTTAATCGAGACGTGCCGCATTCTCGCAGTGATGCTCCATCCTTTCCTGCCCAAGACTTCCGAACGCATCTATGCCCAATTGAAGGTTTGCGGTGAGCCCGACCACTGGACATCGACCAAGTGGGGTGAATTGGTGGCCAGACATCAAGTGGGTGAACCCGTGCCGTTGTTTCCTCGCTTCGACATTCCGCCTAAGAAGAAAGCCTGAGAGTGGGTATGTCGCGCCTCCCGGTAGTTTTCATGGGCACTCCCGACCTCGCCCGGGTGGTCCTGGCCGCGCTCTGCGACTGTCCATCCGTTGAAGTGCGGGCAGTGGTGTCACAACCGGATAAACCGGTGGGGCGTAAGTTAGAGTTGACGCCTCCCCCCACCAAGATGGAGGCGCTGGCCCGCGGCCTTCCTGTTCTGCAACCGCTGAAGGCTCGTGATCCGGCGTTTGTTGAACAACTGCGCGCCACCGCTCCGGAATTGATCGTGGTCGCGGCATATGGCCAGATCCTGCCGCAGGCGTTATTGGACGTCCCAAGATTCGGCTGCCTGAATGTCCACACGTCGCTCCTGCCGCGCTGGCGGGGGGCGGCCCCGATTCAATGGGCTATTGCCGAAGGCGACGCCGAAACGGGGATTTGCATCATGCGAATGGAGGCGGGCCTGGATACCGGGCCAATTATTTCGGTCGCTCGCACGCGCATTGCCGATGAAGACAACGGACAGATCCTGCATGATCGCCTGGCCGCCATGGGCGCGAAACTGCTGCTGGAGACGATTCCGGGCTATATCGCGGGAACGCTGATTCCGCAGGTCCAACCTGCGGAAGGGGTTACCTATGCCCGAAAGATTTCCAAGGAAGACGGACGCTTGGTTTGGTCCAACGATGCCAGGGTTTTGTGGAATCGCCTTCGAGCGTTCACTCCCTGGCCGGGCGCCTTCTGCCAGTTGCCCGCAGAACCACAGCCTTTGCTGATGAAAATTCACAAGGCCGGCGTGGTGGAAGGCGTGAAAGGGAGTCCGGGGCAGGTTATCCCGGCGGACGGCCAGGTTTTGCTGGTGGCCTGCGGCAAGGACGCCTTGCGGCTGGAGGAGGTTCAGGTGGAAGGCGGGCGGCGCATGTCGGCGTCCCAATTCCTGGCGGGCCGGAAACCCGAGAGTTTTTTATAGGAGGGGTTTGGAATGACGCAACAGCGCCTGGAGTGCGGTCGCGAGGCTTGACGAAGCTACCGCTTTGGGAGGGGCGTTGGTTCGCTGACAGATGGGCATTGAAGGGGCTACGACTTGGGTTGGAGCGCGTTGACAAACTCTCAAAACGGCGGTTTCACGGCGAGGCAACCGGTGACGGTTCATAATCGTCATGAACTCGGACGGACCCGGTCTGACACCGGTGAATGGTCTGATATTGGGCAGGACTGACAGTGCGCTCAAACCACCCTGCAGAACCCCAACGATACAGACTGGCTCTATTTACCAGGCCATGTTTGACCGGGTTTTCATGAACGTACTTCAAGCGCACAAAATACGAGTGTTGGTGGGTGAGAAGTGTTTCCCAGTAGTTGTACCAGACCGACCGCACTGGCGTTTTATCGAGTTGATTCAGCCAACGGGCTGTTTTGCTATGGAGCTCCTTGATCCACAGGGACAAGCTGGCCGCTCCGTCAGGCACG